>CAZCGG010000260.1:0-6039 GCA_964498135.1 uncultured Candidatus Moduliflexus sp.
AAACTTCAAAAGTCTTTGAGACTTTTGAAGTTTGATTTACATCTGTGCTTGAAGTAATTATGAATAATGTTTTTCGAATTCACGCTAAGCTCGCAAAGACCATGTGTGACCACCTTAGCGGGCTTGGCGTGAAAAATGCAAAAAAACAATTTGTAATTACTGAAAAAGAGAAAAAAAAGAGAAAAATTATGAAAACATTGTATCTTGTTCGACATGCGAAGGCCGTTTCCAGTGAATTAGGCATTGACGATTTCAAGCGCGCCCTGTCAAATCAGGGCGTTGACGACGCGGAAGCGATGGGTGAGCGCCTGCGTCAGAAGGGCATTTCACCGGATTTCATCGTCTCCAGCCCGACGGATCGCGCCCTTGAAACCGCCCATATTTTCGCGCAGCATTTGAATTATCCGTTCCGGCAGGTGGCGCTGCACGAAGAAATCTACGAGCAGGGCGTCGAAGAGGTGAAAAGCCTGATCGCGCAGTTGAATAACGCCTATAACACGGTCATGCTGTTCGGCCATGAGCCGACGCTCTCCCAATTAGCCAGCCTCTTTTTGAAAGACACCGAAGCGATTGAATTGCGCACGACCGGCGTAATTGGCATCAGTTTCGAAATTGAGCGGTGGCAGGAGATTGACAAACAGGCCGGAACGCTGACGCTGTTTGATTTTCCGGTGCGCGCGACGCCGAAAGTCTTCAAAAAGGCCAAGAAAGCGATTGCGCGCAGCATCGCCGCGTCCATCGAACATATTTTAAATGAAATTGACGCCGAATCATCGAAACAGGTGGAAAACGTCTTAGAGAAAACCAGCAGGAAACTCGCCAAAGAATTGGCGAAAGTAATGCAGGCTTCGAAAATTGAGGAGTTGGCGGGCATCGTGGAGCAAAAACGGATTGACCGGCTGCCGCAGCCGGAGCAAGCGAAAAAGGCTGACGCCGCCGCGCCGTCCGCGGACGAACCGGCCGCCGCGCCCGCAAAACCGAAACGCCGGACGCGCTCAACCTCGCCGAACAAGGGGAAATAATGCCATCCGAGAACCTCCGTTTTTTAACGGGGGTTCTTCGCGCCGCAAATCATATCGGTTATGTCAGAGGAAAAGCTTCCCGTAATCAACCGCGAAATCAGTTGGCTCGCGTTTAACGCCAGAGTGCTTCAAGAAGCGAACGATCCGACCGTGCCGCTCATGGAGCGCGTGAAATTTCTCGCCATTTTTTCGTCAAATCTCGATGAATTTTTCCGCGTGCGCGTGGCGACGCTCAAGCGGCTGTTGCAATTCGGCCAAAAGGCGGAACTCGCCGACACAGATCACCCCGAAGAGACGCTCAACCAGATTCAAAAAATCGTCGCGCGGCAGCAGCTTCAATTTGAAGGGCATTATCAGGCCATTTTAAAAGAACTGCGCGCGCGCGGCATTCGCATTGTCAGCCGGGCGGAACTGACGCCGGAGCAGGAAAAATTTCTTCGGGCGTATTTCGCCGAACAGGTGCGCCCGGCCATCGTGCCGATGATGCTCAGTTATCTCCCCAAAATTCCGGCTTTGCAGGAACAATCGCTCTACCTCGCCGCACATCTCGTCAAAAAACGGCGTTCGGCGCGCCTGCCCAAACCAAAATCAGAATACGCCATCGTCGAAGTCCCGACCAAAGGGCTGTCCCGCTTCATCGCGCTGCCCGGCGGTCACGATTCGCTCGCCGTCATTTTGCTGGAAGAATTGATTTGCTTGGGCTTGCCGGAAGTCTTCTCGATTATCGGCATGAAGGTGGTTGAAGCGTTTCCAATAAAAATCACTAAAGACGCGGAATTGGACATTGACGACAACGTGACGCAGAGTTTCGTGGAAAAGATTTCCAAAAGCGTGAAACGCCGCACCAAAGGCCAGACCGTGCGCCTGACGTACGATTGGAACATGCCCGAAGAATTTCTGAAATTCTTGACGAAACGGCTCGGTTTGAGCGGCCACGACACGCTGTTGCCGGAACGCCGATATTTGAATTTCAAGGATTTCATGAAATTCCCGAAACTCGGCCCGGCATCGCTGCAATACGCGCCCATTCGCCCGCTGCCGCATCCCGCGATCCGCCCCGGAAAAAGCCTGTTCAAAATCATCCGCGAGCGCGACCTGCTGCTGCATTATCCGTATCAATCGTTTCACTACATGATTGATCTGCTGCGCGAAGCGGCGATTGACCCGAATGTCGTCTCGATCCGCATGACGCTGTACCGCGTCGCCGAACTCTCGAAAATCGTCAACGCGCTGACGCATGCGGTGCGCAACGGCAAGCAAGTCACCGTCCTTTTCGAATTTCAGGCGCGTTTCGACGAAGAGGCGAATATTTATTGGGCGAATCACCTGATTGAAGAGGGGGCGCGGGTGCTGTACGGCATTCCCGAATTGAAAGTTCACGCCAAGCTCTGCCTGATTACGCGCATGGAGCGCAAGCGCAAAGTGCGCTATGCGGCCATTGCCACCGGCAATTTCAATGAAGACACCGCGCGGCTCTATTGCGATCACGCCCTGATGACGGCGGACAAGCGCATCACGGGCGAGGTCAAGCTGCTCTTCGATTTTCTGAAAACGAACTACAAACTCGCAGCGTACCGCCATCTGATTGTCTCGCCGTTTTACATGCGGAAACGCTGGGAAGAGTTGATTCGCAAGGAGATCCGCAACGCCAAAGCCGGGCGGGAGGCGTACATTCACGTCAAACTCAACAGCTTGGTGGATTCCGGCGTCATGAATTTGCTCTATGCGGCGAGCAAAGCCGGAGTGAAAATCCGACTGATCGTGCGCGGCATCTGCTCGCTTGTGCCGGGCATTCCGGGCGTCAGCGACAACATCGAAATCATCAGCATCGTGGATAAATTTTTGGAGCATTCGCGCATCTTCATTTTCTGCAATGGCGGAAAAGAGAAATATTTCATCAGTTCGGCGGATTGGATGACGCGCAACCTCGATTTGCGCGTCGAAGTGGCCTGCCCAATTTACGATCCGGCCTTGCAGCAGGAGTTGCGGACATATTTCGACCTGCAATGGCGCGATAACGTGAAAGCGCGGCGCATCAACGAGGCGTTAGATAATCAATACCGTCGGATTCTCGATGCCGCGCCGCTCCGCTCGCAAGAGGCGATTTACGACTATTTGAGCGGGGCGCGCGGCCACGCATAAGCGCAATGATATAGAACGTTGTGGACAAGGAAAGCTGTCAGACACCTACAAGATGTCTGACAGCTTTGTTTAGTCAATACACATATCAACATGACGTTTCAGGAGCATCTTGAGCAAGATTACGTCGCGCTGTCGCAACGCATTCAGCAGCGCGGCGTTCGGGCGATGAAATATCACGACCCGGACGCGCTGCACGATTTCCGCGTGGACATCAAGCAGCTTCGCGCCCTGTTCCGGTTCATCGAATGGCTTGCGCCGGAGGCGTTTCCGTCGCAGATTTATTTCCGCGCCGCGCGCCAACTCTTCAAAGCGTCCGCCGATTTGCGCGATCTCCACGTGCAGCAGGAGCTTTGCCGTCTTCAAGCGCGGGAAATCGGCGGGTTTCCGCATGAATATTACAACGGGCTGAAACACAAGGAACAGTTCGCCCGCCGTCAGTTTGCGGCGTTTGCCAAATTTTTCCCGTTCGAGGAAGACCGGCAGGCGCAGCGTCGGCGCATTCTCAGGGCGATTGACCCGCTTGCGGAGGATACCGCGACGCGCAAAATTCATGCGCGGCTCGCGCAGCAAATGCTGGGAATCATTAATTTCGCGCCGGGCGGCGAGATTCCGGCTGACCGCCTGCATCCGCTGCGCATCTTGACGAAAGAGACGCGTTATGCGCTGCACATCGCCGCGCGCTGCCTGCCCGCATTCAGCGGCCAAACTGCGCTTGACGCCGCGCTGCAGCGTATGCATCAGACGTTGGGCAAATGGCATGACGGCGAGATTGCGCAAGCGCATCTGCGCGAGTTTGCGGCGGAATGCGCCGCGCCGCTTTCGCCTGCGGACACGGCCGCGCACGATAAATTGCTCGTAAACATCCGCGCGGAGCAGGCGGCGCATCTCGCCACGTTTCACTCCGAATGGCACGCGTTTTTGGCAGCAAATGTTCCAAACCAATTTAACTCTAAAGATCGTTAAAACATTTCCTTGACAAGTATTCTTTATTCTTGTTGTGTTGTTGTCTATGTGGAGCGTCTATCTCGATAATTGCTGCCTTAATCGCCTGTTTGACGATCAATCGCAACTTCGCATTCATTTGGAATCAGAAGCGGTCAAAGTCATTTTATCCTTGTGCGAACAACAGCAGATGCATTTGATTTGTAGTCAGGTGAGTTATTTCGAAATTGACAATGCTCCAGATATTTCCCGAAAAAATGCGTTGAAGTGGCTGCTTGTTCCGGCGGTTGATGTCGTGCGTATAACGCCGGAAATTCTTGAGCGGGCAAAAGCGCTTGAACGAAAAGGATTTAAAGCTTTTGATGCCATGCACCTTGCTTGCGCTGAAACACGGGCAGATGTTTTTCTGACAGTTGATGACCGTATGCTGAAAAAATCCGAATTGTTCCCAAAATTATCTGTCAAAGTCGGCAATCCGCTTCGATGGATACAGGAGGTGTTATCATGATGTCGGTCATGAATAAAACGGATGCGCAAGTGCGTGTCTTAGGTCTTCAGGCTGTGCGGCGCGAATTGGGCATTATCGGCCTAATTCGTTTTATGCAGCAATTCGATATAGGGGAAGGCGATTATACGCATGACCGTGATGCATGGCAAGATGCCTATACGGTTGACGCGCTTGCATCTGCTATTCTGCAAACTTCTGTGGCAGCCGAGTTAAAAAGGGATTGAACCTGCCGCGCAGAGCATTTCATGAAACGCCTCTGCCGTGCCGCCGCCAAAATTTTCTTCAGCAAAACCCCTTGACACAATTTCCCCCCGCCGTCATACAGGCAGCAAACCCACTCAAACAAGGCGATTTCGCGCCGAGGCGCAGCGCGGCTTTGCTTGCCGTTTACGCCTCAGCGCGAGATTCGAAATTCTCATGAATGTCATGTTATGTTTGCCGCCCGGCGGCTATTTTGCCGAACGCTGGAGCCATGGCTCAACCATGCCGTCGTTAGGCGTGCTTTATCTTGCGGCGGCGTTAGAACAACAGAAGATCGGCGTCGAAGTCGTTCCCGCCGATGTGCTGCGGCTGGATTGGCAGGCGTTGGCGCGAAAATTTGAAACCGACAAGCCGGACATCATCGGCATTACGACCACGACCGAAAACCGATTTCAAAGTTTCCGCGCGGCGCAAGTGGCGAAACAAGCGCGGCCAGAAGCCTTTGTCGTCATGGGCGGCCCGCATTTCACCGGCACGGCGCGGGACACGCTCAGCCATCTCCCCTACGTGGACGGCGTGGTGAGCGGCGAAGCCGAAGTGACGCTGACGGAATTGGCGCAGGCGTTGCAGGCGAACGCGTCGCTGCGCAGCGTGGACGGACTCAGTTTCCGCGAAAACGGCGCGATTATCGAAAATCAGCCGCGCCAGCGCATTCCCGACCTGAACACGCTCCCGATGCCCGCCCGCCATCTGATTCCTTGGGAAAAGTATAATTTCAAGCTCGACGTGCCGGACAAAGGGCTGCTGCCCGCCGCGAACCTGATGACGAGCCGGGGCTGCCCGTTTCATTGCACGTTCTGCGCGACGCCGAACAACTGGGGGCGGCGCGTGCGCGGCCTGACGCCGGACAACGTGCTGAAAGAGCTTGAGCATGTCATTGACCGCTACGGCGCGAAAGTCATCTGGTTTTACGACGACACGTTCAATTACAATCCCAAGCGCGCCGCCGAAATCTGCGATAAAATCATCGAGCGCAAGCTCGACATCAAATGGTATTGCGAAGTCCGCGTTGACCTAATGACACAGGAATTGACCGAAAAAATGGCGCAAGCCGGGATGTTCTACGCCGGGTTCGGAATCGAGTCCGGCAATCGTCGCGTCGCGCAGGAAATCGTCAAAAAGGTCGCCACGTTAGAACAGGCGCGGCAATTCATTGATTGGGCG
>CAZCGG010000261.1:0-5950 GCA_964498135.1 uncultured Candidatus Moduliflexus sp.
TTGGTGTTGTGGCGCACGTCCACCGGAAACGAGGGATGAAACAAAATGGCGTGAATGTCCCGCGTCTGTTCGCGCTGGCGGCCAAGCTCCAACAATTCGGCGACCAATTGCCGCCGCGCTTCCTCTGATTGCGGGGCGCGTTCCGGCCGCGTTTCCACGATGAGCACCGGTTCTTGCTGTCCCGGCTCGCCGACGCCGACGAGCGCGCTGCGCTTCACCGCCGGGTGCGCGTTGAAAATCGCTTCGCATTGCACGGGCAGCAGCAAGCCGCGCGGCGTCTCGACGCGATGCGCTTTGCGCCCGCAGACCCAGATGCGCCCGCGCGCATCAAGATAGCCGAGATCGCCCATGCGATGCCAGAAGCCGTCCGCGTCCGCGATTTTCGCGGCGGCGGTCTGCTGCGGGCGATTCACATATTGCCGCGTCACGACTTCGCCTTTCACGACAATTTCTCCAATCTGCCCGGTCGGAAGGCTCAACGATTCATTCCATTGAGCAATCGGCGCGTCGGAGATCGGAATAATCCGCGCTTGCAAGCCGCCAATCGGCGTTCCGACGCAGACGCCCGCGCCCGTTAGCGTCTGCGCGCCGGTTTCCGCGACAATCTCTGCGCCCGGCATCAGCGTCAACGGCAGCGCTTCCGTCGCGCCGTATGGCGTGTAAATTTTCCCGCCCGGCATGACCTTGCCGAAGCGTTCCACCACGTCCGGCATGACCTCCGCGCCGAACATGAACAGATGTTTCAGCGACGGCAGCGTGAGGTCGTTTTTCAAGCAATAATCAGCCAAAATGCTCCAAATGAGCGGCGAGCCGAGGCTCATCGTGACGCCGTGCGTGGCGATGGATTCGACTAAATGCGCCGGGTTGACCTGCGCGGTTTTGCGCGGGTCCATGTCGGGAATAATCGTCGTGACGCCCAACGCCGGATTGAACAGCGCGAAAATGTACATCACGGCGAGGTGAACTTCCCCCTCAGCGACGCCCATTTCGCCGCGCATGATTTCCACCTGCTTCTTGAAAATGCCGTGCAGATAGGCCACGCCTTTCGGAATTCCGGTTCCGCCCGACGTGAAGGCGACGGCGGCTTCGTCTTCGGTGGTGGTCGGCGCAATGAGGAATGGCTCGCGGGAAGGCGATTGCAGCGCGTCAAGCTCCGCGCCGCCCCAGAAAAGCCGCTTGCCGACGGTCACGAAATGGCGGACGGTCTGAAACGGCTTTGGGAACATCAGGCGGAGAATATGCGCCAACGGAATGCCAATCAGGGCGGTCGGCGCGGTTTCCGCGACGCATTGCAAAAAGGCGCGGCGTCCCATGCCGGGGTCAATCAGCACCGGCGCTGCGCCGATTTTCAGCAGCGCGAAGGCGACGGCAATCAGTTCCACGCCGGGGCGCACCATCATCAGCGTCCGGTCGCCCTGTTTGACGCCGAATTGCGCGAGGCCATGCGCGTAGGCATCGCTCAGCGCGTTGAGTTGGTGAAAGGTGAATTGCGTAAATTTCGCCCGTCCGCTACGGTCGCGCCCGGCCGGGAAGATGATGGCGGGGCGAAACGGGGCGCGGGCGGCCATGTCGCTTAGGGCTTGCGCGATATTATATTGGGTCATATTACGATGATGAAAATGATGAGGTTATCAATAAAAATTGTCAGAACTCCGGCAGAGCAGCGCCCGCGCACGGCTACTTCATGGCAGGCTGATTCTCATTCGATTTGCCTTTAGGATCAATCTTAAAAATCCATGCCTGCCCTCCTTTTTCTCCGGCGACAACATAGCCGCCATCATGAGCAAGTTGGACGGCGTATGGCGTATATTTCGCCATGCTTCCAAAGGTTCGTTCCCAAACAAGCCGCCCCTTTATATCAAGCTTGAAAAGCCACATATCGCTATCTCTGCCTCCGCCTTTTGAGGCGGCGATGAAATATCCCCCATCTGGTGACGCGGCGACGGCTTCTGCTTGATCCCACCCTCTGGTTCCAAATGTTCGTTCCCATTCCGCTCGTCCTTGTTGATCGAGTTTGACGACCCATACATCAAAATCGCCATTTCCAGAAGATTTCGTCCGGCCCGCGACGATATATCCCTTATCGGGTAACGCTTCCATCGTATCGAGAATATCCGTATCATTGCCGCCATACGTATGCTCCCACGCGATCTGCCCTTGCGTGGTAATTTTCGCCGCCCATCCCTCCGTATAATTCAGATGCCCCACCGCGACATATCCATCCTGCCGGTCTGGAAAGATGCGATAATTTGCTCCATTTGTCAGGCGCGTCAACGCGCGCTTTTCAAGAATCCCGCCGTTCTTGTTTCAGCCTGAACAACAGGATGCCTGCCGGAGCATTTTGTGGGCGCGTTCCGCTCAGAATAATACATCCATCAGAAGTTGGTTGGAGCAGAATAATCGGGTCAGGAAACAATCTTTCCCAGAGAAATTGTCCCTGCGCGTCAAGTTTCCGTATCCAGTTCTCATTTTTGACGCCATTCGCGAAACTGCTTCGGCCTGCCGCAAAATATCCGCCATCCGCTGCCGGGCGCACTGCCTGCGGCAAATCATACGGCTTGCGATCAAACACATGTTCCCAAATCTGCCGACCGTTCGCATCAAGTTTGATAATCCACGCATCGTCATTTCCACGATCTTTTTTGGAATCGGCAAAACCGGTCGCAATATAGCCCCCGTCTTCCGTCTTCGCCACATCACTGGCGCGAGCATCCGTTCCATGCGTGAATTGCCATTGAATTCCAGATGATGCTTGATTCAAGCGGCGATCCGCGAAGAATTGGGGAATCTTCCAAAAGCCAACCATGAAAAAAATCATGAACAGCACAGACACGATAAAACTTACGATTCGGAGCGCATTCGGAATCACAACCGCCTGAACATATCCATCACCTTCTTGGCGAAGCGCATGTTGTCGGCGTTCCGCCTGTGTTTCAGACGCCTGCATTCTCTGATTCAACAGAAGCATCAAAGAAAATATGCCGAAACCTAACGGCGTCCCAATCAGCATGCCGCCAAACATGCCCGCGATAGGCACCATAAACAGGCATGACGCGGCAGCGGCGACGACGCCCAAGAAAACGCTCCCCAAAGAAAATCCGTTTTCTAATCCGTATGCAATGGCTGTCGTTGTCGAAAGACTCGTCATAATGGCAAGAAACGTTCCAATCAGCCATCCTTTGAAAAAAGGGGAACCCGGAATGGGAGGGGTGGAAGTTTGCGTCTGCGCCCCTTTCGATTTTTGTAATTCGGACAATGCCTTCATCGCAATCTGTAGCCATTCCTCCTTGTAAATCATCAACTCCGCCGCGCCTAATCCAGCACAGCCACCGACTAACACGCAGACAATAAACCCAATGGCTTTCGTATCATCGTTCAATTTATCCGCAGACATGCCGAGTGCCATCGCTCCTGAATACATCCCCACATTGACGCTTCCAAGCAATATGCCGACTTTCTGCATCTGGCCTGGCAGGGACTCAGTCGGCAACTGTTTTTCATTCATCGCATAGACCATTCCCGCGAGCGCATTGAGGCTGACGGCAATTATCATGACGATGCTGCCGGACATTTTTTCCGCTCCGCCAGAAAGACACGTAAAGAGCATCCATAATATTCCCGCCATCCCGCTAAACGTTCCGATTGCGACCAAATACGTCTCAAGGATTCTGACAGATGAGGATTTTTTTGAGATGCGCATGGCAAGCAGCGCAGAAATTCCAAAGATCATGACGCAGATTGCGCCCCAATAAAGGAGAAATTTTGGCATCATCGTCCTCTTTTTCTGTGGCAACGTGAAGATAGCGATTTTACAAGGTTAGACAGTATAGGCCACCTGCTCTCTGGCGAGCGCAAGCGTGATGTCGGGATGAGCGCGCTGAAGCCGCTCTTCAATTTCCAGCATTTCCTGATCAGTGCGCAGCGGGGCGTGATGCGTCAGCAAAATCTGCTTTGCGCCCATGTTGCGGGCGTTGGCAATCGCCTGCGTGAAACAGCTATGCCCCAATCCGCGCCCGGCCGCGCGATATTCATCATCCGTGTAATGCGCGTCGTGAATCACCAAATCATATCCCGTTCCCCAAACAAGATGCGAATCGGTTTTTCTCGCCTCGTGGTCGGTCATGATGGCGATTTTTTTCTCATGGCGGCTGACGGCGTATCCGTAGCAATTCCCTTCATGCGCGTTCGGATGGTACGCAATGGTAAATCCGTTAATTTCAAGCGGAGTTTGCAGCGAATGATAATAAATCTTCGAGGAAAGCACGTCAATCGATTTGAACGGGCCGAACGAATAATCGAAATAATAATTCAATTGGCGTTTAAGCCGCTCGACTTGCCAAGGGGAATAAATATGCAGATGCGTTGACGGCAGAAAAATCGGAATGAAATAGCCGATGCCCTGCACGTGATCCCAGTGAAAATGCGTGAAAAACAGATGAAACGTGCCGGATTTTTTCGGCAGGAAATCGCTATATCGCCCGATGCCGAATCCGGCGTCAAAAATCAGCGAATCGCTGCCGTTGCGAATTTCGATGCAGGTCGTATGCGCGCCAAACGTCAATTGATCGGCTTTGGGCGCGCTGATGGCGCCTCTGGTTCCCCAAAACATCACGGTCATCTCGGCGTCCTGCTCCGGCGCGAGCGTTTGTGTTCCGTCCTGTTGCGGCATAGCAGCCCTCATAAGATTGCGACAATTTCATCTTCTTGCGGAATGATGACATTCAGGCCGCGCGGCTCGGCGAGCTTCCGCGCATGTTCAAGCTTTTTCAGGATAGCCTGATCATTATCTTCCGGCGCGTGATGTCCGAGAATCAGCGTTTTGACGCGGCTGCGCGCGGCCAAGTTGACTGCCATCACTTCCGTCGAATGCCCCCAGCTTTCCTTGCCTGTGATGTTCTGCTCGTTGAAATGCGTGTCGTGCAACAGCAGATCGGCATCCTGGCAAAAATCCACCAAGCCCTGATAATAGCGTTCTTCGTCGGCTTTTTCGAAATGATCCATCCCATGCCCTAAATGATTCTGCTCAATCGGCGCAAGGTCGGTCAGAATCACGATAGATTTGCCATACAGTCGAATGCGATAGCCGAGATCAATCCCCGGATGGTTGATTTGATAGGCCGAGACGGAATAGGTCTCTTGATGCGTCCCGGCGGCCTGCGGATAGGGCGGCGGAATAATGAGCGCGTCTCCGCCGCGAAGCGTCTTGAAATGGATTTTCGCGGGCAATTCCGAATAGTTAATCGGAAAGGCGTCTGTCTGAAATTGATGGCTGAATAATTCCTCGAACGTTCGTTTGAACGACGCCGTTCCCCAAAACCGCGCTTCGGTTTTTTCTCGGTAAAACGGCTCAAAAAAGGGAAACGCGAGAATATGATCCCAATGAGAATGCGTCAGCAAAAACGTAAAATGCTCGATCTCCCTGCTCAGGCGCATGCCTTCGCGGAACAAGCCGCTCCCGCCATCCACGTAAATCGGGAACACGCCATCGCCCCAGATTTTATACGACGTGGTATTTCCGCCGAATTTGACGAAATCATCGGCCAACACCGGACGCGACCCCCGCGTGCCTAAGAGTTGAAAATAGACCGTCTGCGCCATTCAACGCCCCTTTCTACAAGCTGTTCCGCGATTCATCTTCGATAAAAAGACCATAACACCACTCTATGCGGGTGTCAAGAGCATTTTCAGGAGATTGTCCTCACCTCTTCAAGTTTCTTTGACAAGCGGGCAGAAAGAAACGTAAAATTTCGACATGTTCAGGCGAAAGGTTCGTCTCGATCTGGTTCGATGTTTTTTGAAAAAACTTCGAGGCTCTTCCTTCCATGTAAATCAAACTTCAAAAGTCTTAAAGGCGTTTGAAGTTTGATTGATTTTCAGGACTTACGCAAACCCCACCCAACCCTCCCCTCAATCAGGGGAGGGGAACAATTTTTCTGTGGTCTCCCTCCCC
>CAZCGG010000262.1:0-3713 GCA_964498135.1 uncultured Candidatus Moduliflexus sp.
TCCATGATTTCATTCAGGTTGACGAGCTTCGCGCCCATCGGACTCGTGTTGTCAATCTTGCAGATGACCGCGACATGGCCTTTGTCGCTTGAATTGAGCGGCACTTCGACGGCCTCGCCTTTATCATTCATGACGATGACCGAGCCGTCATATTGATTGAACGCGGACGCTTTTTTCTCGACAGCATCGCTGTAATTCAGCGTGACGATGTAAAGTTCCGCCAAATCGTCCATTTTGGTGATGCGCAGCACTTCTTGATTATCGCCGCCTTTGCCGCCCACGCCTTCGTCGCCGCTCAGTTCGATGAACGGAAAACTGTTCAGGCTGCCGAGCGTTCCCGACGGATAATTATCGGAGAAAACACCGCCGTCGCCGCCATTTTTCGCTTTGTAAAAGGCCATTAAATCCAAATCCACATTCGCCGTCCACCGCAGCGTGACCATCAATTGTTTGACGGAAACATACGCTTCTTCGCCTTTTGTCTGCAACGTGACTTTCTTTTTCAATTCTGCCATGATTCAATCCTCCTGAGTTGAAAAATCGTTCATGTTTTGCGCGGTTGTCTGGTTTACACGTCATTCTTGCCCGGTTCATCCTTCTGCACGGCGTTAATATTGATGACTTTCGGCGCGGCGCCAGTGTTGTCAATCTTCGCAATCAGACACCACCGCCCGCGTTCCTCCGAAGTCAACGGCACTTCAATGCTGTCGCCGGTATCCGTTTCGACAATGACCTTGCCGTCGTATTTTGCGAAACATTCTCCTTTGGATAAAAATCCGAAAAAGCGGAAAATGTTCGTCGCAATCAGCACGGAACTCAGTTGATCTAAATTGCCGATGCGGATATTTTCTTCGTTATCGCCCGCCCGGTTGCCGACGCCCGCGTCTTGGTCAAGCGCGATGTGCGGCTCTTTATTCGCGTCGCCTTTATTGCCGAAATAGATATGCCCGAATTGCCCTGATTTCGTCTTATAAAAGGCGTGCAGATCGAGATCAACGGCCTGTTTCCATGTCAATTTCGCGTGAACGGTCGAGGCCGTCTTACTTTTCAGCGTGATTTCTGCGGCGTCGCCCTTCTTTTGTAACGTGATCTTGCGTTTTAGTTCCATCTCCTCGCCTCGCGTGTCATTCGTTCACAATCAGGCTTGCGCCGGGAATTTTCTGCAAAAACAGATCGAGATCCATGACGTCGTTGATATTGATCAATTTCGCGCCGATCATGCTGGTGTTGTCAATCTTGCAAATCACCGCGACATGCCCTTTATCTTTGGAATTCAACGGCACTTCAATCGCTTCGCCGCGATCATTCATGACCGTCACCGCGCCGTCATATTGGCTGAATGACGCCGCTTTCTTCTCAACGGCGTCATCGTAATTGATCGTCACAATGAATAATTCCGCCACATCGTCCAATTTCGTGATGCGCAAGACTTCCTCATTATCGCCGCCTTTGCCGCCGACGCCCGCGTCGCCGCTCAATTCGATGAACGGAAAGACATTCAGGCTGCCCATCGAGCCGCCCGGATAATTATCCGAAAACACGCCGCCGACTTTGCCGTCTTTGGCTTTGTAAAAGGCCATCAAATCCAAATCAACATCCGCGCTCCACCGCAGCGTCACCATCAATTGCTTGACGGAAACATAGGCTTCTTCCCCTTTGCCGCCGAGCGTGATTTTGCGTTTCAATTGCGCCATGAAAGCCCCCTTTTATCAGAAACGTAATTTCTCAGTTTTATTAGGATCACCACAGCCCCTTTTCCTTCGACAGTTTGAGCCAAGATGGAAATTCGCCGAGCATGCGCTGATACAGATCTTCGTCGGAAACGCTGTCAATATCATTCAACGCGAAGAAATTCGCGTTGTCAATAAACCGGCCTGACATCGTGTCCATTTTTTCGAGAAATTCGAATTGCCCGCTGCCGATGCCGACAAATTGCCAGAAAATCGCGTATTTCGACGCGGCGACAATCGCCTTTTCCGCGTCATGCTTATCGCTGTTGTCGCCGTCCGTGACAAAAAGGACATACGCCGGATCGCCCGGTTCGCTCGTGTATTTCTTGCCGATCTGATTGATGACGCCCGCGTATTTCGTGTCGCTTTCAAACCGGTATTTGCTGACGATCTGCTCATCCACAAACCCGAAAAAGTTCTGTTCAGTCAATTCGCCGATGCTGTGGTCTTTTTCGCCGAACAGAAAAATATCCACCGCGCCGTTGTCGTCGAATTTGACGCCTAACGCCAACAGCCGCTCGCAGACGCGCTGCACCGTCCCTTTTTTGAACATGTCGCGCATGGACGCGGAAATATCAATGACTAACGCCACCCGCGCTCGTTGGCCTTCGAGTTTCGCCATTTTGACGGCGAAATCCACCTTGCGCTTCAACTGCACGAAATTGTCTTGCGCCTCTTTCCGCTTGAGTTGCACATCTTCGGCGGGCGGTTTTTTTGCGAATAATCCCATACATGCCTCCTTTATGCGGTTCCACTAATCTTTTGAACCAGCGACCCACTGCAAACCCCAATGGAACGCCTGATCCATCTGTGGATGCCCCGGAAAATACTGAACGACTTTCGTGACTTTAAAAGCATTGTTGATATTTTCGAACAACGCAATCGCGCACATCGAAACGCCGTCGTGCGTCTCGTCGAGTTGCACGACAATATCGGGCGACCCGGCCATTTTAATCGTCACCACGCCATCGGCCTGCGACCATTTGGCGACGCCTTCGTAAATATAGGAATAGACGAGAATGCGCCGGATCGCGGCGATATGATTCCCGTTGATGCGCAAGTTTTCACCTTCCGTCCACGCGCCTGTGCGGTCGTCGCCGCAATGGAAGATAAACGGCGGCGCGTCATACGCGCCAAACGACTTGCCCAACGGTTGCACCGCGCCTTTCTGCCCGTCCGCCATCTCAATCAAGCAGCCGAGATCAAGGTCAATCCCTTGTCCGCCGCCCCCGCCCATGAGTTTCGAGAGAAATCCGCCGGACGGCTGCTGCTGGCCTTTTTGATTCCAATTGAGATTGATGAGAATTTCTCCGGCCTTTGCGCCGCTGCCGCCTTTGGGCTTGAGTTGGATGGATTCCCCTTTTTTCTTGAGGATAATTTTCGAGGCAAGATTGAGTTGATTGGCGCCGGGAATGCTTGCTTGAAAGTCGGCAAGACTTAAAATTCGGTTTTCGTTGATGAGCTTCGCGCCCATGAATCCGGCGTTATCTATTCTCGCAATCACGGCCACCGTCCCGGTCAGCGCGGAATCCAACGGCACGCATAAATTTTCGCCTTTATCGTCCACGACGGTTACTTGCGCGTCGTACTGGCTGAAGCGCGACTCTTTTTGCTGGCTGGCGTCCGTGAAATTGATCGTGCAGATATACACTTCCGCCATGTCATCGAGTTTCGTGATGCGGATCGTTTCCTGATTCGCCCCGCCTTTCGCGCCGACGCCCTCGTCGCCGCTTAACTCGATGAACGGGAAGCTATTCAGGCTTCCCAGCGATCCTCCGGCGTAATTATCCGAATAAATGCCGCCGACGCGCCCGTCTTTCGTCTTATAAAACGCCATCAAATCAAGGTCAACCGCCGCCGTCCACTGTAACGTAACCATCAACTGTTTGATGGACAAATACGCTTCCTCTCCTTTGGCCTTCAACGTGACTTTCGGTTTCAGTGTTGCCATGATGCCGCTCCTCTGTTTCAGTAATGATGCCG
>CAZCGG010000262.1:3813-5935 GCA_964498135.1 uncultured Candidatus Moduliflexus sp.
GCTTTCTCGTGCCACGCCTGAATCAATTCTTCCGTCGAATTGACGCTGAATTCGTCTGTGCTGACGCTGATTTCATATTGCCGGTCGTTGCCCGCCGGAGTGACCGTGACGGCTGGGGCGCAGCCTTGCGAAAGCATCAGCCCGCCGATTGTCAGCGTTCCAAAGAATATCTTGTGCATTGATTGGCTCATTTGTCGTCTCCTTAAAGGAAAGCTGTCAAACACCTTCAAGGTGTCTGACAACGATGTCCATAACTTTTTCTGTCAATACATGTAAGAAAGTAGCAACTCCGTTTCTCAAAAATGGAGTTGTTTTGCGTCGCAAATCATTTAGGTTGATTTACTGCAATTCTAATGCCGCGCTGATATTCGCGGCAGACCATCGCCCGAAAATCGACATGGACAGCGCGTTGTCGGATGCCTTGGGCTTGAGGGCTAATTCGCCGATTTCGATCTGCCCGGCCGCGCCGCGCATCATGTCGCGCAGCAGATTGGCAAGCAGCAGCGACGACTGCTCTAACGAATAAAGCGTCATTAAGACAAACAGCGGCGCGTCGCTCAATAATCGGCGGCAATCGTCTAACAATTCGCCGATCTGCTGCTCGATTTTCCAGAGTTCTTTATTTGGGCCGCGCCCAAATGACGGCGGATCCAGCAGAATCGCGTCATAGCGGCGCTCTCGCCGGAGTTCGCGCTTGACGAATTTGCCGACATCATCCACAATCCAGCGCACCGGCAGATGCGCCAAGCCGGAGCGTTCCTGATTCTGCCGTCCCCACGCGACCACGCCTTTCGCCGCGTCCACATGCGTCACCGCCGCGCCGCCGCTCGCCGCGACGAGGCTGGCGACGCCGGTATAGCCGAATAAATTCAGCACGCGGACATCCTGGCGGCCGCATTGCGCCAATTGCGCGGCAATCCAGCGCCAATGCGCCGCCTGTTCGGGAAAGACGCCGACATGCTTGGACGTCGCGGTCAAGCGCGCCTCCAGCGTCAGCCCCTCGAAGCGCAACTCCCATTCCGGCCGCGCCTGCCGCCGAAATTCCCACGCGCCGCGCTCATCGCCGGCATGCTCGGCGACGGCGCGCGCCCACTCTTTATCCGGCAATTCCGGCTTCCACCACGCTTTCGGCTCTTCACGGATCAAAATATATTGCCCGAATCGCTCCAATTTGCGGCGATTCCCGGAGTCTAACAATTCGTATTCCTGCCAATCGTCGCAGCACACATGAATTTCTGGAATCTTAGGCGTCATTGCGGGCATAGTTGCTCATAAATTCGTTGTAAAAGGCGTCGAACCGGCCGTCGAGAATCGCTTGCCGCGCGTCCTGAAGCAGGCGGACGCAGAACGCGATATTGTGAAGCCCGGCGTACAGCAGCGCGGTCGTGGTGGTCGTGTGATAGAGATGATACAAATAGGCGCGGCTGACCGTCCGGCAGGTGTAGCATTGGCAATTCGGGTCAATCGGGTATTTATCGCGCCGGTATTGCCGTTTTTTGCCGAGATTGATCGGGCCGCGATAGGTGAACAGCGTCTTTTCGCGGGCGTATTTCGTCGGAATGATGCTGTCCATGATGTCCACGCCGCCTTTCACGGCCTCAAGCATCGCTTCCGGCCGGCCGACGCCCATAATATAACGCAATTTCTCACGCGGCAGCAGTTGGCTCGTCACGGTCAGCGCGGTTCGGTATTCTTCCGCCGTTTCGCCGACATTCAGTCCGCCGATGGCATACGCCGGAAAACCGATCCGCTCAAGCGCGTCCACGCATTGCTTGCGCAAATCGGGATAAATCGCGCCCTGCACGATGCCGAAAAGCATCTGCCCCGGCCGCGCCTTGAACGCATGTTTGCAGCGCGTCGCCCAGCGCAGCGTCCGCTCCATAGCGTCCCGCGCCTGCGGATGCGTGGACGGCAATTCCACGCAAATATCGAGCGGCATGACGAAATCCGAATTCAAAATTGTCTGCATTTCGATGGCGTCTTCCGGCGTCCAGATGTCTTGCGCCTGTTCATCGTAAAATTGAATCCCTTTTTCCGTGATGGCGTGTTCGCGCAGGCGCGACTGAAAGCCGCCGCTGTCGGTCAGAATCGTGCGCGGCCACCCCATGAATTCGTGCAGCCC
>CAZCGG010000263.1:0-5917 GCA_964498135.1 uncultured Candidatus Moduliflexus sp.
ATGATGAGGCCTTTGCGGTGAAACATCCACGCGACGCAGTTGCTCGCGCCGAGGTTGCCGCCGTTTTTGCCCATAATATGTCGGATGTCGGCGACCGTGCGGTTCTTGTTGTCGGTCATGGCGTCAATTATGACTGCGACGCCCGCCGGGCCATAGCCTTCGTAGGTGATTTCTTCATACGCCACGCCTTCAAGCTCGCCGGTGCCTTTTTTGATGGCGCGGTCAATATTATCCGCCGGCATGTTATTGGCTTTCGCTGAAGCAACTGCGCTGCGCAGACGGGCGTTGCCGTTCACGTCGCCGCCGCCCATTCTGGCAGCCACTGTAAGTTCTTTAATCAACCGCGTAAAAATTTTGCCGCGCTGCGCGTCAATTTTGCCTTTTTTGTGGCGGATTGAATGCCACTTGGAATGTCCTGACATACCCCTGATTCCTCCGTTAAACGTTTATATCGCGTCTGTCATGTTTGCGTCGTGAACGCCGAGATTGGCGTAAAATCTTGTGAGAACACTATTTTTGAAGAACGCGGTGGAAAGTCAAGAATTAAAAGAGAAAAGTTCGCTTCTCGGCATTTGACGATTTCTCTGGGAGAAAAAATGGCGTCGCGCCGACTTTCGGCGCACATTTCTTCTTGCGTTTTTTGGCAGGAACATACGATCTGTCTTCGTAGAGACGCGCGGCCGCGCGTCTCTACGGGATATGCGATTTTTTAAACACAACTCAATAAAAGGAGGCTGGTTGCATGAAAACAAGAATGATTGTGATGTTGTCAATCGGCATGATGATGTTGCATGCGCGGGCATTCGCCGCAAGCGCGCCGGAGCAGATGCTTGAGAAGATTCATTGGTTCGGGCAGGCGACGGTCAAAATCGAGATGGGCGAGAAATCGCTCTACGTTGATCCGCTTCAATTAGAGAAAGACGATCCGGCGGATTTCATCCTGATTACGCATGTCCACGACGATCATTGTTCGCCAAATGACATTCGCAAAGTCATGAAAGACAGCACGGTCTTTTTCGCGCCGAAAGACGTGGCCGCCAAGTTGCAAGAGCAGTTCCCACAGGCGACCATCATCGCCGTTGCGCCGGGCGCGACACAGCAGCAGGACGGTCTGACAATTGAGGCGGTTCCGGCGTATAACATGACCAAGACGCAATTTCACCCCAAAGCGAACAACTGGGTCGGCTATCTGCTGACGATTGACGGCGTGAAAATTTATCATTTCGGCGACACGGAGCGCATTCCCGAAATGAAAAATATCGTCTGCGACATCGCGCTGCTGCCGCTGGGGCAGAAATATACGATGAACTCCGTGCAAGAAGCCGCCGACGCCGCGCTGGACGTGCGGGCGAACATCGCCATCCCGATTCATTACGGCCTGTATGAAGGGAAAGCGGCAGACGCGGACGCCTTCGCCGCGCTGCTGAAAGGCAAGATCACGGTTGTTATCAAACCGAATGAATGATGTTCAGAAACGAACGGCTGAGCCAAATCCGGGAGAGACGCGCGGCCGCGCCTCTCTCCCGGATTTAGCCTCGTAGGGCGAGGCGATTTGACGCGACCCGTAAAGCGAGGCGACTCGTTGACTAACTACGGGCTTTAGCCCGTAGATTTCGCCGTGTGACGCGCAACGCAAGAGCGTCGCCCGCATCGAGAACGAGCAGCGCATTATCGCCGCGAGCATACGCCTGATCGCCCTCTACGACGCGAAGATGCGCGCCGCGCTCGTCTATGTCGCGTGACGCGCCTCGCGCGTCTTCTCCGCCCTCGCATCTCCGCGCTAAAGCGCGGAGATAGTCGAGTTGGCGAGGCCCGTAGAGCGAGGCGGCTTCGGCATGAATGCCGACGCGAATCGATTCGGCGCTGACTAGCTCCACGCTTTAGCGCGGAGTCTCGTTGACTGGCGGCGTTTCCTCAAACTCTTCCCGCGACAGGAAGCGGCCTTTCTGAATCTCTTTCGCTATCAGCCGTTTCTGCTGATCAAATTCCAAATCAATCACCACGAGGTTGCGGCAGCGCGAGCCGATCAGCTCTTTGTGCGAGCGATACGCGGGGCCGGCATCTTCATAATTCGTCTGCAAATCATGCTGTTTGTCAATCCGATTCCGAAATTTTTCGCCGCATTGCGCGCATTGCGAATAGACAAAAAGAGCCTCCGCCGTTTCATCTTTCAGGGTGTTCGCCCCGCCAAACCATGTGCTCCAGAATGCCATAACGCCTCCTCAACCCCAGACGTTCGAAGTCTCTAAGACTTCAAACGTCTCGATACCATCATCATTGCGCCGTAAGTTTTTTCCGATTTATTCCGAAAAAACATTTCTGTCAAGTCTTTTTCTCCTATGTCAATCAGGAGTGCGAAATCTCGATTTCGCTGTCAAATCAAGATTTGACACTCCTGTTTTCAGACCGCGCCTGTGTCATGGTATGCCATCAATGACTCTTTCATCAATATTCTCTTGACATCCTGCGTTCGCGCGTGAAAGACTCACTGCCGTCGGTTTCATCCGTTTCATGAACATCTTCCTGAGACAGCATTATGGAACAACCCCAGATTCAGATTCGCCTCATCCAAGAAGACGAGTACGCCGCGTGGGATGCCTATGTGGCGAGCGCGCCCGCCACTGCGCTGTATCATCTTACCGGCTGGAAGCGCGTCGTCGAGCAAGCGTTCGGCCATGCCACGTTTTATCTTGCGGCCGCGCGCGCCGACCAGATTGTCGGCGCGATGCCGTTGGTATTTTTGAAAAGCCCGATGTTCGGGCGATTTTTCGTCTCGTTGCCGTTTTTTAATTATGGCGGCGTGTTGGCGGACGATCCGATCATCCGCGCGCGGCTGATTGACGAGGCCATCACGCTTGCCAAACGGGAACGCGCCTCGCACATCGAGTTCCGGCATTTGGAAAATTACGATCTCGGTCTGCCGGTCAAAACTTCGAAAGTCCTGATGATTCTCGATCTCCCGGAAACCACCGACGCGCTTTGGAATAGCTTCAAATCGAAGCTCCGCAGCCAAATCAAGCGGCCGGAAAAAGAGGGCTTCACAGTCACATTCGGGCAGATGGACAAATTGAGCCAGTTTTATGAGGTCTTTGCCGTGAAAATGCGCGACTTGGGAACGCCGGTGTATAGCCAGCGATTTTTTGAGCAGATTTTGGCCGCCTTCCCGAAGCAGACGCATATTTGCGTTGTGTCCGCGCAAGAAAGGCCGATTGCCGTCGGATTTTTAGCCGGATGCAAGGAGATGCTGCAAATTCCCTGGGCCGCGACGCTGCCGGAATTCGACCGGTTCAGCCCCAACATGATGCTCTATTGGAATATCCTGAAATTCGCCTGCGAACAGGGGTATAAGCGCTTTGATTTCGGGCGTTCCACTCCGGATGAAGGCACGTACCGGTTCAAAGAACAGTGGGGTTCGAAGCCCGCGCCGTGTTATTGGCATTATTGGCTTGCCAAAGGCGATGCGTTGCCGGAATTGAACCCGCACAACCCGAAGTACGAGATGGCGATCAACATCTGGCGGCGGCTGCCGCTGCCCGTGACGAAACTCGTCGGGCCGCATCTCGTCAAATTCCTGCCGTAACCGCCTCGCTTTTCAGCCTCGCAAGGCGCGGCGCGGGCAAGAACTCTCGCCCCGCTTGCGCCTTGCGATAAATTCCTCGAAAAATCGCTTTACAAGCGCATGATTCTGCCTTACATATTTAAAAGAGCCAGAGATTGACGCGCATCTGCGGCTGAACTTTTTTTCGCAGGCCATTTTTAACACTACGGAGAAATCATGCCGACAACCATTCTTATTGTTGATGATTCTCAGCAAATTCTGGACATTCTCGCGGCGTTTCTGAAAAAAGATGGGTTTGACGTGCTGAACGCGCTGGGCGCGGAACAGGCCGCCGAGATGCTTCAGCATCATACGCCTGACCTGATTCTGCTCGACGTGGTGATGCCGGGCATGGACGGATTCGAATTCTGCCGCCATGTCAAGCAGAATCCGAACACGCGGGACATTCCGGTCATTTTCCTCTCCGCCGTTCTTGATCAAGCCAGCAAAGTCAAAGGGTTTGAGGTCGGCGGCGTGGATTACATCATCAAGCCGTTTCAAGGCGATGAACTCTTAGCGCGAATCTCCACGCAGTTGGCAAACAGGCGGATTCAGCAGCAGCTTCGGGAAGATCGGGCATTTTTCGAGGCGTTGGCGGAAGTCTCATTCGAAGGGATTGTCATTCATGACGGCGAGCGCATCGTGGAAGTCAATCAGACCTTGATGCGGCTGTTTGGGTATCAGCGCGCATGGCTGATCGGGCGCAGCCTGTTCGAACTGATTCTGCCGGAAGATCGGGCGCTTGCCTATCAAAAAATTCTCTGCGACGCGGACGCGGCCACGACGGAATTGCGCGGCCAGCGCGAAGACGGCGCGGCGTTTTGGATCGAAATCCAGACGAAGAACACGCTCTGGCAGGGCGCGCTCCTGACCGTCACCGCGATCAGGGATATTACCTCGCGCCGGGCCTTAGAGCATGAAAACCGCACGCTGAAAACCTCGTTGCAGGAACGCTTTAAATTCGGCGAAATGATTGGCAAAAGCCGCGCCATGCAAGAAGTGTACGAATTTCTGGCCCGCGCCGCCGCCGCCGACAACAGCGTCGTGATTTACGGGGAATCCGGCACGGGGAAAGAATTGGCGGCGCGCACGATTCACCACCTCAGCGACCGGAGTAACAAGCCCTTCGTGCCGGTCAATTGCGGCGCGATTCCCGATCATTTGTTTGAAAGCCTCTTTTTCGGGCATCGCAAAGGCTCGTTTACCGGGGCGGAACGGGATGCCATCGGGTTTTTTGAGCAAGCGCAGGGCGGCACGCTGTTTCTCGATGAAGTGGGCGAATTCACCCTATTCATGCAGGCGAAGCTGCTCCGGGTGCTGAACGACAAAATCTATACGCCGATAGGCGCGTCAAGCAGCCGCCGCGCCGACGTGCGGATTATCGCGGCGACCAACCGCGAACTGCTCGCCATGATGCGCAACGGATTCGTGCGCGAAGATTTCTTTCATCGCATTCACGTGCTGATCATCAAATTGCCGCCGTTGCGCGAGCATCGGGAAGATATTCCGTTATTAGTGGATCATTTTCTGGAGCAGCCGCGCGAACAGCAGGCGTATCAGCAGTTTCCGGCGCAGATTCTCGAACAATTTTACCAGTACGATTGGCCGGGCAACGTGCGCGAATTGCATAATGAAGTGATCCGGTATCTGACGACCGGCCGCTTGGAATTTGTCGGAAATCGCGCCGCCGCGCCGCCGATGGACGCGCCGCCGTTTTTGAGCGCCGGTCTTCCGTTAGATGAGGCCACGCGCGCCTTCGAGCAATTCTACATTGCTCAATGTTTGCGGCGGAATGGGAATCATCGGGGAAAAACCGCCGAAGAATTAGGCGTGGATCGCAAAACGCTGTACAAAAAGCTCAAACGCAACGGGGAAATTTAGCCCGATATAGGGACGAAACGCCCCAATCGTCGCTTTGCTAAATTTTTCAAGGGTTTTTCAGGGGTTTAAAACGTTTTTTCGCAAATTCGGGGGAAAATATACCCCATCTTTTTTTTCTTCGCCGCGTTCCCATCTCTTCTTGCCTTGATTTTCAAGGGTTTTTCATCACTCGCGCCGTTTGGCATATCTTTTGCTTTCTAAAAAAGGCATTTTTTGACGCACCACTGACAAAAAATCATCTTCACTTCGCCCGAAAAAGCGGCGAAATATCTTGAGGAGGCGTGACATGAAAACATTCAAAAGACGCGGACAGCCATCATTCACCCCAGAAATCATGACAGAGCGAGCGATTCCCATCCCGTTGCTGCCGGACGAACAACGCTTGCGGCACGCGACAGAGGATTTTGAAAGGCAATATATTTTGCAGATTCTCGACGA
>CAZCGG010000264.1:0-3626 GCA_964498135.1 uncultured Candidatus Moduliflexus sp.
ATGACGTATGCAAGAGGTCTAATATGTTAAACACAATAGACGTTTTGGGGGAGATGTCAAGAAAAAAGGTCATGATTCGCCCTTGTCGCCCTGAAAGACTGCCTTGCGCGACATCGCTGCAACCGATTGAAAGAGGCGCGTTTCCCTTGCGCGCGTTGAAAAAAGGAGGTCGCATGGCAGATTCCATGCGCTTATTCCTTGACAAATGAGCAACTCCTCCAAAAGATTCTTGCCGTGCAGCGCATGATTTTTTCAATCGTTTCTCTCGTAGAGACGCACGGCCGTGCGTCTCTACGGTGATGGGGTTTCTTGTAGGCGTATTTCAGCCTAAAAATAACGCGCATAAACACAAGGGAGGATTCTCGCATGCGGCAGCAATTCCTGAAACAGGTAAGCATCGTGTTCACGCTGTTGATAATGGCCTCGCCGGTTTGGGCGGAAAAAATATTGGTCGGCGCCTTTGATGTCGGGCCTGGCGGCGATCCACAAGCGATTCTCTATCAAGGCCGGGCGGGTTATGTCTGGCATTCCAAAATGTACACGCCGTTAGTCATGATGACCGCCGATTACTCCGGCTACACCTCAGAAGGCGCGTTAGCCGTCAAATGGGAAGCGAACGCCGACAACACCGTCTGGACGTTTACCCTGCGGAATGGCGTGAAATGGCATGACGGCGCGCCATTTACCGCGCATGACTTGAAATTTACCGCCGAATTTATCGCAAACCCGGCGGTTGTCACGGTGATGTCAAGTCCATTCCGCATTCCGGGCAAAGTGGTCGGCTATAACGAATTCCGCGAAGGGAAATCTTTGGAAATTACGGGGATTGTCGTCGTTGACGATCTCACCTTGCAAGTCCACTTGACCGAGCCGAGTCCACGCTTTCCGGGCGAATGCCGCTTATGGTTCGCGCTGCCGAAACATGCGATAGATTTTACCCCTGCCGACGTCAGAACGACGGATTGGTGGTGGACGCGGCCAATTGGCACGGGGCCGTTCAAATTCGGCGCCTATAAAAAGGACGAGTACATGGAACTTGTACCGAACGAGTATTACTGGGACGGCAAGCCGAAACTCGATAAATTGGTCAATCGCTATTTCCCAGACGTTGACGCGGCGGCGGTGGCCTTAGAAAATGGGGAAATTGATTTTTCCTATGTCACCCCGGACGTGGCGCTGCGGTTCGCAGCAAATCCAAATTTTCAGGTCTTCGAAGGCTCGTCGTTTGTCACGAACTTGTTGAATTATAATTATCGCCGCCCGATCTGGCGCGATATGCGCGTCCGACAAGCGATTTTGTACGGCATTGACCGGGCGACGATTCTGCGCGATGTCTTCAAAGACGGGGCGCAGGCCGTGCCGTGCGGCGATCCGTACCCAATGTATTGGCCTGCGGACGTGGACGCCTATGACTATCATCCTGAAAAAGCCCGCGAACTGCTTGCCGCCGCCGCCGCTGACGGCGTGTCGCTGGAAGGGCAAACCTTCGAGATTTTGACGTATTACACGGCGCAGTTTGATAAGGATGTCTTGAACTATCTACAGGCCAATCTCGCCGAAATTGGCATTAATGTCACGCCGGTCTATTTAAGCATCACCGACTGGAAGCCACGCGTGCATGAAAAGGGCGAATTTGACCTCGCCTATCGCGGCTGGGGCGAAGGCGTTGATTACATCGGCACGGACTGGTATGTCAAAGGCAACGAATGGGGCATTGACGATCCGGCCTACGAAACGCTGAGCGCGAACATGCACGCCGCGTTTGCCCCGGAAGATTACAAAAACGCCCGCATGGCCTATTGTGCCTATCAAAATGCGCAGGCCGCCTTTGGCTATTTGTGGGTGGCGACGCGCTACGGCGCCGCTAGCGCCCGGCTGAAAGATTTCCATTATTATCCCGCGCCCGGCGGCGGCCCCTATGTTGATCACGCCGAAAAATGGGACATCGCCGAATGAGGCTGCAATTCTTGAATTATGAGAATTTCGATTCATACCAAATTTTTGGCGATTTGCATCGTCTTAGTCACCGGAATGGCGGTTGGCCTCTCGACGGCCTATTACAGGCTGACCATAACCGAAAAGCGGCGAGAATCGCAAGAGCGGATTCAGATTGCGTTTGATATTATCCGCGCCGATCTGCATGGGCGATTTACTCGCTATCAGCAGCGCGTCGCCGAATTCCTTCAGCAAAACACCCGCTTGCCGATGACAGCGTATTTTTACCAGCAAGACGCGAAAAAATTGGCGTCGCTGCAATTCATCGTCTCGTCTCTGGCGAAAGGGGCGGAAGAACTGCGCTATTTCGGCTCGATAATTGGCGCGGATCGGGTGGCATTTTACGGATCGGATCGCCGCTTGCTGCTGGCATTTCAGCGTCAGGACGGGCAGGAGCGCGTCGGCGGCTTCGTGATGTCCGCCGCCGGAAAAGACGCCTATTTCCCGTTAGACGATTTTCAGCAATTAACCTTGATGCAAGCCGGAAATCAGCCGATTCCCGACTTGAATCTGCCGGAGGGCTTGTCGGCGGCGTATGGCGAAGAAATCCCGGCCACGATGAGCGCCGCAATCTTTCAAGAAAATCGCCGCGTCGGTTTGCGCGTCGTTGCGCCCTTGCTGCGAGGAAAATCGGTCGTTGGCGTGTTAGTGAGCGATGTCTGGCTTGTCCAAGAATTCGTTGACGATTATGCGTTATTGAGCAAAACGGAGGTCAATATTTTTGCCGGAAACGCCCTGAGCGTCGGCACGCTGCGGATGCTCAGGGCGCTGCGCCCCGACGGCACGCCTCCCGCCGCCTGCGAGCCGTTTGAACAAGCCGGGCTTGCGCCTGCGATTCGGACAATCACGTTGGATGAAAAATATTATCAAGGGCGGTGCGTCCTCCATCAGGACGGCAAGCCGATTGGCGCGATTGTGGTCAGCCTCTCCCGCAAGACCGAGCAGCGCGAAATCCAGCGCATTTTGACCACCGTGATCACCATGTCCGGCATCGGGCTGGCAATTTGCGCGTTCGTGGTGTCAAAAATCCTATCGCCGAGCTTTATCGGGCCGATTCTGTATTTAGCGCGGGTTTCCACCGACATGGCAAGCGGCAATTTGAACCAGACGATTCGGATGGCGCGTTCGGATGAATTCGGGCTGTTAGCGCAGGGATTCGTGTTCATGCGGGATGAAATTCGGAAAAAAATTCAGGAAATGCAGGCCTTGAACCAGCAATTAGCGCAGAACGTGCAGGAACGCACGACCGAACTTGACGCGCTGCGCGACCTGTTGCGCCAAATCGGCGCGAGCGCGCTGACCGTGCGGGAAGCCTCCGCGAGAATGGCGGGCATCAGCGCGGAAATGGCGGTCGGCGCGGCCGAAACGTCGCGGCAAGTCGCGCAAGCCTCTTCATGCAGCGAACGCATCAGTCAGAACGTCGGCTCGGTGTCCGATTCAACGGGGCAAACTGCCGCCATGATCCAGCAAATTTCGCAAAATATCGAAGAAGTGATGAATATTATTGCAAACGCCGTTTCTCTCGCCAACGCCGCCAAGGTCACTATCGCCCAATTAGAAGCCTATTCCGAAGAAATCGGGACAAGCAGCGAAGGGATCAATTTCGTGGCGCAGCAGACGAATCTGCTCGC
>CAZCGG010000264.1:3726-5888 GCA_964498135.1 uncultured Candidatus Moduliflexus sp.
ACGCAGCAGAGCGCGATTATTCATGAGATTTCCGGCTCGATGTTAGACGCCGCGCGCGGCAGCAAAGACATTACCAACTCGATGTCGAACGTGGCGGTCACGTCGCAGAAATCGTCGGAATTGGCCGCGCGCGTGCAGCAAGGGGCGCAGGAGCTTTCTTCAGTCGCCGCGCATTTGCAGCAGCTTGTCGAGACGTTTCATCAAAGGTGAATTTTCAGCGGCTTTTCGCGCGAGGAAACGGAATTTCGATGTTACGCAGCCATATTGAAACAGCGACCGCGCATTCCCCTTTTGGGAGGGGCCGGGGGTGGGTGATGCGAACTCAGCGCCAACCCACCCCCGGCCCCTCCCAAAAGGGGAGTTTCAAGATGCCAACATTTCGAAAAATTTCATGGAGCTTTCTGAGCCTGATTGCCCTGCTCATTGGGCAGGCCGGACTTGCGGACGCCGCCGCGCTGACAATCGCCGGGGAGTGGCTGAATCTGCGCTCCGGGCCGGGGCGCGCGTATGCGATTCTTGGCATCGTTCACCAGAACGAACGCTATGAAATTTTGGAAGAGCAGGCGGGTTGGTATCGGATTGAGGCGAACGGGAAAATGGGCTGGGTCTCTGCGACCGGCGTGAAACTCCCGTCTTCCGGCAAGATTCAGGAACTTTTGGCGCGGGCGGACGATTATCTGCTTCGGCAGCAATTTACCACGCCGCCCGGCGAAAATGCGTTTGATCTCTACATGCAGGCGTTGCAGGAAGACCCGGACAACGCGCATGCTCGCAAGCGCATCGCGCAGATTGCCAAGACGTACAAACAGTGGGCGGATGTGGCGTATCAGGCCGACAACAGGCAGAAAGCCCGCGTGTTTTATGAGCGCTACCTGCATGTCGCGCCCGGCGACAAAGCCATCGAAGCCCGCCTGAAAGAGCTTGAAAATCCGGCGACGGCGGCGGCCTCGCTGCGCATTCTTCGGCTGCGCGCTCAACCGGCGACGCTTTCCGCCGCGCAGGTGGTCGCGCTGATTCAAGCGGCGCGCCTGAATCATCCGGCAGACTGGTCAAAAAGCGGCCTGTCGCCCTCGCTGACCGGCGATCTGCGGCACGATTACGCCGTCAGCGTCTCGCAGGGCGCCTCCGTGATTCTTGATTACGCGACGCAGTTGATGTGGCAGCCCATCAGCCTGAAAAAGCCGGTAGCGTGGCGTCAAGCGTTTCGCTGCGCGGATCAATTGAACGCGGCGCAATCCGGCGGATTCGTGGATTGGCGGCTGCCGACGCTCGAAGAGCTTGCGTCGCTCCTCGAACCGCGCAAAACCAAGCACGGCCTCTATTTATCGCCGTTGTTCGGCGCCGCGCCGCTCTGGTGCTGGAGCGCGGATGCGTCATCTGAGCCGCAGCGCGCCTGGTACGTCAGTTTCAATAGCGGTGGCGCGCAGCAGCAGGATGTTGAAAATCCGGCGTTCGTGCTTGCCGTGCGGACGCATCGGCCTGATTGACAACGATACCATATAGCGAACTCCCCTCTTGGGAAGGGGTGGGGGTGGGTGGCAGACGCGAAGGCGCTGAGAATGCTGCACCCCACCCCTTGCCCCTCCCAAGAGGGGAATTGCGAAGACGTTGCGTCATATGAATCTTTCTTGGCAAAAATTCTTGCCATTTTTCATTATCGCGGCAGCCGTGATTCTTCTTGTGGAAGGCCGCAAAAATAACGTGCTGCTTCCGCCGCCGATTGAACTGATTCCGCCGCAGGAACGCTCGGCGGAAAACACGGAATTTACCCTGCCTTCCTTGACGGGCAATATGATGGAACTGGCTCATTTCAGGGGAAATGTGGTGCTGCTCAATTTTTTTGCGACATGGTGTCCGCCTTGCCGCGAGGAGATGCCGACGATTCAAGCCGCATTTGAGGCATATCGGCAGCGCGGGTTCGTGGTGGTGGGCGTCTCGACCGATAAAGAGGGGAAAAAAGTTGTCGAGCCGTTTGTGAAGTCGTATAACATGACGTTTCCGGTGTTGTTAGATGCGGCCGGGCAGGTGGCGCAGCAATATCGCGTGCGCGGCATTCCGACGATTTACCTGTTTGACCGGCGCGGGCGGATTGCGGCGGCGGCGGGCGGCGGCGATTGGAACAGCGCGCAGGCGCGCGCCGTGATTGAGCAATTGCTGAATGA
>CAZCGG010000265.1:0-5815 GCA_964498135.1 uncultured Candidatus Moduliflexus sp.
GCCCCTGCTTCGCCGCGCTCCTGAAAATTGCCGTCCTTAGACACTGTTTTAAAAGGTGCACGTGTTCCTCATAAAACGGACAACACAGTAGCCCCGCCCCTACGTGGCGGGACACATTGGCGCACATTCCCGCCACGTAGGGGCGGGGCTACCGTGTTGTTTATGATCTTTTAAAACAGCCTCTTAGAGAATTACTTCGCCTTCGCGTACCACTGAAACCCTTTGTTTTTCGTTTCAATCAGCCCGCGCTTTTCGGCGTCCATCATCAGCTTTTTGAACTTCGAATAATTGTATTCCTTGATTTTCATCCCTTTGGCAAGCATGATGGTGTTGATTTTGTTGAATTTCACCCACTCGTCTTTCCCGTTCTGCTCCGCGATGATGGAAAGCAATTCCTTGAAAATGCGCGGCATTTCGTCCTCAACCTGCGTGCCGGTCGGCAGGCTCAGCGTCACCTTGCCGTCATCTTCAAGCATGGTGATGATGTTATTTTTCACGGCGTCATTGATGAAATCCTGCCATTTTTTCACGCCTTCGACCGTGCCTTGAAAATTCTCATTCAGCAGCCGCATGCGGACTTTGACCGATCCCGGCGTTGGAATTTTCTTATGCTGAATCATCTCTGACACGGATTCACGCAAAATTTTGAAGGCTTCCCGTTTCGATAAGGCCGCGCTGGCGGCGGACGCCTGCGTATCAGTCGGAGATGGCTCATTCTCATCATCCGGCAGCAGGCCGCGATAATCTTTGTAATCGTCGGCGTATTCGAGCAGGCTTTCCGATGCGTTGCGGGCGTCGCAAATCACGATGACTTCTTTGCCGTGTTTTTTCAGAATTTGGAGCAGAGGACGGAAATCAATATCGCCGGTGATGACGACGTAGGTGTTGATGTGCGGAAGCTGAAAAATCATTTCGGTCGCTTTGGTAATCAGGATGATGTCCGCGCTGTTTTTCTTGCGCTTGCCTTTGCCTTTCGGCTGCGGAATGTAGATGAGTTCAAAACCGTTTTCGGAGAGGTGCAGGGGAATCGCCTCGTTGATGTTGTGGCTCCAATCACCGACGACGACGGAATAGGACATTTTGCCTAATTCTTCAACATAATTCAGCAATCCGTCCACGAAAAGCGTCGTGGATGATGGTTTGACGTTTTCGATGTCCCAAAAAATTGCGACATTGTTCATGGCTCGCTCCTGTTGAGTAAACATCCGCGTGAATGCGTGGTGAATGATAACGAAAGTGTATGCAATCTGCGTAAAGACGCAAGAAAAAATTACAAGCGCGCCGAAATATTTTTGTGCGCCGTTGTTCACGCTGGCGATTTTCCCAGAAAAGTTCTTGACACCGCCGCCGAACTTCGCATATTCTTTCAGGCATGCATTTTTATCAACACAACCCGAATGGTTAAAACATGGATGCCGCGCTCCGTTCCGCCTTGAGCCTGTTGATCTGCTTATGCAGGATTCGGCACGCTCACCGCGCCCGGCCTTTTCTCGGAGGAATGTCGTATGAAATATGAAAAATGCGTCATGCTGTTCTGCGTTCTGCTTTTATCGGCAGCGTCGTTTGGATTTGGCGAAGAGGGGCGCGACGTGTATGTGACGTCGCTGGAATGGCCGCCTTATGTCGGCAAAACGCTCCCTGAACAGGGCGCAATGGCCGTCGTGGCGCGGGAAGCGTTCGCGGCGATGGGCTATACGCTGCACATCGAATTTTTCCCGTGGATGCGGGCGATTTACTATGCGAAGCGCGAAAGCAAGTATGCCGGATATTTCCCGGAATACTACGCCAAGGCCATCGAGGAGCAATTTCTTTTTTCCGCGACGATTGGCGCAAGTCCGTTAGGATTTTTAGAGCGCAAAGACGATCCTATCGCATGGCAAACGCTTGATGATTTGAAAGCCATCACAATTGGCACGGTCAACGGCTACGTCAACACGGAAGCATTTGATCGGAAGGCGACGGCGGGCGAATTACAGGTAGAAACGGTGACGGCGGACGAATCAAACATTCTCAAAGTCGCGGCGCGGCGCATCCGCTTGGCCGTTATTGACCGGCACGTGTTGGAATATCTGTTTGAACATGACGCAAAACTTGCGGACGCGAAAGGCGTGATTCAGTTCAATGCCAACATGCTGGAAGAAAAGCAATTATTTGTCTGTTTCCGCCGCTCGCCCGAAAACGAGCAACTGCGCAACATTTTCAACGAAGGCTTGCAAAAGATTGATGCCGCGCAAATCATGCGCGACTATTTTCAACGCCTGAATCATCAATAGACCTCTTGCAAAAGTCTCTTCCGTTCGCGCTGAGCCTGTCAAAGCGCGTATTTTGCGAGAGATACGACCGTCAAACGCTCCCTTCGGCAGGCTCAGGGCGAACGGGTTGTTGGGGAACGACTTCTGCAAGAGGTCTAATAATTCCTGAAGATATTCTGCTGTCAGACACGTTCAACGTGTCTGACAGCTTCGAATTTGAACGCAAGTTATCCCGTCCTCAACGCCTCTTTCCGCGCCAAATATTCCTGAATCGTCAAGTCGTACACCGCCGAATTCTGTCGATTTTTATTCTCCGTGTAATGCACGGAATGAATGAATTTTTCCACGATATTGATTTTGTCGAGCGGCGTCACGACCATCAATTGCAGATTCAACTGCTTGAACAACTCCATCGCAAAGAGCGCGTTTTCCGGGTCAACCTTGCTGAACGCCTCATCCACGACGACGAACCGGAACGATCTCGCCTGCTCGCCTTTTTGATTGATGCCGAATTGATACGCAATCGCTGACGCCAAAATCGTGTAGGCGAGCTTGGCCTTTTCGCCGCCGGAAAGCCCCTGCGAATCGTCGTAGTAGCGTTTCGGCGACTCATCGAGCCGGTGCTTTTCGATGGCGCCGAATTCGAGCCAATTCCGCACGTCGGTGACGCGCCGCCGCCACGCCTCGTCCGTCGTCATGCGTTCGATAATCGCCTTGACTTTTTTGAAACTCGCTTCAAGTTCCTGCGGCTCGCGCAACGTGTGCAGGTTGGAAAAAACCTCGCGCAGCGACTGCCGGAACATCGTCACGCCCGTGTCGCCGTGATCGCGGATGTCTTTGGAATCAATCTGAATGTACGTCGGCGGCGCGGCGTGAAATTCAATCTGCTTCAGCGAGTCGTTCAACTCTTGCAGGCTCGCCTTGATCGCCTTGAACTGCTTGTCCAGCGACGTTTCGAAGCTGGCGAAATTGACGATGACGCGCTCGTTGAGCCACGTTTTGAAACGCTGCTCATGACGCGGCAAATCCTCGTCTTTCAGGCGCAGATAGAGCGCGGCGTATTCGCCGAGAAACTCCGGCGCATCCTGCAAATCCATCGTGTCCGCCGTCCAACTCGGATATTTCTGCGTCACCTCTTCGGGCGGCGTTTTGAACAGGTGCATTTTCCGCACAAGCCCAATTTCGATCCGCGAAAGTTCCTGCCGCGCGTCGCGCAGGGCGCGATACACGCCGTCCCGCGCGCTCGCCGCCGCCGCGTCCACCGTCTCAAGCGTCAACGGCTGTTTCACGCTTTCGAGGTACGGCGCGAGCTTTTGAAAATACCAGTCAAGGTTCAAGTGATTGTACGCCGCTAACACCGCCTGTTTTTCGGCGCGCTGCTGCTGAAATTCCTGCGCGTCGCGCTTGAGGTTGGCGCGGCGCTCGGCCAGCGCGTCCTCATCCTGCTTTTTCGCGGCGATTGCGTCCTTGACGCGCTGCAATTGATCTTCCAATTTCTGCAATTGGTCTGAACTCTCTTTCAAATCCTGCTGCTCGTCGAAAAGCTGCTGGATTTTCAGCACAAGCTTCTGCCAGTCAATCTCGTGATAATCCGCAAAACTGAGGAGCTTGTTCAGCACGTCGCGCGTGATGGAGCGGTCTTCTCGCTCGCGCTCGATTTCGCGGATGCGCGTCGCCGCGCCGTTCATGCGCCGCTCGATGTCTCGGCGCTGCGCCTGCATCGCCGCGATTTTCTCCGCGTTATCCCAGCCTAACACGAAATTCCCCTGCTGCACGGCCTGAATCCGGTCATCTTTTTCGTGCCGGTCGTGCGTTTTCACCAAGCCCTCTTTCGTCATCGCTTTTTCGTAACGCTGAAATTCATCGAGCCGCTCGGCGCAAACGTAGTTGTACGTTTTGCGGAGTTGGATCGCCACCCAGTCGTGATACGCCGAATGCGGCGCGATTTCAAGCTTGTTGACGAGGCTGTCCGGGTGGTCGCCGCGCTCCGTGAATTCACTCTGGTTCAGGTCAACGCGATAATAGACCAAACGCCCCATCAAATCGGTCGAGTTGACGTATTGGTTGACGGCGCGGTAATATTGGTTCGGCACGAGCAGAATCAGCGCGAAATTGTGCAGCAGCCGCTCAATCGCGCTTTCCCACGCCTTTTCCGACGATTTTATCTTCATCAATTCGCCGATGAACGGCAATTCTTCCTCGGTCGCGTTGATGTGGTCGAGAATCCCTTTGCGGATGGAAATATTTTTGAGCGGAATCTGATTTTTCCGGCCTTCGAGCGAGCGGATTTCATCCAGAATCGCCTGACTTTCGCGCTTCTGCGCCTGAAGCTGCCCGCGCTGATCCGACCACTGCTCCTGCAAAACCGGCATTTGCTGCTCAATCGCCTGCTTTTGCGCTTTGGCCTTGCGCATATTTTCGTAAAAGCCCGTTTCGTCCGGGTGCGGCTGATAGCCGAGCATCTCCGCAATCATGGCGTATTCCCGCGCTTTCGCCTGCTTCGCGTCGCGTTCTTTGCCGAGCGCGGCGATGTCGCGTTCGATGTTGCGCACCTGCTCGCCGGTTTCGTCCTTGCTGATGGCGATTTCGATGTTCGTGCGCTGCGCCTCAAGCTGGGCGATTTCGCTTCTGAGCGCCTGCATCTGATGCTCCACCTGCGCCAAATCGTCCTCTTTGCGCCGCGCTGCCTCGTCAATCAAGCCGATTTTCTGTCGCGAAAAATACGCGGGAACGATGTCGAGCGTTTCTTCAATCTCGCGGATGTTCGCCTCGACCGCCTGATATGCGCGGCCTTCCTCCATAATCGGTTCTAAATAGGTCAACTGCTCTTTGGCCTTTTCGATGGCGTTATGCACGGAAAGCAGGTTGTCGTAATGCTCGCGCAATTTCTTGAATTCCTCATCCACGTCCATTTCTTCCAGCATGTTTTCGCGAATGAATTCGTTGAGGTTGCCCAGCACTTTGATGCCGACAGTATGGGCGAAGAGACTTAACGCCTTTTCGGATTTAAAGCCGAATGTTTTAGAAAATTTTTGGCAATAATGCGTGAATGTGTCGAACAGTTCCGTGCGCCCGACGTTTCGGAGCCGCCGCCGCCATTCGCCGCCCGGATCGAGCGGAATGAAATGCGCTTTGATGGTCAATTCGTTCGGCGAGAAAATATAGACGCGCTTGAGGTCGTCGCTGCTGAACCAGCGCACCTGCGCGAGCGTGACGGCCTGATTTGACGCCTGATCGCGGAAGCAGCCGAGCAGAATCGAATAGTCGCCTTTCGTGCGGAGATATTGCGTCGCGGCGGCCTTGTTTTCGGCCTGAATGTTGCCATACGCGCCGAGGCAGTAGGAGCGTTCGTCGCGCTCGCGCCGTGTGTTCGCGCCGGAAGATTGGTTGTAAAATCGCTTGCCAGATGGAACGAGCAGCGTCAGCAGCGCGTCCACGAGCGTTGTTTTGCCGGAGCCGTTCGCGCCGGTCAGCAGCGAATGCTTGCCATCCGGCGCAAGCCGCCAGATTTTTTTATCGAACGTGCCCCAATTGTAAATTTCGACGAATTGCAGGCGAAAGCC
>CAZCGG010000266.1:0-2189 GCA_964498135.1 uncultured Candidatus Moduliflexus sp.
TTCGGCGCATCCGCCGCGCCATCGAGCGCGCGGACTTCGTAGAACGTCTGATGCGCCGCGTTCCAATGCAACGCCTCCAGATTGTCCAGCAGCAGCGCGATCAACTCGCCGGTCATGCGCTTGAAATCGCCGGAAATCAGCTTGCCATCGCCAAACAACTCCGCTTGCGGCGCGTTCGCCATCAATCCGTAAAATTCGCTCAAGCCCCACAGCAGCGACGTTTGATCGAACAACACGCTCGACCGATCCTCAACATTGTACCGCTTCGGCTCGTCGCCGTCGAAATCCACCTCAACGCGGTGCGGGAAATAATAGCCGGACGGCGTTGACGCGCCTTCGGCCTCAAGCTTCACGCGCAGCGCGTCGTGCAGGAACGCGACCTTGTTCGCGGCCTCCTGCGCAATCAATAAGGCCAAGAAGCCCTCTTCCGCGTTTCGCCCGAGATACGCGCCGTTCGCGGCCGCGCGATTCTGCGCGTCGTGCCGAACTGCCAGCGCGTCTTTCAGCCACAGCGCCTGCCGCCGCAGCGTCTGCCCAAGCGCGGACGGAATCAGGGATTTGTCCATGTTCCCGTCCAGCCACCGCTCCGAGCCTTTGCCGTACTCGATTTCCGGCACGCCGCCCTCAAATTCGAGGAAGATCGGCAGCAGATTCGCCGGAATCGCCTTCAATCCGCTCAATTCGGCGTATTGCGCCAGCAGCTTTTTGACATACTCGTCCGCGCTGACGCCCGCCGCCTGCGCCTGTTTTTGGATAAGCGGCGCATATTTCAGCGCGACGCCGAGCGCCGATTTCGTCTGCACATGCGCGAGGTTGTAATCCGAGAAATCCGCCGCTTGGCGGGCTGTCCGCTCTAACGCGCCGAGATTCAACAATTCCGGGTTGCGGTTGCGTTCGCCGATCTGCGCGCCAGCCGCCGGCCTCGTTCCCGCCGGTTCGACCGCTTTCAGGGCAAATTCCGACGCCGCGTACATGCCAAGGTCAGTGTAATAATAAACGCTCCGCATCGCGTTCCGCGCCTGTTCGCATGAATCCGTCGGGCGTTTCGCGCGCAGCGCGGCAATCGCGTCGCTGTTCAGCGCAATTTCCGCCGCCAACACCGGCGCAAGCCCGAACGGGCTGTCGAACACCTGCGCCGTGCGGATCGCGCTGACGTTATCCTCTGGAATCAGGTATTCCGCGCTGCCGGTCAACGCCTGACTCAACTGCAAGCCCGCGTGTTTCGCAATCTGCTTGACGAACGCCTTCATGCGCGTCATCATTTCGAGCGTCTGCCGCGCGTCGCCGCTGTGATAAATCAATTCCCGCAGCGCGCCGACCGTCGCGCCGAGATCAAGCGGCGTGTACGCGTACAATCCACGCGATTCGCGGTCTTTATAAACTTCGAGATCGCCGTTCCAGAGAGCGTTTTCGGCAAATTTATACGCCGCGAACGCCGCCGCGCGATACCGCTCGTCTTGCGTCAAATCGAACGCCGCCAACAGGCCGCGAATGCCCGCCATCTGCGCTTGCAGCGATTTCGTCCGGCCGCCCGAATTCTCGCCGTCCAGACGCTTTCCGGCAAAGAAGCCGCCGTGTTCCTGATCGCGCAATTCGTCCGCCAAATAATCCGCCGCCGCCCGCGTCAGGCTCAAAATGGCCGCTTGCGCCTGCGCGTCGCCATGCTGCGCCGCGTGATACCGCGCCAAGGCCGTCACCGCCAAGCCGAGCGTCATCGTCGAAACCTCTTTGCGGCTCGCGCGGTCTTGCGCATCGCCCGCGTTCGGCCACGCTTCATCAATCAGCGTCCGCGCCGCGCCATCGTAATGCAGCGTCCGCATCGTTTCAAACACAATTTCGGCCAGCCGCTTGGCAAGCGCGTGAACGCTTTCCGGCGTCAATCCGGTCAATTTCACGTCGAAACGCTGCGGCAGCGACGCCCAATCCACATCCGGCGCCAGCGCGTCCTGCGTGAAAATCGCCCGCGCCGCGCCGTCGCGCTCCATCAGCAGCATCACGTCGCTCAAGCCCCACAGCAGCGACAATTGATCGAACAGGCGGCTTCTGCCGTCCGCGATTTCCACGCCCGGCTGCGCGTCCGCCAGCGTGGACGGCGCGACGGTCAGGCGATACGGGAAGTACCGCACCGGCTCGCCCGCGTCGGTGTTCGCGTCGCGCAGCAGCGCGTTCGCCATCACGTACAATTTATT
>CAZCGG010000266.1:2289-5809 GCA_964498135.1 uncultured Candidatus Moduliflexus sp.
TTTCGCCTGCGCGCCCGCCGCGATGAACGGCGCGTATTTCAAATGCAGCCCGATGCCGGAATTCATCAGCACGGTCGAGATGTTCTCCTGCGAGAATTGCAGGGCTTCCGCGCCGAATTCCCTCACGCCGGTCGGCGCGAGGAATTGCTCATCCACCGTCAGCCCATGCGATTCCGACCAGCGAATAAACGGCTGGCTGGCATCGTACAGTTCCGACGCCGCGTACATCGCCATATCCGTCACGAACCACGGCTTTTCAAGCTCCGCCGGAACGACGACGCACGGCTTTCTCATGGAAATCTCCTCGCGCCGCTTGCCAAAGCGAACGCCGCCGCTCAAGTCGCCGCTCACCTGCACGGCCGCCGTGGCTTCGCCGCCGCCGACAATCACGGCGACGTTTTCATACCCTCCGTCGTTCGCGTCAAGCGCGACAGTCGCCACATACGTCAGCGTGACCGCGCCATTCGCCGGAACGCGGCCAATCGTGAACGTCAACGCGCCGCCGCGCTGCGCCGGATCGCCCGCGCTGCCGCCGTCAAGCGTCGCGCTGCCCGAATGATACGAGAAGCCTTGCGGCAGCGTGTCTTGCACCGTCACGCCAAACACCGGCTCATCGCTGTCGTTGCTCACAATCACCGTATATTGGACGATTCCGCCGCGAGCCGTCGAGCTTCTGTCCGCCGATTTTTCGATGCGCAGCGCGGCGACATCCGTTGTTCCCGGCGTCGGCGTCATGGCGGGCGTCGGCGTCGCATCTGGATTCGGCGTCGTTTTCGGCGTCAATGTCGGCGTTGGCGTTGGCGTCGCCTCCGGTTTCGCGCCCGGCTCTTTTTCCGGCCGGAACAGTCCGGCATCCCACGTCAAATCATCCACGCCCGACATCGTCAAGATAACGGTTCGGCCTGAATTCGGCGCGGCGTCGCTGTCGTTATCGTTGTCGCCGTTGTCCGGCATCGTCAATTCATAGCCGTCCGGCAGGATGAATTCGATATAATAGTTTCCCGGCGGCACGTCTTCAAACAGATAATTCCCGTTCGCGTCGGTCGTTGTCATCCGCGCGAGCGTTCCGTCTTCATTGTACAGATTGACCGTCACGTCCGGCGCGCCCGGCTCTCCGGCATCCTGCGCGCCGTTTTTATTTTCATCAATCCAGACGCGATCCCCGATGTCCGCCAACGGCATCAATCCGGCATCCCACGTCATGTCATGCTCGCCCGCCGCCAAGTTCATCACGGCGGTTCTGCCGGTCTGCGGATTCGCGTCGCTGTCCGCCGCGTCATTGCCGCCGCGGTCTTGCGGGCTGAAATCGTAGCCGTCCGGCGGAATGAACTCCACGAGATAACTGCCGGGGCGCAAGCCATCGAACAGATAATGCCCGCTCGCGTCCGTTGTCGTCGTGGCAATCAGCGCGCCGCCTTGAGTGTACAGATTGACCACTACGCCCGGAATCGGCGGCTCGCCGGCATCTTGCGCGCCGTTGCCGTTATTGTCCGACCAGACGTAATCGCCGAGCGACGCCAATGCCAAGAAGCCAAAATCAATCGTCAGGTTCGAGTTTGCGTCGCCGTCTTCGCCGGTCGGCTCATCGCCGAGCGACAGCGTCACCACGCCGGACGACATGCCCTTTGTCGCCAGATTCGGCGTGTCAATGCCGTTTTCATCCGCGTTCTGGTCGCGGTCGCTGTTTGGCAGGCCATTCCCAAGCGACGAAACCAAGCCGGAAAGCGGCTTGCCGCCGCCGAATTGGCTGGCCGGAATATGGACGAAATAGTCGCCTTCGGACAGGCCGGTAAACAGATAATTCCCGTTCTGAGCCGTGATCGTCGTCGCAATCGGCGCGTCCACGCCCGGCGTATCTCCGGCGCGATACAGTTCGACCGTCACGCCCGCCACGCCCTTTTCGCCGCCGTTCTGCTTGCCGTCATCCGCCGCGCCGCCGTTCGCGCCGTTATCCAGCCAGACGCGGTTGCCGAGGCTGAGCAGCGCGTAATCTTCGACTTCGCCGTTCGGGGCTTCGCCGCTTGCAAGGACGCCGTCCGGCGTTTGAATTCCGCCTTCTTCGGTCGTGAACCGGAAACGGGCATAAATTGTCGAAGCAAACGGCACGGACGATTCTGGTGCGTTAAAGGTCAATGTTTTAGTTTCCGTTCCTGTAAACCGTTCCGCCTCCAGCGCAGTCAAAAATTCGCTGTCATCGTTAAAGTCGCCATCGCCGTTGAAATCGATCCACGCGGTCAAATAGCCCGTCGCTCCGTCAGTGTTTGCGGTCACTTCCACCTGGAACGGCTGGCCGGGCATGATCGGCGTCAGGAATGTCACGCCGTCTTCGTCATCCTTGAACGTCTGATCATCGCCTTCCGCCGTCGCCGTCGGCTTGCCGTCACTCTCGGCGTCCACGCCCGCGCCGAGGAATGTTCCCTCGCCAGTGGCCGGATTCACATCAATCAAATGGCGCGGCCCATTGGTGGACATGCTCGTGGAATAATCATCTGGCAGATCGCCGAAATCAAGGCGGATGAAGCCGAAATCTACCGTCAAATTCGAATTGGCATCCGGTTTGCCCTGATCTTCAAGCTCATTCGTCGGCTCTGTTCCCAATGCAAGGGTGATTGACGGCGAGAAAATACCGTTTTGATACGGATAATCGTCATCCAATCCGGTATCCATTTGATCCTGATGATCCGCATTCGGATTCTGGTTTCCCGATGACGAATACAGATTTTCCAGTGCGCCGCCGCTCTTAAAATTATCCGGCGGGAGATACACAACATAATTGCCTTCCGGCAAGCCGGTAAAGCGGTAATCGCCGCTCGCGTCCGTCGTCGTGGTCGCAATCGCCGCGCCGTCCGGTTTGCCATCGCCGTCCGTATCTTGATACAATTCGACCGTCGCGCCCGGCAAGCCATGTTCGCCGTCATCCTGCGCGCCGTTATTATTGCCGCCGCCGCCTTCGCCGTTATCGCGCCACAACCGGCTGCCGATGCTGCCGAGCGCGTAATCTTCGACTTCGCCGCTCCGCGCCAACCCGTCCGGCGTGTCGCCGCCGTCAGCTTCATTTTTGGTAAATCGGAAGCGCGAATAGAGCGTCGTCGCAAGCATGTCCGGCGTATTGGGCGCGGTAAATTCGAGAATCTGCGTCCCGCCATTTAACGGCAGATTGTCAGTCGCGGTTGCGCCGCTCGCCGTGTTGTTCAGCGTTAATTTATCCAACACGCCGTCACCGTCGAAATCAATCCACGCGTTCAGATAGCCGCCCGATGGCGACGCTTCAACCTGAATTCGACACGTTTCGCCCGGCATCATCGGCGTCAAAAAGACTACGCCGTCTTCGTCGCTGCCGTCGCCCGTTGCGATGAGATTGGGCTGTCCGTCCGTTTCGGCATCCACGCCGCCGCCAAGGAACGTTTCGCCGTCTAACGCATGATGCGCCCCGTTCGTCAGCAGCGTTTCATACGCTCCTGCGCCATCCGGCAGATCGCCGAAATCATAGCGATAGAAGCCGAAATCAATGCTCAACTCG
>CAZCGG010000267.1:0-5803 GCA_964498135.1 uncultured Candidatus Moduliflexus sp.
TTTCAGCGCGAAAAGCGACCAAAGAGGAGCAAAGACGCTATGAAAAAACCAATGCAGTTCACGAACGATAGGCCGACAACGACCATCACGCTCAAGATGCCGGTGGACGTGTTGCATGATTTTGAGAACATCGCGCAAGCGAAAGCCATGTCGAATGCCGAAGCCTTAATCCAGTTGTATATTGGCAACGGACTGCGCCGCGACCTTGAGGAATTTCGCCGAAAACAGACGAAAGAACAGGCGAAATCCATTTTGGAAAAATATCATGTTGAAGCGTATATCATTGACGAAGTGATTGCGGCGGTGAGGTAAGATGCTATGCGCATGGCGTAATGTGCGGGTGCCTTGTCGTTCTCATTATTGTTTACGTACCGGCGAACAGCCTTGTTCGCCGAAGATGTCGTCGTCGGCGCGCCGTTCGTGATTGCCGCCTTTGGCGCGGTGGCGGACACGGCTGTCCGCCGGTGCGTAATTAGCAAGTGACCGCGACGCGACGTTTCGCCGCAACTCAAGACGCGCCCTATGCTTGAACCGCGCCGCCCCCTCGCGCGCCGCGCAAAATTATCGAGAACGAGAAAAAAACTTGACTTAATTTTTCCATTTTGATGTCCTCATGATGTCAAAAAAGTAAATTTACGCGACACGGCTGACGCAGAATGTTCCTTTTCTCAGACAGGATTCGAAAGACGCATGAAAAAAGTACGGGTGCTGGTGGTCGAAGATAGCAAAACCATGCAAATCTTCCTGCGGAATTTATTGGAGCCGGAAGATTATGAGGTGATTGTAGCCAATGACGGGGAATCCGGGATGGAACTCTTCCGGCAGGCGGTGGCGGAAAACCGTTCGTTCGACATCGTGATGACCGACGTGGTAATGCCGCGCATGAGCGGGCTGGACTTACTCAAAAAAGTCCGCGCGCTGAACCGGGACACGATTGTCGTGGTGTTGACGAGCGACGCGAACGTGGACACGGCCATCGAAGCCCTGAACCTCGGCGCCAATAACTTCCTGCATAAACCGCCGAATTCTGAGGAAATCCTGTCGGTCATGTGGCGCGCCACGAAACAACGGGAAATTTTCCTTGAGAACGCGGAACTCAACCCATTCACCGAGCGCACGATTCATATCGAAATTCCCAGCCAACTGAAATTCATCAAAGGCATCGCGCATAACATCATCGCCGACGCGAAACTAATGGGCTACGATGAGGCCGAACTGCACGATAAAATTCCGGTCACGGTGGACGAGGCCGTGACGAACGCCATCAAACACGGCAACAAATTTCAGGAAGACAAAAAAGTCTATATTGACATCCATATTGATGTTGAGCGCATTAAAATCGTGGTGGCGGACGAAGGGCCGGGTTTCGACGTCAAGGCCGTGCCGGATCCGACCGACCCGGCGAACTTCCTGAAACCGAGCGGGCGCGGCATTTTGTTCATGAGCATCGGCATGGATGAAGTCCGGTTCAACGAAAAAGGGAACATCCTCACGCTAATCAAATACAAAAATTCTCCCGACGAATAACATGAACGAAACGAAGCTGTCAGACGCTTGAGAAACGCCTGACAGCGTTCTCCATATATGGCAAACTATCTTGTGACCGGCGGCGCGGGCTTTATCGGCTCGAACATCGTGCGGAAATTACTGGAATTGCGGCATCAGGTGCGCGTGCTGGATAATTTTCTCACCGGCAAGCGCGAAAATCTCGCGGACATTCGCGTCGACATTGACTTATTTGAAGGGGATCTGCGGAATTTCGAGACCGTGCGGCAGGCCGCGCAGGGCGTTGAGTACATTCTGCATCTCGGCGCGCTGCCGTCCGTGCCGCGTTCCGTCGCGGATCCCCTGCTTTCAAACGACATCAACATCAACGGGACGCTGCACGTTCTCGAAGCCGCTCGTCAGCAGGGCGTGAAGCGCGTGGTGTTCAGTTCGTCGTCTTCGATTTATGGCGACACGCCGACGCTGCCCAAGCGGGAAGACATGCCGTTGAATCCGCTTTCTCCCTACGCGGCGCACAAAGCGGCGGGCGAACTGTATTGCCGCGTGTATCAGAACATGTTCCGCGTCGAAACCGTCTGCCTGCGCTATTTCAACGTGTTCGGCCTGCGCCAAGACCCGGCTTCGCAATACGCCGCCGTGATTCCGCGTTTCATTACAGCGCTGCGCAGCGGCTGGCAGCCGACGATTTACGGCGACGGCGAGCAATCCAGAGATTTCACGTACATTGATAACGTCGTAGCGGCCAATATTGCGGCGTCAACCGCGCCGGACGCCGCCGGAGAAGTCATCAATATCGCGTGCGGCGAGCGCGTCACGATTAACGAATTAGCCCGGCGCATCGGCGCGCTGCTCGGCAAAGAGGCTGCGCCGCAGTATCTTCCCGCCCGCGCCGGAGATGTCAAGCATTCATTAGCCGATATTTCCAAAGCCCGCCGCCTGCTGAATTACGCCGATACGGTGAACCTTGATACCGGTTTGCGCCGCACCGTCGAGTGGTTTGTTCGCTGACGCGCCGCGAATTTAACTGACCCCACCCCAGCCCCTCCCCTAAATTAGGGGAAGGAAACATGCTCACACAATTTTCCCCTCCCTTAATTTAGGGGAGGGGTTGGGGTGGGGTATGTATTCAATATTTATGAAACGATTAAAAATGAACGCCTTCATTGCCGCGCTGCTTGTGGCGGCGGTTTCGTGCGACGGCGACAGCAATTCCCCAACCGCGCCGACGACTGCCAGCGTCGCGGGGACATGGGAATTTTTCGGCTCGATTTTAGACGATGGCTGCGCGATGGCCGAGAGCGGCGATTTAGCGGATGCCATCAGCGTCACGCAATCCGGCGCGGCGCTGACGGCGGTTGATTCAACGGGAAACGCCCAATTTACCGGCGCGACGACCGCCGCCGGATTTCAACTGACCCAAAGCAACCCCATCACCATGCAAGGGAGCGGCGCAACGATTTCCGTTGCCGCGACGCTTCGCGCGACCTTGACCACGACGACCGGCGGCACAGGCTCGTGGGGCGTCAACATGACGTGCAGCGGCGCGGGCTGCGCGAGTTTAAACTACCCTTGTTCAAGCATTTGGTTGGGCAATTGGACAAAAACCTTGTGAGCATGACGCCGAAGGACCGGAATTTCTCCAAGAAACTCCGGTTCTGACCATTGTATGCCTCAACCCGCCTTTCCTCACGCGCCGCGTCTTGTCGTGACCGATTTGGATGGCACGCTCTTCAATTCGCGTCACCAGTGCAGCCCCGCCAACCTTGCTATGCTGCGCGAGCTTGGGCGGCAGGGCGTTATTCGCGTGATTGCGACGGGGCGCTCGCCGTATTCTGCGCATCACGTGCTTCCGCCAGATTTCCCGATTGATTACCTCGTCTTTTCTTCGGGCGCGGGAATTTTAGCATGGCCGAGCCAGCGCTTGCTGCTCGCGCATCATCTTGCGGCGCCGGACATTCAGCGCGCGATTCAGGCGCTTCTCGCGCACGACGCCGATTTCATGCTGCACGAGCCGATTCCCGACAATCACCGCTTTTGGTATCGCGCCAGCGGCAAGGCGAATCCCGATTTTCAGCGACGGCGCGAATGGTATCGTGATTTCGCCGCGCCGTTCGATGCGTCCGCCGCCGCGCCCGAACGCGCCTGCCAATTCGTCGCCATCGAACCCGCCGCGTCCGGCTTGGCCTTCTATGAGCGCGTCGCGCCGCTGCTCGCGCCGTTGACCGTCGTGCGCGCCACTTCGCCGTTTGACGGCGAATCCTTCTGGATGGAAATCTTTCCGCCGCATGTCTCCAAAGCGGACGCCAGCGCATGGATCGCGGCGCGGCATCAGATTCCGCAGGCCGCCTCGCTTGCCGTCGGCAATGATTACAATGATTGCGCGCTGCTCGAATGGGGCGGCGTCAGCGTGGTCGTCGCCAACGCCCCGGCAGAGTTGAAAGCCCTCTATCCGTCCGTCGCGTCGAACGATGCCGACGGATTCAGCGACGCGGTAAAATCATGGATGCCCTCTTGACAATTCCCCCAGCAAGCCGCATGATGTATGATAAGTTCATGCAAAATTTTCCAGAGGTTGAAACCTCTGTTTCTATTCCGTTCGCGCTGAGTTTGTCGAAGCGCGAATGACATGACGCAAGTTCTGTCACTACAACATAAATGGGAGGAAAACCAATGAAAAAATCTCAAGGACACGCGGCGCATCAAGATTTAGAGGCGCTGATTCGCAAAATTCCGAAAACCGACCTGCATTTGCATTTAGACGGCTCGATCCGGCTCGGCACGATTGCCGACATCGGCAAGCGGGACGGCATCGTGCTTCCGAGTTACACGGCGGAAGGGCTGGAAGAATTGGTGTTCAAAAACCAATACCAGAATCTTGAAGAATATTTGACCACGTTCGCCTATTCCTGCGCCGTCATGCAAACGCCGGAAAATCTCGAGCGCATTGCCTACGAATTAGCGCAAGACAACCAAAACGAGGGCGTGCGCTACATTGAAATCCGTTTTGCGCCGCAGTTGCATATCAACAAGCACATGGACATGCGCGTGGTGCTGGATAGCGTGAATAACGGCTTGCGGCGAGCGCAGCAGGAATTTAATCAACGCCCGGAAGTGCGAAGCGGCGCAGAGCCGCCGTTTTATTACGGCATCATCGTCTGCGCGATGCGCTCATTTTCGAAGCACACCTCGGAGTATTTCGATCAATTTATCAGCGCGCACGCTTATTCCGACATGAAAAGCATCCGCAAATTAGCGTCGTATGAATTGGCGCAAGGCGCGGTGCGAATTCGGGACGAATTCGGCATTCCGATTGTCGGCTTCGATTTGGCGGGCGCGGAAAAAGGCTTTCCGGCGCGAGATCATTGGCGGGCGTTCCAGCATACGCATGAAAATTTCATGTCGAAAACGGTTCACGCGGGGGAAGCGTATGGCGCGCAGTCCATCTTTCAGGCGATTACGGAACTTCACGCCGACCGGCTCGGTCACGGCTATTATCTGTTCGACGCCGCCAAGCTCGATGACGAGAAAGTCATTGATAAACAAGCCTACATTGAGGCGCTTTGCGAATATATCGCGCAGCACCGCATCACTATCGAAGTCTGCTTGACGAGCAACATGCAGACGAATCCGTCCATCGGCGCGCTCGGCAATCACGCCTTCCGGCACATGATGGCGCGGGAATTAAGCACGACCTTCTGCACGGATAACCGGACGGTCAGCAAAACGAGCGTGACGAACGAAATTTTGCTGGCGTTGAAGCATTTCCCTTTTGACGCGGCAAACTTCAAGCATACGATTATTTACGGGTTCAAGCGTTGTTTTTTCCCGGATACCTACGCGATGAAGCGGAAATACGTGCGGCGGTGCATTGATTACTATGAAAAGGTGGTTGATAATGCGGCGTTTGAGGATTTGCTAAAGGCGTATCGTTCGCAAGCGTAAATCCGAATGGCGAGAAGTTGAGTTGAAGCCGACGCGCAGCCTGTTACGCAATGTTCGTCGATTTCGCCGCGAGAACGGGCGTCTTCTGCGTTTTCATGGAAGACGCCGCGTTCACGGATTCAGTGGAAACGGCTTTTTTTTTCACGGTCGGCGTCGGAGAGGCTGCCGGAGTCGCTTGTTTATTCGCTTCCGGCGTCGGTTGCGCATGAATCGCATCATCCTGCGCGGCGGCGCCTTCCGGCGTTTCCGGCGCATCTAAAATCACGCGCTTCGCCTGTTCCTGCCCCGCGGCCGTTGGTTTTCCAATCTGCATGTAGCGCCAAGGAATCATTTGGTAAATCCAGAACGCCAAGAA
>CAZCGG010000268.1:0-5787 GCA_964498135.1 uncultured Candidatus Moduliflexus sp.
CAGACAACGAATTCAGTCTGATCATAAAAAAATTTTTTCAGGGTTTACATGGGAGCAATACTGAAAACTCCATGTTACGCATTCGACGATTTTTCACAACCCCGAAGGGGTGTGATGATTGTAGAAAACACGACGCTGCCATACACATCGAACGCCAAAGGCGTGACATGATGCGGCAGGTGAAAAACATGACACGCCTTCGGCGTTCATTCGTTCTGCTGGCATCGTCTTGCTACAAACATGTCACGCCTTCGGCGTTAAAAAACTGCAGTTGATAAATATTTTTTCGGAGAACATGAGAACAGATGAATAGCCTCGGAACAAAGCTTGTCATGCAGATCGCCGCCGCATTGCTGCTCGTAATGACCGTGTTAGGCATCATTGCCGTTATGGAGCAGCAAAAAAAATATACCGCCTACCTTGACGATAAAGAGCGGAATGCCGTCGCGCCAATGCTGGTTATTTTTGGCGATCTCCTGTTCAATCTGGAGCTTGAACGGATTGACGCAGTGCTGCTTTCGTATCTGAACGCGCGCGATATTGTCGCCATCAAGATTCTCGAAAACGACGCGATCACGCATTTCTGGGGGAAATTGCCCGGCAGCGACGCGCCGGTCAATCTACTGCAACGCTCCGGTGAGCCGCCTGCGTGGCAGAACGTCCTCACGCTGCCCAACGTCCTCAAGGTTCATGATACCCCGCTTGGCACGCTGGAAGTGACCTTTTCCCGGCAGATGGTGCATGACGAAATTCAACGAGTCATCATCGGCATCGTGGTGAGCTTTCTGTTTGTCGTGGCGGTGGAAAGCCTGCTGATCGTCACGCTGGTGAGGCGAAACGTCACGACGCCGCTCGTCGCGCTGACCAGAATCGCCGGCCAAATCGCCGAAGGCAACTTTCACATTCAATTGCCGATGATCGCGTCGCGCAATGAAATCGGCGTGTTTACGCAAGCCTTCAAAACGATGATCAGCTATATTCAAACGATTACCAATATCGCCACGCGCATTTCGAACGGCGATCTGCTGCACGAAATCACCCCGAAATCGAAGCATGACATTTTAGGCAAAGCCTTCCAGCAGATGTCCGAATATCTCCGCGAAATGGCTGCCGTCGCCACCGAGATCGCCAACGGCAATCTCAGCCGCGACATTCAGCCGAAATCCGAGAATGACGTGTTAGGCACGGCATTTCAAAACATGAAGCGGCTGCGCCACAGCGTCGCGGCGGTGATTGGCGAAGCCGACCGGCTGCGCGCCTCTTCCGACGCCTTGACGGTCATCAGCAGCAAAATGGCGTCCGGCGCGGAGCAAACCTCGCAGCAAGTGCATTCCATCTCGTCCAGCAGTTTGCAAGTCAACCAGCACGTGAACGAAATTTCCGCCGCCATCGAGCAATTAGCCGCCAGCATCCGCGAAATCGCCCAGAGCATCACGGAGGTGAAAAATATCGTGACGACGGCGGTGCAGATGGCGAATGCCGCCGACGCCACAATGACCGAATTAGATGGGCATACCAAGCAAATCGGCGAAATCACGAAGGTCATCACAACGATTACGCAGCAAACCAATCTGCTGGCGTTGAACGCGACGATTGAGGCGGCGCGCGCGGGCGATACGGGGAAAGGCTTTGCGGTCGTCGCCGGTGAAGTGAAAGATTTGTCGCGCCAAATCGCAGCGTCCGCCGGTGACATCGCCCGCAAGATTGACGCGGTTCAGCAAGGCGCGACGCAGGCCGTCGAGGCGATTACGGAGATTTCCACCATTACGGAACACGTGCATCGCATTTCCTCGTCCATCGCCAGTTCCGTCGAAGAGCAGGCGATGGTGGCGAATGAAATTTCCAAAAACGTGACAAACGTGGCAAAAGGGAGCGACGACATCACGCAGACCATGAACGAAATTTCCATCGTGGTGAAGGAATCGTCGAATCAAGCGGGGGAAGTGCAGCTTGCCGCAGAAGAATTAGGCCGGTTAGCCGGTCAATTGCAGGAAGCCGTCGGCGTGTTCAAAACATGATTTCTATTGATGCTGTGCTTTGTGGAGACGCGCGGCCGCGCGTCTCTACATAAGGGGGCAAATATGATTGTCTTGACCACCATGATTCATATTATTCATTCAACAGGAGGGAAAAAATTATGTTGTTAACCAACCTTGAGACAGTGCCGGGAAAACAGATTGTTGAACATTTTGGGCTGGTATCGGGCAGCACGGTGCGCGCAAAACATTTCGGCAAAGATTTCCTTGCCGGGCTGAAAAATATCGTCGGCGGCGAATTGAAAGCTTATACGGAACTGTTGCAGGAATCGCGGGAAGAAGCGACGAATCGCATGGTAGAGCAAGCGAAAAAATTAGGCGCAAATGCCGTCGTGAACGTCAGATTTGCCACCTCATCCGTCGCGCAGGGCGCCGCCGAACTGTACGTCTATGGCACGGCCGTCCGCGTCGAATAGCCTGAAAGGACGATTATGGAAGAACTCATTAGCTTTGGCATTTTTCTCGTGCTGATGACTATCGGCTATTTTTCGGGAAAATCGGCTGAGAAACGGCATTATCAGTCTATTCTCGCGCGCGAACGGGAATTTGTGAACCTGCCCGCCGTCACTTTAAAACGCGCGGACGATGAGCGATCTGTCGCGGAAGCGAACTTGGTCAGCGGCAGCGTCGTGATTTCGGTGGACTATTTCAAGCGGTTCGTCGCCGGGCTGCGCAATTTTTTCGGCGGGCGCATGGGAGCGTATGAATCGTTGGTTGACCGGGCGCGGCGCGAGGCGATTCTGCGGATGAAAGAGCAGGCGAAACGCGCGGATATTATTCTCAACATGCGCTTGGAAACGTCAACCATGAATGACGGCGCGAAAAATACGGTCTCGTCCATCGAAGTCATCGCGTATGGCACGGCGGTTAAATATGCGGCAGGCGAGCCGCAAGCAAAAAAATCGCTGTCTGCCGCCGCTGCGCGGCCTGCTCCAACCGTTGTTTCGGCCGCGGCGCCGTCGCGCTATAACGTCGTCTTTTCGGGCGAAATTGCGCCGGGGCGGGAACTCGACGCGGTAAAGGCAAACGTCGCCGCGTTGTATAAAACGCCGGTGGAAAAATGCGATCATCTCTTCAGCGGCCGCCCCGTCACGATTAAAGGCGATCTGGACGCGCCGACCGCGCAAAAATATAAAACAGCCTTTGAAAAAACCGGCGCGGTCTGCCGCATCGTGCCGATGTAGAATCGTATGATTCCCCTCTTGGGAGGGGGAAGGGGTGGGTAGAAGGACGCATGAACCGCCCCCCCCTTGTTCCTCTCAAGAGGGGAATGCCTCGTCAACTACGTATGAAATATACTCCTAAATTGGTTGAAGAAACGCCGGAAGACAACGTGAACATTCCGCATACGTCCGCGTTAGGCGAGCTTTTTCTGCTGTTGGGCGGCTTGATTGGCCTCGCTGTCGCGGCGTACATCGCGTTAGGGTTAGCGGTCAACGTCATCGTCCAGAAAATGCCGCCGGAACTCGAACATCATCTCGGCTTTCTCGTGTCGGCCTCGCTGGAAGGCCGCGCGCCCACCGAAGCGGACGCCGCGCTTCAGGAGCTTGTTGACCGGTTTTTGCCCATGACGCCGCTTTCGGCGGGCAAATACCGAGTGATCGTCATTCCGTCGGCGGAGGCGAACGCCATGGCGCTGCCGGGCGGCTACATCTTCGTCTTGTCCGGCCTGCTCAAAGAACTGCATTCGGAGAATGAACTTGCGTTCATCTTAGCCCATGAATTGGGACATTTCGCCCACCGCGACCATCTGAAAGGCTTGGGGCGCGGGTTGGCGCTTTCCGCGATTTCGACGCTGCTCGTCGGCGTGGACAGCCATATCACGAAATTTATTCTCGGCTCGCTCGTCAGCGTGGACATGAAATTTTCGCAGCGTCAGGAAACGGATGCCGACCTGTTCGCGCTCGATTTGCTCAACCGGCGATACGGGCATATCGGCGGGGCGACGGACTTTTTCCAATCGCTGGCGGATCAAGAAAAGCTTGGCCGCATGGCCTATTTTTTCGCAACGCATCCTTATCCGCAGGATCGCGTGAACGCGCTGCGCAAGAAAATTCAGGAACGCGCCTATGCCGAACGCGAGGAAATTCCGCTCGATTCGCGGATCACGTCTTTGCCGGACGCATCGAACGCGACGAGATTCAAGGATATTTTTCAATAATAGACCTCTTGCATAAGCCATTGTTTCTCCGTCACCCCGTTCGCCCTGAGCCTGTCGAAGGGCGCGCTTGACGGTCGTTTTTCTCGAAAATACGCTCTTCGACAGGCTCAGAGCGAGCGGAATAGACTTTTGCAAGAGGTCTAATATTGGCAGCCCCGCGCTCCGTCGCGGGAATTGCCGATTTGATTTTTCGGCGTCAATTTATGGCGAATGAGTTCTGGGATGTATTATCAGACTTGCTGCTTTCGCGGTCATCGCAAGCCGCCGACCGGGACAATGAACTGGAATTGGAGCGGCATGCTTACTACGAGGCTGGAATAGCGGCCATGCACGCGGGGAAATTTGAGGACGCGATCCCGCTCTTGAAAAAGGCGACGGACTCGATCCGCTTGAGGAAAGATGCGCATTACGCGCTCGGCCAGTGTTACGAGCAGTTGAACATGCTGCCGTTGGCGCGGAAAACGTATGAGCGCCTGCTGCGCCTCGATTATAATTTTGAGGATGTCCGCGACCGCTTGAACGCCTTGGATCGCGGCACGCCTCTGCGCGCCGAGGCCGTGCCGCCGCCTGCGGATGCCGCCACCGTCATCGCCCCGGCCCAAGATCGCTACGAACTCCTTGCGACGATTCACGACAGCCCGTCCGCCCGGATTTATCGCGTGCGCGACCGCGTGTTAGGCCGAATTCTCGCCTTGAAACAGGTCAAACAGTCGCTCGCCGAGCATCAGGCGCACTTGCAGCAGCTTAAAGATCGGGCGAAGCTTGAGCATCCCAACATCCTGCGCGTGTACGACATTGACGAGAAAGAGGGGCGGATTGCGATGGAATATGTCGAGGGCGGGACGCTGCGGGACGCCCTGCGCAATGGCGCGCTGCCGCGGCCGCTCGCCATGCGAACCGCCGTGCAAATCATCAACGGCCTGCATTACGCGCACCAACGGCAAATCATCCACCACGCGCTGACGCCGGAGCATGTGCTGCTTGACCGGCAAGGGAACGTCAAATTGACCGGTTTTCGGGCGATCAACTCCTTCATGCGCCTGCAAAAAACCGATCCGCCGGAGAAATATTTCTACCTGCCGCCGGAGCTTTTCCGCAACGACCGCCTTTCGATTGCCGCGAATATCTATTCATTCGGCGTGATGCTGCACGAAATGCTGACCGGCCAGCCGCCGTTTTCGCTGCAACAGATTCAAGCGTTCGCCCGCCAGCATGCGCCGCTGTTGTTCGATGAACATTCCGCTCCGCCCGGCGCAGGCGGGATGTTGCGCCGCTGCCTGTCGCCGTCGCCGGAAGAGCGGCATCACACCATTCGCGCGTTAGGGGAAGAATTGATCGTCTGGTTTCGCGGCTGCGAGGCGCAAGCAGGGCATCAAGAGGCGGTCGCCGCGTATAAAGACGTGCTGATGATTGCGATGGCGGACGGGAAAATCTCGAAGGAAGAAGCCGCGCTGCTCGCGCAGAAGCGGCGGGAACTTCATGTCACCGACGCCGAAGCCCGCCTCGCGGCCGCCGAAGCGCGGGACGAATTGCGGGCGCTGCTGCATGAACATGACGCGCAAAGCTGAACGAGATTTTTCTTGACATTCG
>CAZCGG010000269.1:0-5786 GCA_964498135.1 uncultured Candidatus Moduliflexus sp.
TGTTTTGGAAAAATGGGGAAAATGGTGACGGAATTGCTGCACGAACGCAGCGACATCACGCTGATCGGCGTGGATGCGATTATCCCCAAAGGCGAATCGGAATTCCCGATTTTTCGCGCGTTTGACGAGATTAACATCAAAAGCGACGTGATTATTGATTTCTCGCATCACAGCCAGATGCCCCCGCTTCTCGACTATATTGAGCGCACGAACACCCCGGCGGTGCTTTGCACGACCGGCCTCGATGACGCGATTCTCGCCCGGATGCTGGACGTTTCGAAGCGCGTGCCGCTCCTGCATTCCGGCAACATGTCGTTGGGCATCAACCTGCTGCTGAAGCTCGTCAAACAGGCGGCGGCGGTGTTAGGCGAAACGTTCGACATCGAAATCGTGGAGCGCCACCATAATAAAAAGCTGGATTCGCCGAGCGGCACGGCATTTATGCTGGCAAAGGCGATGAACGAGACGTTAGAGAATAGCAAAACCCTGACCTACGGGCGATTTGGCAAAGACGCGCTGCGAAAAAAAGAAGAAATCGGCATTCATGCCGTGCGCGGCGGCACGATTGTCGGCGAGCATTCGGTCATTTTCGCCGGAGTGGATGAAGTGATCGAGATCAATCATCGCGCGACCTCGCGCCGCATTTTCGCCGCAGGCGCAATCAAAGCCGCGCAATTTCTCGTCACGCAGCAGCCCGGCATGTATTCGATGGATGATGTCTTAAAAATGGACTAAACACGGCAGCCTCGCGCGAAGCCGCGATGAGCGCGAGGCTGCGCTCAAGAAACGACGTTTTTTGCAGAAACTTCGTTTCCGCAACGTTGATGAAAACGCCTCCGTTTCTTCTTGGAACTGCGCTCCTGTTTTGGGGCTGGCAGACCGGCTTTCTTCCGGCGGCTGCGGCGATGGCGGCCGTCATCGAAGCCGCCCGCCTGCTCACCGGCATTCGCTGGGATCTCGCGCTGAAAGACACGCAGCGCATCGCGGAAACCTGCATCCTGATTTTCTTCGGCACGGTCATGTACCGCTTCACGACGCGAAGCCTGTTTTCAGGCGATTTCCTCCCGTTGCGCTGGCTGCCGTTCTCGCTGTTTCCCATCGTGATGGCGCAGGCGTACAGCCTCGCCGGAATCATTGATGTGCGCTCGCTGCGGCTCATTCTGCCGGGCAGGCAGCGCCAAACCATCCTGCGCCAGCCCGAGCAGCCCGTCAGCCTGACGTTTCCGTATCTGCTCGTCTGCGTGTTTGCCGCCGCCGCCGCCAACACGCGGCCGCTCGTATTTTACGGCGGCATCGTGCTGTTCGCGGCGTGGGCGTTTCTGGCAACGCGCTCGCGGCGATACGCGCTGCCGCTTTGGATCGCCCTCTTCGTCGCGGCGGCGGGTCTCGGCTATGTCGGGCAGGCGCAAATCTACAACCTCCAGCGCATGCTTGAGGAAAACGCGGTGCTGCTCGATTGGCTCATGAAATTCCGGCGCGACGTTGACCCGTATGAAACCGACACCGCCATCGGCAGAATCGGGCGCGTTAAACTCGAAAACCGCGTCGTGTGCCGCGTCCGCGCCATGTCGGAACTCCCGGACGCCCTGCTGCTGCGCGAAGCGAGCTACACGACGTACACATCCTCGAAATGGTTTGCGCCGAAAGGCGACTTTGCCGAAACGTTTCCCGAAGCGGACGACCGCACGTGGAAACTTGGGACGGAATCCCATCAGGCCGGGCGGCTCGCGGTTTCATTGTATCCGCTTCGCGGGAAAGCCGTGCTGAAAATGCCGACCGGCACGTTTCGGCTCGAAAATCTGCTCGTCGGCAGAATGGAAATCAACCCGTATGGCGCGATTAAAATTGACGAAGGCGCGACGCTGATTACCTATGACGCGCTGTTCGACCCCGCGCATCCAGTGGACAGCCCGCCGAATGAGGACGATTTGGCGATTCCCGCCGACGAATCGCCCCTGTTCCGTTCATTGGCGGGCGAATTGGGGCTGTTGTCGGCCGCGCCGCCGGAAGCCGCGCGCCGCGTCGCCGATTTTTTCCAGACGAAATTTTCCTATTCGCTCGATTTGACGCGGGTTTCGTCATCAGTCACGCCGCTCGCCGATTTTCTGCGCGCGTCGCGCGCGGGGCATTGTGAATATTTCGCCACAGCCACCGTACTGCTGCTCCGCGCTGCCGGAATTCCAGCGCGGTACGCCGTCGGCTACGCGGTCGAGGATGTTTCCCAACACGCATGGACGGTCGTGCGCGGCCGCGACGGCCACGCTTGGACGCTGGCCTACATCAACGGCGTTTGGCGGGAAATGGACACCACGCCGTCGTCATGGCGCGGTGTCGAGAAGCAAATGCGGTCGCCGTTCGAATGGCTTTCCGATGCGTGGGCGAAAATCAAATTCGCGTTGTCCGCGTGGCGCTGGGGCGAACAGCGCGGCGGTTACGAGCCGTTTTTAATCGCCGCGCTCGTCATGCTGGTCGGCATTTTGGGCTGGCGGCTGTATCGCCGCCGCCGCAAATCCGCCGCGCCCGCGCCGCAGGCGGAATCAGGCCTTCTTCCCATCCCGCAGCCCGGCCAAGATTCCGCGTTTTATCTCATCGAACGCGCCCTGCAAGCGGCGGGCTTCACGCGCCATGAGTGGGAATCGCTGTCAGCGTGGCTCGCCCGCATCGAGCCGTCCGCGCTTGCTGGAAAATCAGGCGAATTGTTCCCGCTTTTGCGCTGGCATTATCGTTACCGCTTCGATCCGCAGGGTTTGCCGCACGCCGAGCGCAATGCCCTGAATGCCGCCGTTTCCGAGTGGCTCGCCGCTCATAGTGGATAAACCACAGATTGCGCAGATTACACGGATTAGATTCCAAAATCCCTGTTAAATGAGTGAAATCTGCGCAATCTATGGCAAACGCAAACAATCAGTATGCGCCCAGAATATTCTTTACACGCTCAAACGCGCGCCAAACAACGGCGGATGATCATTTTCTTGCTTGTTTCACGCTGGCGCGGGCTGCTATGCGGCGGAATCGCCCTGTTTATGCCGCCGATTTTGTTCCTCGCCTACGCCTTCAATGAAGCGTTCTGGCTTGAAATCAGGCAGATTCCGGTGATTGATCCCAATATTCCTGCCGCCTTCGACGGCGTGACAATCGTGTTCGCAACGGACATTCATCATGGGCGGAATTTTCCGATTCGCCAACTTCGGAAATTCGTGAAGACGGTCAACCAACTCCATCCCGACATCGTGTTATTCGGCGGCGATTATTATCAATGGAGAAAATACTATATCGAACCCGCGTTTGCGGAATTAACGAAGATTCACGCGCCGCTCGGCAAATTCGGCGTGTTCGGCAATCATGATTATTGGAACAATTCTCTCGAAACCGCCCGCCCCGCGCGAGAACAGGCCGGAATCGCCGCGCTGGACAATCAGTCGGTCTGGATTGTCAAAGACGGCGCGCGCATCAAAATCGGCGGCGTCGGCGATTGGGAAGAAGCTCGGCCAGACCTGCGCCCCACCGTGCGGGATGTCGCGGAAAAGGATTTCGTGATTCTGCTGTCGCATAATCCCGAATTCGCTGAATTTATCCACACGCGCAAGATTGATCTGGTCTTGAGCGGGCATACGCACGGCGGACAGATTTCGCTCTTCGGCCTGTGGTCGCCATGCGCAAGAAGGCTGCAATACGGGCAAAAGTATCTCAAAGGGAACATCCGCACTCCGTTTACGACAGTGATGGTCAGCAAAGGCGTCGGTTCCGTTTTTCTCCCGATGCGATTTTTCGCCCGCCCAGATATTCTTGTGCTGACCTTGAAAAAACCTGAAAAACCCCTTGACATTCCGCAACCGAAACACGAATGACACGGACATAAATCTTTTGACAACTCTTCTGACAATCTCTTGTTGGCGGATAAAACACGTGTCAGACACTTTTCGAAGTGTCTGACACGTTGCTTACCAAATCATGCAATTCATCGCCGATTTTCATATTCACTCCCACTTTTCCCGCGCCACGAGCCGCGACTTGACCTTTGAGCAGTTGCATAAATGGGCGCAGTTGAAAGGCGTCCGCGTCGTCGGCACGGGCGACTTGACGCATCCCGGCTGGCTGAAAGAAATGCGCGAAAAGCTGACGCCCGCCGAAAACGGCCTCTTCCGGCTGAAAGACGACTATGCCCGCGCCATGCAGCCGGACGTGTTCACGGCGTGCCAGCAGCCGGTGCGCTTCATGCTTTCCGGCGAAATCAGCACGATTTACAAGAAAAACGGGCAGGTGCGGAAAGTGCATCATGTCGTGTTCGCGCCGTCGCTCGATGTCGTGGAAAAGATTCAGGCGCGGCTGGAAAAAATCGGCAACATCCGCTCCGACGGCCGCCCGATTTTAGGCTTGGACTCGAAACTTTTGCTGGAATTGCTGCTGGAAACCGATCCGCAGGCGTACCTGATTCCGGCGCACATCTGGACGCCCTGGTTCTCGCTGTTCGGCTCGAAATCCGGCTTTGACCGCATCGAAGACTGCTTCGAGGAGTTGACGCCGCACATTTTCGCGCTCGAAACCGGCTTGTCGTCGGATCCGCCGATGAACTGGCGGCTTTCGGCGTTGGATCGCTTCACGCTCGTCTCGAATTCCGACGCGCATTCGCCGCAAAAGCTCGCCCGCGAAGCGAATCTGTTTGACACGGAATTGTCGTTTCCGACGATGTTTGACGCGCTGAAACACCCTGAAAATCATGGGTTTTTAGGCACGATTGAATTTTTCCCGGAAGAAGGAAAATATCACCTCGACGGCCACCGCAAATGCGAAGTCTGCTGGAATCCGCAGACGACGCTGCGACATCACGAAATCTGCCCGAAATGCGGCAAAAAGGTGACGGTCGGCGTCATGCACCGCGTCGAAACGCTGGCGGATCGCCCGGTCGGCGCGAAGCCTGCGACGGCCAACCCGTTTTACAGCCTGATTCCGCTGCCGGAAATTCTCGCGGAGATTTACAAAACCTCCGACGCCTCGAAAAAAGTCGCGCTGGCGTATGAATCGCTGCTGACGAAACTCGGCGCGGAAACGACGATTCTACGCGACATTCCGCTTGAAGATGTGACGAAGGCGGGCGGCGAATTGCTGGCGGAAGGGATTCGGCGGATGCGGGCCGGGCAGGTCATCGCTGACGCCGGATATGACGGCGAATTCGGCGTCATCCGGCTTTTTCGTCCCGATGAGCGCGGGATGCCGTCTCGTCCGAAAAAGACGACCGCGAACATCCCCGCGCGGGAGGGGCAAGGCGTGGAAAAATTACAATTCCCCGCCCTTTCACCCACCCCTTGCCCCGCCCAAGCGGGGAATCATGCTTTTGAAACGCAAGATGGCGATATGCTTGCAGGGCTGAACCCGGAGCAGCGCGAGGCGGCGGCGTGCGTCGAGTCGTCGCTGATTATCGCGGCGGGGCCGGGGACGGGCAAAACCCGCGCGTTGACGCACCGCATGGCGTATCTGCTGCGCGAAAAAGGCGTTTCGCCGCAGCGTCTGCTCGCCATCACGTTCACCAACAAGGCCGCCGAGGAAATGCGGGAGCGGTTGACCCGGTTAGTCGGCGAAGCGACGGCGCGGCAGATCGTCGTCAGCACGTTTCACGCCGCCTGCGCCATGATTCTGCGGGCGGACGGCGAGCGCATCGGCCTGCCGCCGCAATTCACAATCTGCGCGGAGCAGGAGCGGGAAACGCTGCTGAAACGGCTGTTTCCAGATTTGGCCGACAAGGAGATTTCCGCCGCGCTTGCGCAAATTTCTGACGCAAAAAACCGATT
>CAZCGG010000270.1:0-5746 GCA_964498135.1 uncultured Candidatus Moduliflexus sp.
GCAAGCACGTACTGTTCGAGTTTAACAATATCCTTCGCAAAGCTGCGGATGCCTTCGGCCAATTTTTCCGTCGCCATCGCGTCTTCGTTCAGCAGCCAGCGAAAGCCTTTTTCGTCGAGATCAAGCTTTTCTTCCCGACAATTTTTCAGCGCGTATTCTTCGGAAAGAATGCGCGGCAAATCGGCGGAATCCTGCTGCAATTCTTGCAGCAATTTCGGGGCAATCGTCAGCAAATCGCACCCGGCAAGGGCTTTGATTTCGTCGGCGTTGCGGAAACTCGCGCCCATCACGACGGTTTGGTAGCCGTATTTTTTGTAATAGCTATAAATGCGGCGCACCGATTTCACGCCCGGATCATCATCTGGCGCATAGCCGGACACGTGTTCTTTCGCTTTATACCAATCCAGAATCCGCCCGACGAACGGGGAAATCAGATAGACGCCCGCTTGCGCGCACGCCACCGCCTGCGCGAAGCCGAACAACAGCGTCATGTTGCAACGAATCCCCTCTTGTCTCAGCGCGTTCGCGGCTTGAATCCCTTCCCACGTGGACGCGATTTTGATCAAAATCCGGTCGCGGCTGTAGCCCGCTTCTTCGTACAAGCGGACCAACTTGCGCGCTTTTTCAATGGTCGCCTGCGTATCGAACGACAACCGGGCGTCGGCTTCCGTCGAGACGTAACGCGGCACGATTTTCAGGAGTTCGCAGCCGAAGCTGACGAACAACTTGTCAATCGTATCGGTCAACTGCTCGGCGGCCGCGCGGCCTGTCCGTTTGCCGTAGGCAACCGCGTCAACGATTAAATGCTGATATTCCGGCATCTGCGCGGCGGCGTAAATCAGCGAGGGGTTGGTCGTGGCGTCGGTCGGCGCGTAGGCTTTCATAGAATTGATGTCGCCCGTGTCGGCGACAACGGTGGTCATGCTCTTTAATTGCTCAAGGACATTTTTCATAAGTTCTTTAAATTTTCATCTGGTAGCCCCGCGCTCCGTCGCGGAAAAATGCGCAACCCGCGACGGAGCGCGGGGCTACCGGCAATATAAGGTTATTGATTGAGATGGTTACGTAAATTTTGCTGTTCAATCAATTCAGCAACAATGGTTTTCAATGCCTTCAACATGCGAAAAATGTCGAATACGTCGTCACGGGTGGCGACATACGGCTGGCTGATGCAATATTGGCGCTCGCGCAGCGTCATGAACGACCAGAAACTCCCCTTGACATAACAGCCATACACCGGATGCGCATGGGCGTTCAATTCCTGCGCCGCCAGCATCGCCGCGAGAGCTTGCGCCGCCGGATCGCCTTCCGGGTCGGTTTCTCGCTTGTATTCCTGAAAGCAGAAATACGGCGTTTCCGGCTCGCGCATGCCAGACGCAATCATGCCGTCAGGCCGCCCGCCCATTTCGATGCCGTCCACGACGCCGGAAAATGCGCGTTCGGCAAAAAAATTGGAGTTGGGCGTCGTAAATTTCACCAACGCCATGACCGGCCCGATAAAATTATACGCCAATTCGGTTTCGTTCCAATCGTGAACGTTCAGCAGCAGTTCTTCTTGGAACAGCGCAAGCGATTGACGTTCAATCTCAGAAATGTCGGCTGACCTGCCTAACCACTGCGCCAGCGCGGCGTCTGTCAGCGCTTGCCGCAAGCCGAACATTTTATCCAATTTGACGAGCGTGCAATCCTTGAAATTCAACATGCCATCAACCTCCCTTTTCGCGGCTGCTTTGTTAGGCGTCGCTGTCGCGCGGCGGCGTCACCGGGTCTGAAAAGACCCGCTCGACGGGCAGCAGCGACGCGCCTAACATCGAAGCGTTTTCCTTCAGCATCGTCCACCGGATATTGACATCCTGCGGCGCGTAGAAGGTGTTTTCGACAAAAATCTTCTGGCGCAGCGGCTCGAACAAATCCTCTTGAAACGGGCTGATGACGCCGCCGATGACGATGTAATGCGGATCGTGCGCCAGCAGAATATTCTGAATGCCGAGCGCGAGAAAGTCCGTAAACGTGTCGAAGACGGCAACGGCGGCGGCATCGCGCTCACGCAGCCGCGCAAAAAATTCCGGCAGATCGCGCAACGCCGCGCCCGTCTGTTCCGCGTAGCTCGTCAACAGCACATTCGCGGAAGCGTACCGTTCCCAGCAGCCGAATCTGCCGCAAGAACAAAGCAAGCCGCGCGGCACGATGCAGGTATGCCCATATTCTCCGGCGCGCTTGTTTTTGCCGCGATACAATTCGCCGCCGATGATGATGCCCGCGCCAATGCCTTGCGGCAGCACGGAAACATGCACGAGATTCCGCATCTCTTTGGCGACGCCTAACCGCAGTTCCGCGATGGCGGCGGCGTTCGCTTCGTTTTCCACGAAAATCGGGCAGCCGAACAAGGGCTGATACTGCGCGAAATCCACCTGCCGAATGCCGAAATTCGGCGCGATTTTCAGCAGAAGATGCCGCTCATCCACCAAGCCGGGCAGCGAGAAGCCGATCCCCAAAATGCGGGCGGGCGCAATCGAATGCGCTTGCAGCATGGCGTCCGTTTCCTGCCGGACGGCCTGCATGACGCCATCTAATTCGTGGTAATTGGGGCGGGCAATCGCGGCCTCCGCGACGATGGCCGAGTCAAGATTCGTCAGCGCTAACCGCACCGATTCATCCGCAAACTCGACGCCGACGGTATAGTAGGCGTCCGGCGCGAACCGGATGACTTTCGGGCGCCGTCCGGCGATAGATTCGGACACGCCAGCGTTTTGCGCCAAGCCTTCTTCTTCAAGCTGCTCAATCACGCGAGTGACGGTCGGCACGCTGATGTCAAGCTCTCGGGAGATTTCCTGAATCGTCAGTTCCCGTTCTTTTTGAACAAGCTGAAGAATCTTTTTCCGGTTTTCCGACCGAATGGCTTTATGGTTAATCGTTCTTGCGGTCACGGTCATTCTTTTTGCAGAGGTTTATAAATAATTGTTGTAAATAATTTATAAATTCTATTTATAAATTATATTATAAATTGTCAAGAGAAAAATAACGAAAAATGAAAAATAGTAAAAATTCGTACGGAGTCAGCTTGCGCGCAGGCGATTTTCAATGGGCAATTGAAGCGGACGATATTCAAAAAACTTGACAGGGAATTGCGCATGGCATTTTGAAGAATGCGTCGTGAAAAGGCAGATGAATCAATCGCGGTAACGCCCGTGTTCGGGCATGTTATCAGGTAAATGACGACATGATGACTGAATATACATTGCTTTCAACGTCGCCGGAAGCGACGTTTCAATTTGGCAAGATGCTTGGAGAAGCTTTGCGCGCGGGCGATGTCGTTGCGCTGCGCGGCGATTTGGGCGCGGGCAAAACCTGCTGCGCGCAAGGAATCGCTGTCGGGCTTGGCGTGCCGGATCGCCGCATGGTGACGAGTCCGACGTTTACGCTGATTCAGGAATATCAGGGGCGGCTGCCGGTCTATCATTTCGATGCGTACCGGCTGGAACAGGAAGAAGAGTTGGATGCATTGGGCTTCGAAGAGTATTTTTATGGGGAAGGAATTACCCTCATTGAGTGGGCCGAACGCATTCCCTCATATTTGCCGGAAACGTATTTTGAGGTCTGCTTGCGGATTGCGCCGGATTTCAGCCGCGCGATTCGCCTTGCTGCCGTTGGGAAACAGGGCGAACCGGCGTTTCAAGCGGCGCAGCAGATTGTCTCCCGCGCGGCGGAAGCAGGCGTCAGACGCGATTGAACGGCACGGTCACTTCCAGCATTTCAATGTCCGCTTCATCGGTCAAGCGCACCTCGATATTGCGAGGATCAACGTCCACGAATTTCGAGACGACGCGAATAATCTCCTCTTTCATTTGCTCCATCAACGGGGCGCTGACGCCGCGCCGCTCGTGCGCCAAAATAATTTTCAGCCGTTCGGCGGCCACTTGCGCGCTTTTGGGGCGGCGTTGAAATAATTGTCTGAGTAGTTCTGTCACGCTCATAATCATAGGCTATCCCATTTTGACGAGGCGTTTCAGGCTGTTGAAAAAGCCCTTATTCCCGTTTAACGGCAGGAATTCCACCTGCTCCCCTTCCAGCCGACGCACGATATTTTTGAACGCTTTGCCCGCTAACGATTTGTCTGACAAAATCGCGGGTTCGCCCCGGTTCGTGTAGGCGACCATGTTTTGATCTTCCGGCACAATTCCCAGCAGTTCAACAGCTAAAATCTGCAAAATCGTTTCCGTGTCCAGCATATCCCCTTTTTTGACGAGTTCCGGGTTGAGCCGGTTGATAATCAATTTCGGGTTGCGCTTGCCGGATGCTTCTAACAGGCCGATCACGCGATCAACATCCCGCACGGCCGAGACTTCCGGCGTCGTGACCAATATCGCCATGTCCGCGCCGATGACGGCATTGCGGAACCCGGATTCGATGCCAGCGGGGCAGTCAATCAGCACGTAATCGAAGACTTTGCGGAGTTTTTCGGTCAATTCGAGCATCTGCTCGGAAGAGACCGCGTCTTTGTCGCGCGTCTGCGCGGCGGGGAGCAAAAACAGATTTTGATGCCGCTTGTCACGAATCAACGCCTGACTGATTTTGCATTTCCGTTCCACGACGTTCACTAAATCATACACAATCCGGTTTTCGAGGCCAAGCACCATGTCCAAATTCCGCAAGCCGATATCCGCGTCCACGACGCAGACTTTACGCCCGGCCATCGCTAAACCCGTGCCGATATTTGCGGTATTCGTGCTTTTGCCGACTCCGCCTTTGCCGGAAGTTACGACCAACACCTTTCCTGCCATACGCTGCCACTCCTTGCCAAAATTTTAAAGAATCGGCTCAATCACAATCATGCCGTCCTTGATATACGCTTTTTCTGTTTGAGGTTGTTTGGGGCGCGAACGCGGCTGTTCATCGGGCGGCCTGCCGATATATTGCGCAATGCGCAACTGCGACGGCTGGAAATGCGCGCCGATGATGGTGGCGCGGATTTCCCCTTCCGCTCCGGCATGCACGACGCCGTACAGCCTGCCCATGACGATGATGTCGCCGCTGGCGACGACATAGGCGCCGGCGTTCACGTCGCCGAGAATCACAATATTGCCTTGAAATTCAAGGGTTTGGCCGGAACGAACCGTGCCGCGAAAATACAACGCTGTTTCTTCGTGTTCATAAAGATGATCATTGGAAAATTCCGGCGCGGCTTCCCGCGTTCGCGTGACGGGGCCATAAAAGGTCTCGTCAAGCTGCTTCATGAAATCCGCGTCCTCGCCTTCATACGTCGCGTCAGGCTCTTCCGGCTCGCTCTGCGGCTCTTCGATGTTTGGAATCGGCTCGTTGCGCAGAGGTTCGGGCGTTTGAGCCTGCGCCGATTCTGGTTCAGGCTTTGGCGTCGGCGCGGCGGCCGGGGGGTGAGGAATCGCGTGAATGAGCGGAGGCGCGGGCGTTTCCGGCTTCGTGGAACAGGTGAGATGTCTGATGCGCAGCCCGTAGCGTTGTTCGACTAACCAATGCACCCGCTTTTTTTCATCCGGCGACAGCAGGCGCGTGCCGGTGTCAATCCTGACATCTGCGCCGGAAAAAAAATTATTGGAGGAGGCTAATTTTTCTTCAAGACCGGAAAGAACCGCTCCAATGCCTGCTTGATCGTCAAAATAAATCCACAAGCCATCTTTTTGCCCGCGAATTTCTACCGCGCTGCTCGTCATGCTCATTGCCACCAGATTTCCCCCTCAACTCCCGTGAAAATCATCTCTTTTGCCCATAA
>CAZCGG010000271.1:0-5682 GCA_964498135.1 uncultured Candidatus Moduliflexus sp.
CCGAGCCGATTTGCCAGAGCGCGCTGACCGCCATGCTGCGCACGTGCCAATTCGGATCCAGCAGCGACCGGCTTAACGCTTTCACCGCTTTTTCCGAGCGAAGCTGCCCCAACGACCGCGCCGCGCTTTCCCGCACTTGCCACGCGTCGTCTTGCAGGCTGGCGATGAGGCCGGACAAGGCGCGCTGCGAGCGCAACTCGCCCAACACCTGCGCCACGCGCTGCCGGATTTGCCAATTTTCATCATGCAGCGCGATCAAAAGCGGCTTGATCGCTTTGCTCGATTCCATCCGGCCAATCGCGTCAACCGCGCAGTAGCGGACATGCCAGACATCATCGGTCAAGCAGCGCGCCATGTCTTTCAGCGCCGCGCCAGAGCCGGATTTGCTCAAGACTTGCAGCGCGGTGCAGCGCACGCGCCACACATCGTCGCGCAAGGCTTTGACAATGAACGGAATCACGCCATCCGACGGCGTCATGCTCAATTCCATAAGCGCGGCGTCCCGAATCGTCCAATCTTTGTCTTGCAGGGCGCGCGTTAGTTCGCTGACTGGCCGTTTGATAGAAAGCGACGGCGCGGCCGGATTTTTCGCGGGGACGTTGGGGGTGGATGCGCCCGCATTTTGAGATGCCGGGACGACGGCCTCCACGACCGGCACGGCCTGTTTCGGCGGCGGCGCGGCAGCAGGCTCATGATGACGCCGAATGGCGACGCGCGCGCCGGTCTCTTCGACATACATTTTCAGCTTTTGAGCGGCATTCGCGGAAATATTCTGCGCCATCATGCACGGACAGGCCGCCAGCAGCTTTTCCGGCGGGGTCAGCAAGCCGCGCACGTGCTGCAACTGCCGGAGCAAGGCGTCCCGATGCTCGCCGATACTGCGCAATTCAACATCAAAACGTTCGGTGGTTCCTGTTTCCAAGCGTATTTTCTGCGCGTCCTGTCCGTGATGCGCGCAGGCGTTCTCCGGCGCGTTCCATCTGAGGCGCGAGATCAAAAAAGTGATAATAACGCAGAATACGCTGTTCTTCAGGCCATGTCAAGAAAAAATCGTGTTCGTTTGCGTCAACCCGCGCCTGAACGCTGTCTTTTTGCGAGAAACCTGCAAAAAATCATTGACAGATCGCTTCTTCTCTGAGAGAAACAGCGTGATGCGTGAGAAGACGGAATTTTGGGTGTGTTCATGAAAATCTGGCAGGCGGCCGCGCCGTTTCATGGTAGGGGAGAGAATATGCTTATTCCGGGGGGACAGCTTGTTCATGGGCATCTCAGCACCTCTTTCACCGATGTTGACCAGCTAATCGAAGGTCGTCGGAAACAACAATTTTCAGGCTTTTGCCTCCTCAATTCGTGGGAATATGCCGGAATGTTGTTTTTCGATTCCGGCGTCATCGTTGACGCGCTCGAAGATCGCGCAGGGCAGCGGCAGCGCGGCGCCGCCGTCATTCCGGCGATTTTGGAAAAAGCCCGCGAAAAAGACGGCGAACTCGCTGTGCATCAATTGCCGACCGCCACGATCCGCGCCATGCTCGCCATGCTCGACGCAACCCCGAAATACAAGGGGCTGTCAACGGATTTGACCTCGCTGGATAAAGTCATCGGGCTGCTGCAAAAAGATCGGCTTTCCGGCTATATCGAGATTCTTTTGGAAGAAGACGCGGGACTGGCGAATATCTTTTTTGCGAACGGCGTCATGACCGACGTGCTGCTGACGCTTCAAACCAGCGAATTGATCGGAGAATCCTCGACCGTGCAGGCGCTGAACGGCCTGTGCCACAAACATGGGGCGGCGTTCAACGTCTATCAAGCGCAAGGAACGCCGCAAAACGCGGCGCAAGGCCAGCCTGCCGCCATTCCGCCGCAGGTTGTCGCATTTTTCGAAGCCCTGCTCGCCAATCTGGAAACCGCCTCCGACCAATCCCTGAAACCCGGCGCGTTCCAGATGCATTTCAAGAAAATGCTGCCGCAGGTGGCCGACGCGCACCCGTTCATGGATCCGTTTCTCGGCGATTTTCGCTACGCCAACAACACGCTGACATACGATGGCGATGCCAAATACAGCGAATTTCTGGACGGCATGTTCGCGCTGATTGAGAAAACCGTCGGCGCATTAGTCGGCGCAAGCCGCGACGCGCTGCTGCCGCGCTTTTCGAAATCGCTGGAAACGGTGGCGGCGATGTCGCCCGATTTGATGGGGCAGTTGAACGTGGAAGCCCGCCTGCCGGAGTTGTTTCGGGATTATTCGTTTTGGCAGGAAGGGATGTCGGGCGGAGACGCCGCCGTGAAAGGCCAGGAACCTCGCAAGGCGTTGAATCTTCAGGGCATCGGCGCAGCGGATGTCGCGCCGGAAAATATTCTGCGGGAATTTTACCGCACGATGACCGTCTTGGCCGAGAAATACGCGGATCCCGAAGCGAACCTGATTAACTACGCGCAACTCAGGAAATCGAACGAATTCAAGCATTACCGCGCCGCCGCCGCCTTTTTGCAGAAATTCAATCCCGCCGTGCTGAAAGGCTCGCAGGAACAGATCGCTTTTTGGCTGAATCTCTACAATTTTCTCGCGCTCGACGGCGTGGTTGAATACAACCTCAAAGCCAGCGTGAAGGAAGAAAAGAGCTTTTTCAGCAAAACCAGCTACCGGCTCGGCGAATATTTGTTCAGCCTCGACGACATCGAACACGGGCTGCTACGCAATAATCAGCCGCGCCCGTATTCGCAGACGCGCCAATTCGAGGCGGCCGACCCCCGAAACGCCTTTTGCATCAGGCCGATGGACCGGCGGCTGCATTGCTGCCTGATGCGCGCCGCCAAATCCGCGCCGCCGCTGACCGTGTACACCGCGAAGCAGCTTGACGCGCAAATCGCGCAGGCCGCGCGCCGCTATCTCGTGACCGCCGGAATGCGGCTGGATCAGCAGAAGCGCGAACTCTGGCTGCCGCGCGCATTGTATTGGTACCGCAAAGATTTCGAGGCAAGCGGCCAGACGCTCCTCGATTTCGTCATGCCGGCGCTGCAAGAGACGCCGCAAGGGGCGTTTCTTGCCGAAAATCGCTCTGCCGTGACGCTGCGCTTTTTGGAGTATGACTGGAGTTTGAACGGGAAATGATGCCGAATGGATGTGATTACGACGCATATCAACGCCGATTTCGATTGCCTCGGCGCAATGGTGGCCGCGCAAAAGCTGTATCCCGACGCCAAAATCGTCTTTCCGGGATCGCAGGAAAAAAATGTCCGCGATTTCTTGGCGCGGGTGGATTTTCCGTTCGAATCGAACACGATCAAATCCGTTGATCTGCACCAGATTACCCGCCTGATTATCGTGGACACGAAGCAGCGCGAGCGCATCGGCGAGTTTGCGAACATTCTGCATAAGCCCTACCTGAAAATTCATCTCTACGATCACCACCCCAGCGCGGAAAAAGAGATTGAAGGCGAATTGGAAATCGTCGAAGATGTCGGCGCGACCACGACGATTTTCGTCCGCCTGCTGCAACAGCAGCGCATCGCGCTCACGCCGCTTGAGGCGACCGTGCTGGCGCTCGGCATTTACGAAGACACCGGCTCGCTGACGTTCACCTCCACGCGGGAAGCGGACTTTTTCGCGGCGGCGCATTTAGTGGCGCAGGGCGCGCACCTGAGCATGGTCTCGGAATTCATCAACCGCCAAATGACCCCGCCGCAAGTGCATCTGCTCAACGATCTGATGCTCTCCAAAAAGACGGTGATGATCGAAGGGACGCCGATTGTCATTGCCAAAGCGTCGTTCAACCGGTACGTCGGCGACGCCGCCTACATCGTGCATAAATGGCAGGAAATGGAAGACCTTGACGTGGTGTTCGCGCTGATTCGGATGGATTCCAAAATCCAGCTTATCGCGCGCAGCCGGGGCGCGGCGCTCAACGTGGCGAACATTGCGGCGGAATTCGGCGGCGGCGGCCATCCTTACGCCGCGTCCGCCGCGCTGAAATCCATGACGCTGCCCCACGCCGAGGACGAATTGCTGCGCCTGCTGTACGCGCACGTGCAGGAAGCGCATATCGCCGAGAAAATCATGTCGTCGCCCGTGCTGTCCGTCGAAACAGGCGCGACGATTGCCGCCACGAAATCCCTGTTAGACGGCTATACCGTGAACACGCTGCTTGTCGTGGAGAACGGCGCGCCGTTGGGCTACATCACGCGCCAAATCGTGCAGCGCGCGATGTATCACGGCCTCAGCAGCGAGCCGGTCAACGAATACATGCTGACCGACATGAAAACCGTCGCGCCGCAGACGCCGTTTTCCGACATCGAAACGCTGATGATTCAGCGTCCGCAGAAAATCGTGCCGGTGGTGAACGAGGCCGGGCAAGCGGTCGGCGCGATCACGAAAAACGACATTCTCAAGGTGCTTCAGGAAGAAAAGCTGGAAGAGCAGTCGTATTATCACGACCCGGATTTGCTGCATGCCCGCAACGTGCGGCGGCTGATGGATGAGCGCCTGCCGGAGCAGGTGATGCGGCTGTTGCGCGACATCGGCGCATTGGCGGACGAATTGGGCTACGCGGCGTATGTCGTGGGCGGCTTTGTGCGCGATTTGCTGCTGCGCTTTGAAGAAAATTTGGACGTGGACATCGTGGTTGAGGGGGACGGCATCCGCTTCGCGCAGATGTTCGCCAAGCGCGCACAGGCGCGGGTGAAAATTCATCGGAAATTCTGCACAGCGGTGCTGGTCTTCCCGGACGGCTTCAAAATTGACGTGGCGACCGCCCGCACCGAACATTACGAATATCCGGCGGCGATGCCGATTGTGCGGCTCGGCTCGATCCGGCTCGACCTGCTGCGCCGCGATTTCACGATCAATGCGTTAGCCATCAAGCTGAACGCCGCGTCGTTCGGCAAAGTCTATGACTATTTCGGCGGCCAGCGCGACATCAAGGAAAAGACGATCCGCGTGCTGCACAGCCTCAGTTTTGTCGAGGATCCGACCCGCATTTTCAGGGCGATCCGCTTTGAGCAGCGCTATCATTTTCACCTCGGCAATCTCACCGAGCATTTGACGGAAAACGCCGTCAAAAAAGGGTATCTCGCGCAATTAAGCGGCACGCGGGTTTTCAATGAACTGGAAACAATGCTGAATGAGCCGAATCCGCTTGGCATTGTCGAGCGCATGGCGGAATTGGGCGTGCTGGAGGCGATTCATCCGCGCGTCACGCCGATTGACGAGATTCGCGGCCTGTTTCGGAACATCCGCGCCGTCATCGCGTGGTATGAATTGATGTACCGCGACGAGCCGGCGCAGGCGTGGCTGCTCTATTTTTTAGGCATCATCGAAAAATTGACCGGACAAGAGGCGCAGGAGTTTTGCCTTTTTCTGCAACTGCCCAGCGACATCATGCAGAAAGTGCAGGCGGCGCGGCAAGGCTACCGGCTGATGGAACGCCCGCTTTACGAGAAATTAGACGCGCTGCGCCCCAGCGACGTGCACGCCGTGTTCAAGAACGTGCCGCTCGAAGCCATGCTCTATTGGATGGCGAAGACGAAGCAGGAATTTGTCAAAAAGTCGGCGTCGCTCTATTTGTCGAAATTGAAAGACGTGAAGCCGATGATCACCGGCGACGATTTGATCGCGTTAGGCGCGAGGCCGGGGCCGGCGTTTCAGCAGCTTTTGCGCGACGCGCTGAACGCGAGGCTGAACGGAGA
>CAZCGG010000272.1:0-5487 GCA_964498135.1 uncultured Candidatus Moduliflexus sp.
GGGCGAACGGAATGACGGGGCAAAAACGACTTATGCAATAGGTCTAATATCAATTTTTTGAAAGACCGGGAAACGTAGCCACCGCTGCGTTTTTGCGCGTCACACGCTATGAACCAACACATCACTGTCGGACTCTTCGGCATCGGCCTTGAGACGTATTGGGGGCAATTTCACGGCTTATTAGAGCGGTTGCGGGGGTATCAAGCGCAGGTTCGCGCCCGCCTCGAAGGGATGAACGCGCGCGTGGTGGATGCAGGGATGGTTGATAATCCGCAAAAAGCCCGCGAAGCGGGGGAACTCCTGACGAGAGAAGGCGCGGACATCGTGTTCCTGTACATCTCGACGTATGCCCTTTCTTCAACCGTGCTGCCGGTCGCGCAGGCGATTAGCGCGCCGATCATCGCGCTGAACCTTCAGCCCGCGCCTGCGATTGATTACGCCAAAATCAACGCCATGAAGGATCGCGGCGCGATGACTGGGGAATGGCTCGCCCATTGTCAAGCCTGTTCCGCGCCGGAAATCGCCTGCGTCTTCAACCGCGCCGGAATCGCGTACCATCTCGTGACCGGTTATTTGCAGGACGAAGCGGCGTGGCGCGACATCGCCGCATGGGTGGACGCCGCGCGCGTGGCGAAGGTCATGAAAACCAACCGGCTCGGCGTACTCGGCCATTATTATGGCGGCATGTTAGACGTGTACTCCGATTTAACGCAGCAATCCGCCGTGTTTGGGACGCATGTGGAATTGGTGGAAATGTGCGAAGTGAAATTGCTGCGCGATCAGGCGACGGAGGAGGAGATTCAGAAGAAACTGCGGGAATTCGGCGAGCAATTCGAGATTTCCGACGAATGTTCCGCATCGGAACTGCGCCGTGCCGCGCAGACTTCATGCGCCCTCGACGCCCTTGTCGAGCGGCATCAACTCGGCGCGCTCGCCTATTATTACGAAGGAACGAGCGGCAATGATTACGAAAATATCGTCACATCCGTGATCGCCGGAAACTCCCTGCTGACGGCGCGACACGTGCCGGTGGCGGGGGAATGCGAAGTGAAAAACGCGCAGGCGATGAAAATTCTGGATGCGTTTGGCGCGGGCGGCTCGTTTTCGGAATTTTACGCGATGGATTTCAACGATGACGTGGTGCTGCTCGGCCACGATGGCCCAGCGCATTTCGCCATTGCCGAAGGCCGCGTCGGGTTAGTGCCGCTGCCGATGTATCACGGCAAGCCGGGGCAGGGGCTTTCGATTCAAATGACGGTCAAACACGGCCCGGTCACGCTGCTGTCGGTCGTGCAGGCCGCGAAAGGGGAATTGTTCCTGCTGACGGCGGAAGGGGAAGCTGTTCCCGGCCCGGTGCTGAACATCGGCAACACGAACAGCCGCTACCGTTTTCCGATTGGCGCGCGCGCGTTTATGAATGAGTGGTCACAAGCCGGGCCTGCCCATCATTGCGCCATCGGCGTCGGTCATCTCGCCGAGAAAATCGAGAAGTTTGCCGCACTCGTCGGCATGCCTTGCCGCCGCGTTTGCTGAAATCATGTAATTGGAAAAACGACGGAGGCACGGAGTTCACGGAGAAGAATTCTTCAAAAAGCTGTTCTCCGTGAACTCCGTGCCTCCGTGGTGACATTCAATCTTGCTGCCCTGCAATGGCGGCAACCACCGCCGCGCCGATGGCGGAAAACTCCTGAATTTGGGCGTTCCGGTCTGCCACGTCCGCGAAAAAGCGGAAGCCCGCCTTTCCTTTGGCGCAAAGATATTGATGCGCCGCCGCCATGCACGCCCCTTCCCAGAAAATCGCCGTCAATTCGTCTGACAGCGCGACGCCCTTGCGACATGCCGGGCGCAGCGGAATCCATGCCGCGTCATTATGCTCCGTGCCAGCGCCGATGACGATGCCTTGCGCCCGCAGGCTTTTGACATAGCGCGTCAGCGTCGCCAAATCGTTGCGCGTCGGAATGAACTCCGCCGCGCCAATTTGCCGCGCCAGCAGATGCTCCGCGAGCGTTTCCGGCGTCGCCTCGAACGGCGTGATCGTCGGAATGCCGTCAATCAGAATCGGGTACGAGACGTACCCGCCAAGCCCGAGAATCAACGCCGCCGCGTCGTCCGGGCTGATATACCGCTCGTCGGCATACGCCGTTTTGCCCTGTTTGAAGAGGCCATTCCGCAATTCGTTCTGCGCCTTGACGACATTCTGCGTTTCGACCGCGCCGTCGGCCTGATACAGTTGCCGCAAAAAGTCTTCGCGTTCGGCGAGCGGCACGCGCTCGAAAATCGCCTGCTGCGCGGCATGCGCTACATGCCGCTCTTGCAAAAAGACCGTTTCGACCGGCACGCGCTTCTGCGTGGCGATTTCGGCGCAAATCGCTTGATAATCAAGGCGAATGCCGCGCTGCCGCAGCAAAGCGAGATCATTCAGCCGCGCCAGCATTTCTTCGATGCGGCGGCGATCGCCGTTGCGAATCCGCTCCCAAATCGGCAGAACAGCCTCATCCGGCGCGTCGAAATTCGCCAAGCCTTTGCCGCACAGATAGAATTTGCCCGGATTTTTCGGATCGTTGACGAGAACGCCTTGCCGCCGGAGTTCCTCATCCATCGTCAACGCCTCGATGCCGAAAATCGGCGTGATTCCGGCCTGCGCCGCCGCGCGCGCGAACGGGCGGTAAATCGCGTGATCGTAATAATTGCTCGCGCACAACACGGCAATATTTTCGTCTTTGGCCTTCGCAATCGCCTCGTCCACGCTCGCAATCGCGCCGAAATTCGGGGGAAGATGGATGTGCAGATTCGTCAGCGCGGCGGACGCGCTCGCGGGGCGGGGCAACGCATTTTGTTCCGGCAATGCGCCGAACATCTCGGAAACGGTCGTTCCTGCGGTCATATATTCTCCCATTTTCAGCCCTGAAAGGGCGACATGATTGTAGAAAAAACGCGCGCCCCCGATCAATCAAACGCCGAAGGCGTGACATATTTTGTCGCTTGTTTCCGGCATCATGTCACGCCTTCGGCGTTCAATTCATGCCGCGCATGTCCTTTTCTACAATCATATCGCCCCGTCGGGGCTGAAAAACAACATCGCGTAACATAAATTTTGAATAACTGGGTGAGGGCAAGACTTCAAAAGTCTTCACGACTTTTGAAGTCTTTTATCAATAATTCATTCAACCTAAAGGCGTTCAGCGCAGGCCAGCCGGTCGCGGAACGCAAGAAGCAATTGCTCGGCTTCGGCTGACCACAAGCCTTTATGAGCGTTCACAATCGGCGCGAGGCCGCGATACAGATCGCCCAACGCGCCGGGCGTTTCCGCTCCAAGCCGCTCCAAATCGGCAATCGCAACCAGCGGCATGTCGAATTCGGTGTACATCAGCTTTTTCCCGCCGGGAATTTCGGGCAGATGCAGCGTCGTTTCCGCCGCCGCCGTGATGCCGCCGATATGCGTCACCATCGCCGCCGGGTTGATTTTGCCCGCCGACATCAATTCCAACGCCTCGCGCATGTCGTCGGTGTTGCCGCCAGACGTGCCGATGACCTTATGAAAATTGTAATGCACATCATAAATATTTAATTTCGCGGAAAGCGTCGGATCGGTTGGCCCGGCGAAAAAATTCAACGTGCCTTCGAAGCCGAGAATGCTCTGGCCTTGCTCGAATACGGGCGGAATCGGCGCGAACACGAACACGTCATGCATCATCGCGCCGCCGGTCAACGCCTTGACGCGCTCAACCAAATTTTCCGTTTTCGTGTTGACGTACACCAGTTCAACGCCGCAGGCTTGCGCCGCCGTTTCAGGGAAAAGCTCGCGCGCGCGGGCGATGCGGGCGTCGTCAATGTCCGTCACGACAAGCAATTTCGGCTGGCGCGGCCCGTGCGTCGCGTAATCAATCAAACCCAAGCCCATCGGCCCGGCCCCGGCCAGCAGCGCCATGTTGCCGCCCGCGACAATCCCCATTTCATGCCGGTATGTCCCTTGTGGCACGTGGAATTGCGCCCGGCACGCGCCGATAATGCACGACATCGGCTCCGCGAGCGATGCTTTGAAAAAGGCGTCGCCGGAAAACGGCAACAGGCAATCCATTTCCAGCACGTCGCGCGGCACAATCGCGTAGGTCGCGTTGCCGCCGATGTAGCGGTACGAATAGCCCGGCGCGGAAAGAATGCCGACCGGGCCGTTTGGGTAATTCGTGGCGGGCTGAATGCCGTAGTGCTGCCCGACGTCCCATTTGCCCTTGTATTTCTTGCCGACCTCGACAATCACGCCGGAAAATTCATGCCCTAAAATCGTCGGATGCTCGGCCACGTCTTTCGGAATGCGCTTGTGATTCACGCCCTGTTTCGCGGCCTTGTGGCACGACATGCAAATGCTGTTGCTGACGATGCGAACCAAAATTTCATCCTCTTGAATCGGCGGCAGTTCAAAGGTTTCCAGCCGCAAATCTTTTTCGCCGTATAGGCGCAGCGCAGTTGTTTTCATAGCTTACCCCCGCCCCCACCAGGCGTTTAAGGATTGATTGATCAATGGATCCATGACCGGCGAGCAGCACAGCGCGACGAGCCGGGCGACTTCTTCGACCGCGCCGACGCGGCCGAGCGGCAATTGTTTGGCGTAATATTCAATCACGGCGCGCTTGGCGTCCGCCGCGTTGCCCGCCTCGTATGGCAGATGCAGGCTGTTCGCATACGAAAAGAAATCCCATCCGGCGGTCGGCGCAATGCCGAGGCGCGGGAAAATCGCAAAAATATTCTGATGCCCGTGTTCTTTGGAAATCGCTTGGCCGAGCATTTCCAGCCCGATTTTCGTCGCGCTGTACAACGCCATGCCCGCGCTGGCGTGGTCGGCGGAACTGGAACTCATCATGATGATGCGGCCGTAACTCTGCCCGCCGCACTGCGGATCCGCCATATACGGAATGCAGGCTTGCGAGGCGTAAATCGCGCCGCGCAGGTTGATCGTCATCATCTGTTCCCAGAATTGGTCGTCAATCTCCATGACGTTGCGCCGCTTGATAAGCCCGGCGTTATTCACCAGATAATCCAGCCGCCCGAACCGCCGAATCGCCGCGTCCGCCATCGCCTGCGCCGACGCCTTTTTCGTCACGTCGGTCTGGACGGCTTCCGCGCCGACGCCGTATGTCCGCGCGATCTCCGCCGCCAATTTCACGGCTGGCTCCATCGCAATGTCGGCGATAATCAGATTGACGCCTTCCCGCGCCAATTCTTCCGCAATCGCGCTGCCGAATCCGCCCGCGCCGCCCGTGATAATGGCTGTTTTTCCCGAAAGCCCTAATTCCATGATATGTCGTCCTCCGTAGATGAATACATTTTTGTGGCGTGTTGGTTGTCTTGAGGTAAAAAATGAGATGAAATATTCAAATTTTGGGTAACTATTGATAAAATATTGATAATTTTTTGCAACAAAATTCTTACGAATTTTACAAAAAAATACGCATATTTCTTCCATCCCAAATTCCGCCAATGAATTGGCGG
>CAZCGG010000273.1:0-5486 GCA_964498135.1 uncultured Candidatus Moduliflexus sp.
GGCATCAAACTTCGCCCCCGACGCAGAGTGGGCGGTGGTGGAAACGGCCTTCTCGGAGATGGCAGACGCCAGCAATGTCACGAGACGCTCTTTGCCAAGCCCTTGAAGCAGCCGCAAGACCTCCTCATCTTCTGAATGACTGACCGGCTGCGCCTCTCTGACCGTAAAAAATGCCATCATTTTTTGCAACGCATCCGCCTGCGTCGTCAGGGTTTCGGCGGTTGACGCCAATTCTTCGGATGTCGCGGCGTTGCGCTGCGTCACGACATCCAATTGCTGCACGGCCTGATTGACCTGCCCGATTCCATGCGATTGCTCCTGAGTGGATGCGTTAATCTCCTGCACAAGTTCCGATGTGTGCTGGCTATTCGGCACGAGACGTTGAAGCACCTCGCCCGCCTGCGCCGACAGCGTGACGCAGGCGGCAACCAACGCGCGGATGTCATCGGCGGAACGCCGCGTCTGACTGGCTAAATCCCGCACGGATGAGGCGACGACCGTAAATCCTTTCCCATAATCCTGGGCTTTGGCCGCCTCAATCGTCGCGTTCAAGGAGAGCATGTTCGTTTGGCTGGCGATTTCCTGAATGACGGAAATGCGCTCGGCAATCACCGTCATCGCCTGAATAATCTCCGTCACTGACTGTTTGCCTGCGTGGGCATCTTCGGCGGACTTTATGGCAATTTGTTCGGCCTGTTTCGTGTTGTCGGCACTTTGGCGGGTATTAGCTGCCATCTCTTCCATCGAGGCGGACACTTCTTCGGTGGCGGCGGCTTGCTGCGACGCGCCTTGCGACATTTGTTCGGCGACGGTGTTCAACTCCCGGCTGCGTTGCGCCACTTCTTGCGCGGCAGTTTTCACATTGAGCACCACTTCGGTCAGTTTCGACGCCATTGCCTGAAACGCATGCGCTAAGGCGCTGATTTCATCGTGGCTGCGTCGGGCGGTGTCCATCGCAAATGTTTCAGAAAGGTCTCCCTCGGCGATGCGCTGTGCGACCCGGACCACCTGATTAATCGGTTGAATAATCGAAAGACTTAGACTGATGCCAAGCATGAGCGCGATGAGTGTTCCGACAACCATGCCGCTCAGAGCAATTTTCACGGCGCGCGCGGCGTCTGTATTGGCGAATTGCCCTGATTGCTCGGCAGTCTTTTTATTTTCAGCCACCAATTGCAGCAGAAGGTCTTCCGCCGCTCGGTATGAGGCGGCATTTGTCGTCAACGCTTGCTCATTCAGCGCGGCATATAATGCCACCGCCTTGCCAATTTCGGCATCCATCTCCACATACACCGCGTCAATTTGTTTCATGTTCCTCAGGATGTCATTTCGAAACATGGTCGAAGTGACATAAATACTGTTGACATCCGTGCCGCTCTCAAACCGTTTCTTGACATTGGCGCCAATCTTCAGCACCGCGCCGGTCAGTTTTGTCAGTTTGTCTTTCGCTTCCATCAGGGTCGGGTTTTCACTCGTCAACGTTGACAGCCAGAGGCCGAAGGACGTTTGGGCGAAGTCTGTTTGTCCGGTAAATTGGGTGGGCGTTAAAATCGCGGTGGCAAGTTCCAGCACCCACGCTTGGATTTCGCTTTGAAAGTTCCGCAGTTCTTCCGCAAGCTTTTCCGGTTTCAAAATCTTCGTGTCATCTAATTCTTTGGACAACGTGATAAAGCTCTCCATGTCTTTTTTCCACACGCCCCAGAGCGGGATAAAGTCGCGCCATAGTTGTTCTTCCTGATCCGTTTTGGGCAGATTGGCATAAATTTGCCATGCCTGTTCTACTTCGCGCCACGCCGTTTCGATGTGTTGATACTGATTTTGCCGCAAGGCATCCAGATTTTGATTGAGCAACGCCTGTTCCGCGATTTTGATTGTGGCTTGCGCCTTATTGATGATCAGCAGATTTTGCACGCCTGGCAGATTCTTGCGCTCAATGTTTTGGAGATGCCGGGTCACCTTGACAATCCCGTTCCAGCCGACGATGCCGACCACGAGCGTGATGCCCGCCACCAAGATGAATCCGCCGAGTAATTTAGCTCGCAATGTCAGTTTCATCAGTCTCATTGGATGCCCTCCCGTTAGGAGCAGAGACGCGCTGTTGCGCGTCTCTGCGGCATAAAGGGGTTAATATTGAGGCCACGTGGTCAATTGTTCATAGCCCGGTTTATATTCGCCGGCTTCAGTCCACGGTCGTCCCTCAGTAGGAGCATTTTTCGGTGTCACAAGCACGGTCGGCACATAAATCACTGACGGAAAATCGGACGGTTGCTTCGTGCCATCAAAAATCTCTTGCATGATTTTGGCGGCGATGTTGCCCATAAGCTCATAATTTTGGGCTTCCGAGCCGAGAAACGGATCGTCTGGAATTTTTTTCTGCAAACGTTCGACCGCCCATTCAGACAAATCAATGCCAGTCACATAAATATTCTTGCGCCCTAATTTTTCAATCGCTGCGATTGCGCCGGCCGCGGGGCCATCCCACGGATTCCACACGCCGCCTTCGAAATCGGGATGAGCCTGCAAAAAGGCCGTCAGCCAGGATTCGACCTCCGCCTCAGTCCCCGGCGCAATGACCGGATGTTCTTCGACCACTGTCATCTCAGGATAATCGAGCAACGCAGCTTTGAGGATTTCATAGCGAATGCGCGTGGCGAAATGGTAGGCGAAGTATGTGACGAGTAATTGCGTTTGCCCCTTTTGCCGCATCGTGTCCAATAAATACGAAGCGATCCGGCCGCCAATCATGTAATTGTTCGACGCCAGATTGGTGATGACGTTCGGATCATAACCGGCGTCAATGTTCACGACCGGAATGCCGGCGGCTTTGGCCTTTTCCAGCGAATCCTGAATCATCTGCGGATCCACCAGCGCATTCGCAATTCCATCCACCTTTTGCGCGATGAAATCGTCAAAGGCGGCGCGGATTTTGTCAAACTTCGTGCCGCCATCCACCACGATGGTTTTCCAGCCTAATTTCGTCGCGTTGGCGACAAACGCTTCCCCAGCCCGGCGATTCGACGAGGTTTGATTCTCATAGACAATGACGCCAATCACTTTCGACTGCGCCCACCCATGCTCTCCCAGCAGACAGAGCATCATCATGCTGACGGTTACGGCCACGATCATTTTGATTTTTGACATGCGCATAGTTTCTCCTCCCCGATCTTCATGGATTATAAAACGATTTTTGGGGTTCATCACATCCACATCACCTGCAACGCAAGATGCCTTCAACGGATTCACATCCCTCCTTTCTTGTCAATGCGGTGATGGCGAGCAGTCGCAGAGCCATCTCGCGCTCAATATCAGGATGGCCTCGTTCACGCTCCCCATGACAGCCAATCACCCTTCATATAGACGTTTGAAGTCTTGAAGACTTCAAACGTCTCACGACCTGTTCAATACGATTGAATAATACTCTATTCTAACAAGGAACATTGGCATTTATGTTTCAATAGACCTCTTGCATAAGTCGTTTTTGACCCGTCCTCCCGTTCGCCCTGAGCCTGTCGAAGGGCGGGGGGACGATGTTTTCATCCGCCCTTCGACGGGCTCAGGGCGAACGAAATGGACTTTTGCAAGAGGTCTAATAGTGTTCGAATTCATTGTCAAGGTCATCATTTCCTCCCGCATTGGGCTTGTTCTTCATAACATGTCGTTCGTGGCCGACGACATCAGACGGCGCAGAGGGGGCGGTCGTGGAAACGGACTTCTCGGAGATGGCAGACGCTAACAATGTCACGAGGCGATCTTTCTCGAGTCCCTGAAGCAGCCGCAACACCTCCTCATCTTCTGATTGGCTGACCGGCTGCGCCTCTCTGACCGTAAAAAACGCCATCAATTTTTGCAGCGCATCCGCCTGCGCGGTCAACATTTCAGCCGTTGACGCCAATTCTTCAGAGGTGCCCGCATTCTGCTGGGTGACAATGTCCAATTGCTGCACCGCCCGATTCACTTGGTCAATCCCATGCGATTGCTCCTGACTTGCCGCGCTGATTTCCTGCACGAGTTCCGCCGTTTTTTGGCTATTCGGGACGAGACGTTCGAGCACGTCGCCCGCCTGCGCCGACAGCGTGACGCACGACGCAACCAATGCGCGAATCTCAGTGGCGGAGTGCCGCGTCTGACTGGCTAAATCCCGCACGGATGACGCGACCACCGTAAACCCTTTGCCGTAGTCCTGCGCTTTGGCCGCCTCAATCGTGGCATTCAAGGAGAGCATGTTCGTTTGGCTGGCGATCTCTTGCACCACAGAAATACGGTCGGCAATGATGGCCATCGCGCGAATGATTTCCGTGACCGACTCCTTGCCTGTGTGGGCATCTTCGGCGGATTTTCGGGCAATCTGTTCGGCCAATTTACTGCTATCCGCGGTTTGGCGGAGATTGGCCGCCATTTCTTCCATCGAGGCGGAGACTTCCTCAGTGGCGGAGGCTTGCTGCGCCGCGCCTTGCGACATTTGCACGGCCAAGTCGCTTAATTCACGGCTGCGCTGCGCCACTTCCTGCGCCGCGATTTTGACATTCAGCACGACATCCGTGAGCTGCGTCGTCATCATCTGAACTTGCCGCATCATGGTCTGAAAATCGCCATGATACTCCGTGTCTAACGCGCCCGTCAAATCCCCCTGCGCGATGCGCGCTAACGTCACATTAATCTGGGTCATCGGCGCCATAAATGCGTCCAATACCTGATTGATGCCCACGACGAGTTCCCTCCAGCCGCCGGTCATCGTCTCGGCCTGTCCGCGCGTCGTCAGAATGCCCTCCTGAACCGCGTGGCTCACGGCGCTCAAATCTTGCAGCACGCGCGCAATCGTGGCTTGCATTTCCCCAAAGGCATTGGACAAGACCCCAATTTCATCATGGCGGCGAAGATATTTCTGTTCATGATTAATCTGGCCTTCTGCCACGTGAGCGGCGGTTCGAGCTAACTGTTTGAGCGGTTGCACCATGCGGATTCCGTAGCCGGCAATCACAAGCAGCACAAGAAAAACAAGGGCGGATAACATCAGCGTGACTCGCTGGGAGGTATGAATGTTATGCGAGACATTGGCGCGAATCTGTCCGGTTGATTGCACGATTTCTGCATCAATGCCTTGCATGGCGGTCATGATCTCCGCCTGAGTGAGTTTCATGTTGCCGAGTTGCGTCTGAAATTCGCGCATGGCCTGATGGAACGCGCTGATATGTTCTTTATACGTCGCGACAATCGCAAGGAGGCGCTGTCCAAGCGCAGTGATGTCTTTGTTGACCTGAGGCGCGGCAATCAAGCCTGATTTGATCTCGTCTAATAAGGCGAGGAGGTTGCGTTCATGGTCATGATCGGCGGCGTCCGAGTCAACTGCGTCAAGGTACGCTTGCTTCGATGCGGCCAGCCCAATCGCAATGCGCAGAAGCACATTATGATAATCGGGAATAATGCTGCTCAATTGTTCTAATGGAACTAATTCGTCTTCCTTGCCTTCCGCAATGAACGTCATCTTT
>CAZCGG010000274.1:0-1615 GCA_964498135.1 uncultured Candidatus Moduliflexus sp.
CCAAAATAAATCAATGCTCATATCTATATTTCAGCAGTGCCGCTGCCGGTGTGATGGTTTATGTATGCTTTTTCAAACGCGCCAATTTTTGCGTGACCATGCCCGAAAGAAAGGTCAATTCATCCGATTTCAGCAGATGCGCGCTGACGAAAAAACTCGCCGCGCCGACCGCAATCGCGGGCAGCAATACCCATGAATGCGCATGCGCGACGCTGATGAACGGCCAGCAGCAGACGCCCATCACAACGGACGCGGCGGAAGCTTTCGCCGTAGAAATGCCGATCTTGCGCCAGCCGATCCGCCCCAATTTTTTCCGCAGCGCGCGCGTCAACAAAATGAGATTGCAGGCCGCCGCCAACGTGCTGGCCAAGGCCAATCCGTTGTACTGCATCGGCTTCATCAATATCAGGCTGCTGGCCGTGCTGAACGCCAACGCCGCCGCCGCGCATTTCACGGGCGTTTTCGTGTCTTTCAGCGAATAAAACACCGGCACGATGATGCGCGACGCCGCAATCGCCCAGAGGCCGAGCGTATAGAACATTAACGCCTGCGCCGTCGCCAGCGTGTCGGCGGCGGAGAAACGCCCGTGTTCGAAGAGCAGCGCGGTAATCGGGACACGCAGCACAATCAGGCCGATCATCGCCGGAATCGTGATGAACATGACGAGCCGCAGCGCGAACGAGAGCGTGTCGAGAAATTGATCATGCTCGCCTTTCGCGGCCTGCGCGGACATGGTTGGCAACACCGCCGTCGCCACCGGCATGCAGAAGACGCCTAACGGAAATTCCAGCACGCGGTTGGAATAATAGAGGTACGAAACGCTCCCTTCCTGCAAAAACGAGGCGAGCAGCGTGTTGACAAAGACCGTGATTTGATGAATCGCCAGCCCGAACAGCGCGGGCAGCAGCAACGCGCCGATTTTGCGCACCGCTGGATTTTTATAGTCGAAATTCAGGCGAAAGCGAAAGCCGCGTTTCGTCATTGAAGGAACTTGAAAAAGCCACTGCATCATGCCGCCGAAGACGACGCCGATAGCTAAGCCCAACACCGGCGGATTGACGTGCGGGCTGATCCAAAACGCGGCGGCGATCATCGTCAAATTGAGCATGGCGGGCGCGAGCGCGGGCGAGAAAAAATGTTGCAGCGAGTTCAAAACGCCGGTGGCAAGCGCGGCAAGGCTGATGAAAAAAATGTACGGAAAACAGACACGGGTGAGAGAGACCGTGAGGTCGAACTTAGACGGAATATCGTCAAAGCCGGGCGCGATGACGCTGATGAGCGCGGGCGTGAACATGATGCCGAACGCGGTGACGGCGAACAGGATGAAAATCAGCAGCGTCAGCGTGATGTTGGCGACCGTCCAAGCGCGTTCCTCGCTCTGATGGCACTCTTCGACGAAGACCGGAATGAAGGTGACGGTCAACGCGCCTTCGCCGAGAAACCGGCGCAGCATGTTCGGAATGCGAAACGCGACGAAAAAGGCGTCAGCTTCCATGCCTGCGCCAAACGCGGTGGCGATGACCATATCGCGCAGATAACCGAGAACTCGGGTGATGACGGTGGCGAAACTTACGACTCCGGCGGCTTTCGTGACGTGTTGTTGAGATGACATAGG
>CAZCGG010000274.1:1715-5486 GCA_964498135.1 uncultured Candidatus Moduliflexus sp.
ATTACACAAACTGTTTCAGCATTTCCCGCAGACCGGGGCCGTAATCTTCCCGATCCAGCGCGTATTCCAGCGTGACCTGCAAAAAGTGCAGCGGATCGCCGGTTGTGTACCAGCGCCCGTCCTGCACCGGCTGCGCGACGACGCGATTGCCGCGCCGGATGTATTCTTCGATGGCGTCTGTCAGCCAGAGTTCGCCGCCTTTGCCCATCGGAAGCTCGGCAAGAATGTCGCAAATCTCCGGCACGAGGATGAATCGCCCGAAATTGCTCAAGCGCGACGGCGCTTCTTCGCGGCTCGGCTTTTCAACGATTTTTTCAATTTCCATAATGGACGTCTGCTCTTGTAATTTGATGATGCCGTAGTAGCTGACTTCGTGCGGCTGCACTTCCTGACAGCCCATCACGACGGCTTGATTGCGCTCGTAATTCTCAATCAACTGCCGCGTGAACGGCACTTTCGATTTGACAAGATCGTCGCCGAACGCGAAGACAAACGGCTCATTTCCAATCAGGCTCATCGCGTTCAACACCGGCGTGCCATTTCCGTAAGGGCCTTTCTGCCGAATGTAAATGAAATTCGCCATCTGAGAAATTTGTTCCATCTGCTCAAGATATTTGATCTTCCCGGCCTGCCGCAATTCGTTTTCTAACACAGCATTTTGGTCAAAATAGTCTTCCAGTGATTTTTTGTCGGCGCGCGTTACGAACACGATATCCGTAATGCCGGATTGCACCATTTCTTCGACCACGTAATGCACAATCGGCTTGTCCACAATCGGCAGCATTTCTTTCGGAAGCGATTTCGTAGCCGGAAGAAAGCGCGTTCCTGAGCCAGCAACGGCGATGACGCCCTTGGTAATTTTATTTTTTGATTTCATGCGTATGATTCCTTTCAATGCCCGCCTGCGGCGAGAACAGCCCAACGAAATAGTGAGTCATCAATTAAAACAGCGTTTCGTTATTTCTGAAAATTGTCAAGGAAAACGCGCAGGCTTCTTGAGGCGGGAGCGATAAACAGACTGGAAAGAACAAAAAACCCCTGTTTCACCATGACCGGTGAAACAGGGTAAAAAGGAAAAATGTAAATTAACCCTGCAATTTTTTTCTGAGGCCGCCTAACAGCAGGAACAAGCCCGCACCGAATAAGAACATCGTTGACGGTTCTGGCACGCTGTTAAAACCGCTGCCATCCAGAGGTTTGATATTGACGACTAAATCTTCATAATCACGATCCCCGCCGCCAACGATGTCTTCAAACGTAATGGTGTAACCTTTGTTGGTATTAAAGAAAATCGCATGATCCAATTTGTCTTTATTCGACGAAATCATCGTTGATAAATATGTCCCGGACTTGTTAGAATTCAGATAGAATCCAAAATACGAGCCGCCCGTAATCGTGAAATCGTACACCGTATTTTTTGCCACTTCATTCTGTACGAACAACGGTTTGTAATACGTCATTTTTGTCGGATCGAAGGCTGCATACGGATCACCAGCATACGAGCACACTCCAAAGGGCGAATGATACGACGCATAGCCGATTCCCAAAAATTCGACTTGATATGATCTGGTCACATCCGTAAAAAATAATTCATCCTGCGTCTGGTTGAGCGTCGGATTGATGACTGTGCCGTCTGGATTCGTCACGCCGTTTTGGGTGAACCAATATTCAAGATTTTCCAGGTTTGGATTGCCAGAATACCCAATCTGCACATTCTCGACTGTCGTATCGCCTAAATTAATTGAAATCGTCGACAATGCTTCCGCGTTGACTGCCACTAAACCCAACCCTGTAACTAACAACGAACTAATGATATTTAATGTTTTCATGTTTTCATGTTTTCCCCTTAAGTTTGCTGGTGATTTATAAAAATTCCGTCCCCGCTCGCGGCAAGTTCGGTACTATCAGACAGTACTTTTTATGTGCAGGTGTCATGCCAAGTCGAAAAATCCTTGATAAAAAATGCTGAAAATCCCTATAAAATTGGGTTTAAAAATCGTTGTGCTTCTTTTGAGCATTGCGTTTCTTGAAGTTTTTTGCGGGAATGCCATGTAAAATTTTTTGACAGATCAATGTCAAAACACGCAGGAGTGTTGCGTGAATATGGCGTATTGGTAGTCAATTCGCGGCAATAAACGTTTTTGTAAACTTTTCCGACGCTCGTTTATCGGGCGCATGGGAAATCTTTACAACGTCTCCGCCGCATCACGCAGGGCGCGCGTCAGTTGCGAAAGCTCGTTCGGCGCGATGATGTACGGCGGCATAATGTAGAGCAGCCTGCCGAACGGCCTAATCCAGACGCCGCGCGCGACGAATCGCGCCTGAATCTCGGCCATGTTGACCGGCTGTTTGACTTCCACGACGCCGATTGCGCCCAACACGCGCGCGTCGGCGACCGCCGGAAGCGACCGGCACGGCGCGAGTTCGGCCTGCATTTGCGCCTCAATGCGCCGGACGCGCTCTTGCCAACCGGACGCAAGCAGCAGCTTGACGCTGGCGGCGGCGACGGCGCAGGCGAGCGGGTTCGCCATGAAGGTCGGTCCGTGCATGAAAACGCCCGGCTCGCCGCGCGAAATCGTGTCGGCGACTCGCGCGGTCGCTAGCGTCGCGGCGAGCGTCATGTAGCCGCCGGTCAAGGCTTTGCCGACGCAGAGAATGTCCGGCGCGATTCCGGCGTGTTCGCAGGCAAAGAGCTTGCCGGAACGCCCGAAGCCGGTCGCAATTTCATCGAGAATCAGCAGGACGCCGCATTCGTCGCAGAGTTCGCGGACGCGGCGCAGATAATGCGGCGAATAGAAGCGCATGCCGCCCGCGCCCTGCACAATCGGTTCAAGAATCACGGCGGCGATGTCGCGGCGGCGCGCGGCGAGCAGCGTCCGAAATTCCTCGATATACCGCTCATCCCACTCGTCTTCGAAACGGCATTCCGGCGCGGGCGCGAACAACTGTTCCATCAGGACGCCGTTGAAAATTTGATGCATGCCGGTCACGGGATCGCAGACCGACATCGCGCCGAACGTGTCGCCATGATAACCGGAGCGAATGGTCAGGAATTTCGATTTTTCCCGATTGCCCTGCGCCCGCCAATATTGCGTCGCCATTTTCAGGGCGACTTCGACCGACACTGAGCCGGAATCGCAGAAAAAAACATGCTGGAGCGACGGCGGCGTCACGTTGACCAGCAACTCAGCCAATTCAATCGCCGGAGCGTGCGTGATGCCGCCGAACATGACATGCGCCATCCGCGCAAGCTGATCGGAGATCGCTTGATTCAGGACGGGATGATTATAGCCGTGAATCGCCGCCCACCATGACGACATGCCGTCAATCAGCCTGCGGCCGTCGGCTAATTCAAGATAGACGCCGGACGCGGACGCTACCGGATAGACGGGCAGCGGGTTCAGCATGGACGTATAGGGATGCCAGATATGTTCGCGATCAAACGCGAGGGCGCGGGAATCGAGCGGAATCATTGCGCACAAGGCGTCAGACGCCTTGAAGGGGTCTGACGCCTGCCATTTACAGGTTATTCTTCCGAGAGATCGTCATCTTTAGCGTCATCATCTTTTTCATCCTTTTCGCGCACGACTTCGACCTTGACTTGCGCCAACAGCGCGGCCATTGCGCCAATCGCGGCGATGACCGGCATGAACACCGTCAACGCGCCGCCGACCGCCGCGCCCGCCACAATCGGCACTTCCATCAAAGTCTCGCCGCTCGGCTTGCGGATAATCAATTTCGTCGCGCTGCTATCCTCAATCAATTCCTTGA
>CAZCGG010000275.1:0-5481 GCA_964498135.1 uncultured Candidatus Moduliflexus sp.
AATGTCAACATTTTTCCTTCGCCATCAGCCGCGATTCTTCAGCGACGTGACCCACGCCCAGACGCCCGCCCATTCATCCGGCACGCCGTATTTCTGAATCTGCTCGCAGCGGTCGAGATACAGCCGCGCCACCTTGTCATGCGGATTGACGTGCAGAATCTCCTCAAAAAGCTCCTTCGCCTCGGCGATATGCTGCTGCTTGCTCGCCGCATCGGCTTCAAGCACTTCATTGAACAACGCCTGCGCTTCCGCAAATTTCGTGCGGTGATATAATTTGAATCCCTGCCGGAACAATACCATCGTTTTCAGCTTGGCTTCGACGATATTCGGCGGATCCGCGTTGAACACTTCGAAGACCGTGACCGGCTCGGATTTCCCTTTGGCCTGCACTTGATCAATAATGCGAATCGCGTAATCCGCCGGATTTTCCAATTGAAAATACGTGGTTTCGCTGATGAGCAGCGAGACGCCGTAAATTTTCGTCATGCTTTCGATGCGCGACGCGAGATTCACGGCATCGGAAATGACCGTGCCGTCCATGCGCTCCTGATCGCCGACCGTGCCGAGCATCAAGACGCCCGTATTCAGGCCGATGCCGATATTGATCGGGCGGTATCCGGCGCGGGTGCGCCCCTGATTGTAGATTTTCAATTTCTCCAGCATCGCAATCGAGGCTTTCACGGCCTCATCCGCATTCGTCGGGAACAGCGCCATGATTCCGTCGCCGATGTACTTGTCAATAAAGCCGTGATGCTCGCGGATAACCGGGCTTTGATGGTGCAGGTAGGAATTGATGAAATTGAAATTTTCCTGCGGCGTCATCTGCTCGGAAAGCTCCGTAAAGCCGCGAATATCGGAAAACATGATCGTGATTTCTTTTTCCAGCGGCTCGCCAAGCTGCACGTCCACGATGCTCTTTTTGCCAAGCAAACTCAGAAATTCGCGCGGCACGAAGCGGCTGTATGCGTTCGTCAATTCGACCTGCTCATTGGCGAGTTTGACCTGATTTTCCAGCGCGTCGTTCAGTTGTTTGTACAGCGTCGCATTTTCCAGCGACACGACCATCTGCGCGGAAAGCATGTTGATGACTTTCAGCCGGTCTTCCGTAAACACGCCGCTCGTCACGTTATTTTCCAAATAAATGACGCCGTTCAATTGCCCGTGCTTGATGAGCGGAATGCAGAGAACGGATTTCACCTGATGCTTGAGAATGTGCGGATCGTAGGTGAATTTCCCTTCGCGGGCTGCATGTTCCAATACGACCGATTCGCCCGTGCGGATGACGTAATGAATCAACGTGCATGGCACGGGGCAATTCTGCATGCCGCCGACCGTGCCGATGGGAATGGACTGCTGCACGGTCACGGTCTCGCTGTCGACCGCGCCTTCGGCCTCAATCACCCACTGGTCATGTTTATGGAGAATCAGCCACCCTTTCTGCGCCCCCGCGTTTTCAATCACGATTTTCATCATCTGCTTCAACAGGCTGCTCAGCACGATTTCGCTGGAAATGGTTTGCGACGCTTTCATGACGGCGTTCAAATCCAACACGCTCAGCCCGTCGGCGTTGCGATCCAGCCGGATGCCGGTGGATGTGGCTTCGCGCCGCGTCAGCGACCGTTGCGCCGTTCGGGCGATTTCGGAGAGCGCTTCCGGCCGCTGGCGCAGCAATTCCGTCACTTTGCGCGGGCTGCCCCACCAGATATAATCGTAATACGCCTTCTGGAAATGCAGCGCGGCAAATTCCTGAAATCCGGCGGCAAGGTAGAAATTTCCGGCCGCTTCATGAATAAAGGCGCGGTGATGAATGAATTCATTGCGCTGCGCCGCGTCAAGCGCCTCTTGATAGCGCTGCATGGCGAGAAACGGCTGCTTGGTCAGGCGAGCGTGTTCGGCTTGCAGCAGCAGATCAAGATGCAGAAAATTTTCCGGGCAGTTTTGCGCCCATTGATGGAATTGTTCGCGGATCTGCCGAAAGTCCGCGAGCAGCCGCTCCCGCGCATTTTCCGGCGCGTCGGCGGCTTTGGCGATGACGCAGAACGCCTCGGCAAGCGCGGCGTCCGCGCACAGCAAAAATCCGTCCATGCTCTGCCGCAAATGCTTCATGCGGCCAAGCGCGGCCTGCGCCTCTTGAAAAAGCCCGTACAGGCAAAGCACGCGGGCTTTCATAATATAATACGCGCAGATGGCGAACGTATGCCGGTCGTCGCGGCACTGCTGCAAAAACGCCTCTTCCGAGATGCTGTCCGTCTGGAACGTCTGGCAATCTGGCGTCAAGCCGCGCAGGTTGTGCGCAATCAGTTGGCAGGCGGTCATGACGGCGGCGGCGTAGCGATCTCGCGTGCTGGCCGTAAACGCCGAAAATTCGGCGATATGCTGCAAAAATTGCTCAAGATTCGCGCCTTCATGCCACAAATGCGCTAACCGGTAGGTCAGCGCGACGCCCGCGAGATGCACTTCCCCCGCGCTCATGGCGATTTGATAGGCGTCATGTTCGAGCCGGTGCGATTCTTTGATGTAACGCACCCAAGGGAGAATCTGCGCCGCCACGATGCAGGAGGCTTTCGCCTTGTGCGTCGGCGATTGCAGCAGATCGCTCACTTTGAGCGACAACGCGCCCCACACGTTGGCGGCGGCGTGATCATGATAGGCCGAGCCGACGAAGACGCCGTAGAGCGCGTAGGCGGTTGCCGAGGCCGGACAATGCCCGTCTTTCAGCGAGATCCGCATCATTTGGGCGATAATCAGGCGATGCAGCAACGGGTCAATATTCCACGCCGGAATCAGCAGCGTTTCTAAAATCTGCATGGCCGCGATTTTCGCCGGTTGCGTCAGCGCGGGCGCATGAAGCAGCGTCGCGCGTTTCGTTTGGTCGAGAATGCGCTGAATTTCGGTGATTTCGTCGTCAATTTCCCCGGCGTCATGCTCGCTCGGCAAGGGAAATTCCAGCAGCGCCATCGCCGTTTTTCCGGCGTCAATCGCGTTGTGATACGCGGCTTGCAGCGTATATTGCGTGATGAGCAGCCGGTAAATGGATGCCGTTTCAATCGGCGTGCGCGCCTGCTCAAGCACTTGCCGACAGAGCGATTCGGCCTGCTCGAAGTTGCCGGACAGACATTCGATGTCCGCCCATTCCTGAAAAAGTTCGAACGTCGCGTCATAATGCGCCTGCCACCGCTTTTCGCCCAACAACGCCACGCATTGCGTCACGTATTGCCGCGCCGTATCGTATTGCGCTGCCATTTTCGCCTGCTTGACGGCCTGCGCGTTCAGGCGAACCACTTCGACCTTTTCCGCGTCAGTTTCGATAAAGGCGAGGCCGCGATTGACATGCCCGACGATTTCCGCCAGCGCGTCCTGCTCGGCGGTTTGATGCAAGCCGCAATGCAACAGATGGCGGCCGATTTTTAAATGAATGCGCCCGATGTCCTGCGGCGGCATGCCGCCTAACATCGCCTCCTGAAAGCGGTTATGCGCGAAATTATAGATCACGTGCGCCGCAAATTCCCGCAGTTCGGCGGCGTTGAAAAATTTCATGTATTGATGCGATTCATCCGCCGGAACGACGAAGCCGTCGCGCATGGCCGCCTCCAATTCGCCGGAAGTCTGCGTTTCCGATTGTTCCATGACCGCCGAGAGCGTGTGCAAATCGAAGCGATTGCCGATGCATGCGGCGCATTGGAGAATGCGCTGCGTGTTGGCCGGAAGTTTATGCAGCTTTGAAATCATAAACTCCACGACGTTTTCGGTCATCGCCATGCCGCGAATTTGGTCGGGATTCCAATCCCAGCGCCCCTTGATGTCGTCGTAGGAAAGGAGTTCTTCGGCGTAAATCGCCCGCAGAAACTCTTTAATCGCCGACGGATTGCCGCCGGTTTTCTCAAGAATAATTCGGGCTAACGGAAAGAGGTCTTCTTTATTGCCGTGCAGCGTCTCGGCGAGCATGGAACTGACTTCCACGAGCGAAAGCGGCGCGAGTTCAATCTGCCGGATGCGCACGTTCTGGGCGAGCAGCGCGTCCAGCATTTTTCGCACTGGATGATGCGCCAGCACGTCGCTGTCGCGGTACGCGCCGATCATCATCAACGCTTGCCGTTCGACGCTGGACAATAATTGCTGCAACACGTTCAAACTGGCGAAATCCGCCCATTGCAGGTTGTCCAAAAAAATCACCAACGGATGGCCGGACGTGCTGAACACGCGCACCACGTTCTGCAACGAGGCGTGCAGGCGGTTGCGCGATTCGGTGGAGGTCAGAATCGGCGATTTCGGCTGCGTGCCGAGAATCAACTCCAATTCTGGGATGAGGTCAATCATCAGATGACCGCCGGTTTCGATGGCCGCCGAGAGCTTGTCGCGCCATACGGCCAGCGTCGGCTCGCTTTCCGTCAGCAAGTGCTGAATCAATTCTTGGAACGCCTGAATAAAGCCTGAATACGGGACGTTCCGCTTGAATCGTTCGAAGCGCCCGGTCACGAAATAGCCGCGCTGTTGGAAAATCGTTTTGGATATTTCATGCGCGAGCGCGCTTTTCCCGATTCCGGCATAGCCGGAAACAAGCGCGAAGACGCTCTGCCCCTGCTGCGCGAACTCAAATTCTTTCAGCAGCGCTTCCGTTTCACGCGCCCGGCCATAGAGTTTCGGCGGAATCACGAAGGTGTCGGAAATATCGTCATGCCCGATGGCGACGTATTGAATTTGCCCGGTAAATTGCAATTGCTCTTGGCATTTTTGCAAATCCGCAATCACGCCCGCCGCGCTCTGATAGCGCTCTTCCGCCGTTTTTGCCATGAGTTTCATGACAATATCGGAGACCGGCTGCGGAATGTGATGATTTAATTCATGCGGCGATTTCGGCGTTCGGGCGAGATGGCAATGCACGAGTTCCATCGTGTCCGTCGCCTGAAACGGGAGGAAGCCGAGCAGCATTTCATAAAACGTGACGCCGAGCGAATACAAATCCGTGCGATAATCTACAGTGCGGTTGATGCGCCCGGTTTGCTCTGGCGCCATGTACGCGAGCGTGCCTTCAAGCACGTTGGGGTTGCGCGCGTCCTGCGCCGCGTGAGAAAATTTCGCGGAGATGCCGAAATCAATCAATTTGAGGGTGTCGGTTTCTGGATTCCAGAGAAGATTGGACGGGTTGATGTCCAAGTGCATGATCTGCTGGCGGTGAATATCGCCGATGACGCGGGCGATTCTGGCGGATAATTTCAAGAAATCCGGCAAGTCCAATTTCCGCGATTGCAACATTTGGGCAAGCGAATCGGCGCGCGGGTCTTCCATGACTATCGCCAAATTGTTGTCATACGATTCCAGCGCAAGGACGGCGATCACATCAGGAAGCCTGAGCATTTTGGCGAGATCATATTCTCGCTTGAGACGCGCAAGCTGCGGCGGCGAAGCGACGTCGCGTTTCAAGGTTTTCAAGATGACTGCGAGATTGTCGCTGTTGCGCGTTGCGCGGAAGACAAGCGTATT
>CAZCGG010000276.1:0-5470 GCA_964498135.1 uncultured Candidatus Moduliflexus sp.
AGGGGCGTTCAATTGAACGCCCCTACTACATGATGGCGAAGATGATCTATTTTGCCACAATTGGTATAAATCGCCCCATCAATTCACTACGGCACGGGAGGGAGAGCTATGCTGTTAAAACCTTGGTATGATGTCCTGAACATGCGCAAGGAACTCTGCGAAGGCGTGAGCCAAGACTGGCTCGAATTTACGGTCAACATCGAAAAAATCCGGCATGGGCAGGCGCTTGACGAATACCGCGACCCGGCGCAATTTTTCCGCGCCACGTATCTGTCCCACTCCCTCACGCGCTTGGCCGGGAATGTCATGCGCCGGTTATTGGGCGACCGCGAACACAGCGCGATTTTTTCGATCTCCGCGCCGAACGGCGGCGGCAAATCGCATGCCCTGCTGCTGCTTCATCATCTCGTCAAATTCGGCAGCGAGGCGGTCAAATGGGCGGGCGTGCCGGGCTTGTTCGCGCAAGCGGGCGTGGCGACGCTCCCCGCCGCGCGGCTCGCCGCCTTTGTCGGCACGACCTTCGATTCCTCGAAACGGCGCGGCGGCAAGCGCGGCGAGCCGGTGCGCAAAACACCTTGGGGCGAACTCGCCTTTCAGTTGGGCGGCAATGACGCCTTCGCCCTCGTCGCCGAAGATGACGGCCTCATGCGCGCGCCCTCGAAAGAGACGCTGCAACGCCTGCTCCCTTCCGGCCAGCCGTGCCTGATTCTGATTGACGATTTGCTCACCTATCTGCGCCGCGAAACCTCGCCCGACATGGATCAGGAAGTCTATCGTTTTTTTTCCGATTTGTCGCAGTTGGCGCAGCAAGAAGAAAAAACCGCGCTCGTCGTCGCGCTGCCCGCCAATACGCCCGCGTTAGACCGCCAAGACGTGCAGGAACTCCAGCGTTACACCGATTTATTCCGCTACATGGGGCAAACCATCGTCTTTCCGGTGGCGCAGGACGCGCCGGAGATTCTGCGGCGGCGGCTTTTCGATTGGGACGCGGAGGAAATCGCGCCGGAAGGCAAAGTCATTCTGCCGGATGACGCGCTCGAAACGTGCCGCTTGTATGGCAAATGGGTGAAAAAGCATCTCGTGCAGTTTCCGGGCTGGTTTCCGGCGTCGCATGCGGATCGCGTCTTCCGTGACTGCTACCCGTTTCATCCCGAATTGCTCTCCGTTTTTACGCGAAAATGGGCGTCGTTAGCCAGTTTTGAATATCTGCGCGGCATGCTGCGCCTGATGTCGCTGCTGCTGATTGCCGCGCACCGCGAAGGGTACAGCAAAGTCTATTCCGACCCGCTCGTCACCTCCGGCGCGGCGCCGCTCGAACGCTTCGATTTCCGCGACGCCGCCTGCCATCAATTGGGCTGGGATCAGCGGCTCGAAGTGCCGATTTTCAACGATATTTGCGGCATGGGCGCGTTTGCCACGCGGCTTGACGCGGCGGCGCGGGACGACATCAAACATAACCGGCTGCACCAAAAAACCGCGACCGCCATCTTTTTCGAATCCATCGGCGGCGTCGCGGATACGTTGAGCGTGCAGGCCACCGAAGCCGAAATCCGCCTCGCCATCGGCGAGCCGGACATTCCCATCAAGGCGATTGACAAAGTGCTGGACGCGCTCGCGGATCATTGCTACTATTTGACGCGGGACGAGCATGTCTATCGGTTCAACCTCTCCCCGAACCTGAACAAGCTCTTCGCCGACCGCAATCCCGATATTGAGGACGACCGCATCGAAGAGCAGGTCAAATCGGTTATTCAGCAAGTGTTCGCCAATCCGAGCCTGGTCGTCCTGTTTCCCGAAACGCCGGAGCAATTGCCGGATCGCCCGGCCATGACGCTCGCCGTGCTGTCGCCCGATTATCGCCGCGAAGACCCGGAAACGCTGCGCCTGCTCACGCAACTGACGCAGAAAAACGCCGAGGGCGAGCGCCGGTTCAAAAATGCGATTATCTGGGTGGTGTGCGACAATGACGCCCAATTATATGAGGAAGCCCGCGCTCTGCTGACGTGGCAGGACATGTATCACGAATTTCAGACCGCGCCCGAACATTTTGACGACATGCCGGAATACGAGCCGACCCGGATTCTGCGGCAAATCGCCGACCACATCAGCCGCGCCGAGCATCTGCTGCATGATCTCGTCTGGCAGACGTATCATCATGCCGCGCTGCTCAATAAAAATTACGAGATGGAATTTGTGGATGTCGGCCACCTTGAGCCGGGCGGATTGAACACGCTGCCGGTCATGATGCTGAACCAACTGCGGCTGTTCGATTACGTCGCCGATTCCGTCAGTTCGCGCTTTCTCAAGCACAATTGGCCGCCGGAATATCAGGACACGCTGCTCAGCACGCGGGCGATGCGCGACATGTTTTTCATGTCGCCGAATTTCCCGCGCTTGACCAATCCCGACGTGCTGAAAGACATGATTGCCAAAGGCGCAACCACCGGCGCGCTGGCCTATGTTGGCATGAAAGTTGATGGAAAATACGCGCCGTTTTTCTATCAAAAACCGTTGGCCGCCGCCGATGTCGAGATGTCCGACGACCGCTTCATTTTGCCGCCGGACAAGGCCGAAGCCTATCTTTCCAACATGAAGCGCGTGCTGGCTTCGCTGACGATTGACGCGCCGAAAGTCAGCCTGATGGCGGGCGAAAAGATGACGTTTACGGTGCGGGCGATTGATGAAGATGGCGAGGAAATCACGCGCAACGTGCGCTGGGACGCGACCGGCGGCACGATTGACGAACACGGCGTCTTCACGGCCGGGGAAAAGGACGGCAGCGATTTTGAGGTGCGCGCCACGCTCGGCGATAAAACGGCGTGGGTGAAAGTTTCGATTCTCTCGAAAAAAGCGGAATCGCCGGAAGAGCAGTTGAATCAGCAGATTCCGGCAGTCGTGGAACTCGCGGACGTTGAGGAATTGCCCGAAGCCGAAGACGTTTCCGAAACAGAGGAACTCCCGGAAGCCGAGTCGCTGCCGACGCGCCTGACATGGGTGGGAACGGTCAGCGCCGAGCAGTTGGCCGCGTTGCGCGAGCGCCTGCTTGAGCCGTTTGGCGCGGAGTTCGCCGTCACGCTGCGCCTGAATATCGAAATGGCGCGTGACGACGGCCTTGACGAGCCGCAGATTGAGGCGGTGACATCCGCGTTCCGCGCCTTCGGCCTCGCCGGAAATGTCGCCGCGTCGTAGGCGCATTTTGTGTAAGTCCTGAGAAAAAATGTTGACAAACCGATTTCCTTGCGTTGTAATCCCTGCGAAATTGACGCAGTATAAAGATCGTTCACCGGCATGACGCAATCGGCGGTGTTCAGCCCTGAGGCGCGCGTCGCCCCGTTTGGGCTGAACAACGGCATCGCAACCAGTTATGGCAAACACGCAACATCTTGAAATGATTGAACAAGGCGGCAAAGTCTGGAATCGCTGGCGAGAAACGTCCGCCGAGCCTGAGCCGGATCTCAGCGCCGCGAATTTGAAAGGCGCGGATTTGCGGAATACCGACCTGAGCGGCGTGAACCTCATGGAGGCCAATCTGCGCGAGGCCAAATTTCACTGGGCGAACCTGCGCGGCGCGAATCTGCGAAAAGCCGACCTGAAAGGCGCGATCTTTGTCGAAACGGACTTGCGCGACGCCAATTTTTCTTGGGCGGATTTGCGCGAAGCCGATTTCAAACGCGCGAATCTGCGGAACGCGCTGCTCAGTTGGGCGAACATGAAAGAGGCGTCGCTGAAAGAGGTGGATTTGCAGCAAGCGAACCTGCTCAACGCGGATCTGCGCTGCGCCGTGCTGCGCGAAAGCAGCCTGAAACAGGCCGATTTGCGCGAAGCGTATCTGAGCAACGCCGAATTTGTGGGCGTCAACATGGAAAGCGCGGATTTGCGCGAAGCGGATTTGCGCGGGGCGCATCTGCTGCATGTGTCGCTGAAACATGCCGATCTTTCGGAATGCCGCATTTACGGCATTTCCGCGTGGGAACTCGAAGTAGATGACACGACGAATCAGCAGGACATGATTCTGACGGATTGGGATGAGCCGATCATCACGATTGACGGCTTTAATGTGGCGCAATTCATGTATTTGTTTCTGCACACGCCGCAGATTCCGAAAATCTTCGAGGCGATTACGTCGCAGATCGTCTTGCTGCTTGGGCGATTCGGCGCGGAGCGGAAGGCGGTCTTGGATACGCTGCGCATGGAATTTCGCCAGCGCGACTATCTGCCCGTGCTGTTAGATTTTCAAAAGCCGGAAAGCGAGGAATTTATGGGGATGGTCTCGATTTTGGGGCATGTGTCGCGTTACGTGATTGCGGATTTGACGCAGCCGCAGAATCTTGCGCGCACGGCGGAACATCTGCTGCGCGCGGCGCGTCTGCCGTTTCTGCCGATTTTGACAAGGGGAAGCGAGACGCCGACGGCGTTAGGAATGATGACGCTCCAGCGCGAAACCAACCTGCTTGCGCCGGTGTGGTATGCTGATCCGCAGGAGTTGAGAGACGTGTTCCATGCCGGCATTCTCACTCCTGTGGAAAAGAAATTTCAAGAACTTCAGACGTGATGCGACGCTTCACGCATCAACGTTCCTGCAACGCCTGATGATCAGCGTTCAATATTGCGCTCAATTCCGACGTGAGACAACGATGCCGGTGATGATGCTGGCATAAATGATGTAAATAGGAATTGAGTTGTTCGGAAGACGGGGTTTCTTCGACAATCAGCACGGTTGAGCGTTTTTGAGACGGCTGACACGGGTGCATCACGATGCCGAGATCCAGTTGATTCATTGCGCGATTTCGCATTCTGCCTAAACGGGGCTGCATACTCGTACCTCCATCGCCTCTGCAAGAAGAGCGTTCTGTTCAAGACTCACTTGAGTGTTTAGAGTTGAGACGCTTCAGCAGGAAAAAAGCTACAGATAAATTGTTGTGGCATCCGCCAATTTCAATTTCATGTTCATGATATGATAAGAATATATTCACGTCAAGGGAAAACAGAAAGAATGTTTACAATCTTTCGTTTTTCGCCTTGAAATGGCGCATGATCTTGACTTTTGAATGGCTTGCCGCGCCGCTTTCGATTTATCAATTGCCGGTCGCGGACGCCGAAAACATCGCATTTCCCCAAAACGCGGACTTTTACAGCGTGACAATGACCTGCGACGAAATTTCGATTGTGGCGGAAACTGGTGCAATTGCGACTGCGGCGAAGGAAGACGCGGACTGGCGCGCATTGAAATTGCGCGGCGTGTTCGACATGTCGTTGACCGGCATTATGGCGGTGATTTCCGGCGTTCTTGCGGAACATGGCGTCGCGCTGTTTGCCGTTTCCACGTATAACACGGATTACATCCTGATTCGCGCGCGGGACGCGGCGCAGGCGAGCCGCGCATTGACGGCGGCCGGGCATGTCGTTATCTCTCCCGACGCCTGAACGCCTGCGAAGTTTCAATGCGATTTCGTAAAATTCACTTGACCTC
>CAZCGG010000277.1:0-5467 GCA_964498135.1 uncultured Candidatus Moduliflexus sp.
CTTCTCCAATTCGATGCCGCCGGACGACACATGATAAAATTGGCCGTTCGTCAGCACTGCGATTTTTTCCAGCGTCAACTGGTCGAGTTTCGTCATGACCACGTTGCCGTCACGATCCTTTTTATAGCCGCTCAAATTCTCTTGCTCGTCGCGGAGCGGAATCAATTCCCCTTTTTCCGAGCCGATGCCGATGGCGTAAATTTTCACGCCCGCCTTTTCCGCGTCTTCGGCGGCTTTCAGCGCATCGCCGTCATGGCTTTCGCCGTCGGTCAGCACGACAATCACCTTCGCGGAATTCGGCGGGCTGTTCTCGAATGCCCGCAGCGCCGTCCGAATCGCCGATTCCAGCGCGGTGCCCGGCACGGAAATGCTGTTCGTGTTCACGCTTTCGAGAAACATTTTCGCCGCGCTGTAATCGAAGGTGAGCGGGCATTGAATGAAGCTCGCGCCGGAAAAAATCACGATGCCGACGCGGTCGCCGCGCAGTTTGTCCATCAACGCCGACATTTCATGCTTGGCGCGGGTGAGCCGGTTCGGTTTGATGTCTTCGGCCAACATGCTGAGCGAAGTGTCGAGCGCGAAGACCAAATCAATCCCTTCGGCCTTGACCGGCACGGCGTGCGTGCCGATTTGCGGGCGGGCGACGGCGATGGCGAGGCACGTCAGCGCCAGCAGAATCATCATGATTTTCGCGTTCTGCCGCCAACGGCTGACGCTGCGCGACAGCTTGGCGACAAGCTCGCGTTTGCCGAAGCGATCCGCGCCGCGCCGCCGCGCCCGCGCCGCCTGCCAAAATATCAGCGCGAACGCCGGAATCAACCACAACACATGCAAATATTCAGGAGTCGCAAACCGCATAAAATATTACGGTAGCCCCGCGCTACGTCGCGGGTTGTCGTGCCGTTTTCCGCGACGTAGCGCGGGGCTACCGTAGATTCCGTTTTAAATTACGGCATGCGCCGCAGCCGCGTCGCGCCGAGCGTCAACTCCGCGCAGAGCAGCGCAAGCGCGGCATACGCCAAATAGGGGAAGCGTTCGACGTATTCTTTGTACTGCTTCATGCCGATTTTGCTTTTTTCCAACTGCTCGATTTCCTTGTAAATATGCGCCAAACTCTTTTCGTCCGTTGCCCGAAAATACTTGCCATCAGTCATGTCCGCCATTTTTTTGAGCGTGTCTTCATCCAAATCCGCGTCAATCGGCACGCGCCGCTTGCCGAAAAACGGGTCATTTACGGTCACGAACGCCTGCCCTTTCGAGCCTGCGCCAATCGCGTAAATGCGCTGCTGCATGGACTTCGCTAAATTCGCGGCGGTGAGCGGGTCAATCTCGCCTTTGTTGTTCACGCCGTCGGTCAGCAGAATCATGACTTTGCTCTTCGCGTCGCTGCTGCGCAGGCGGTTCACGCTGTTGGCAATCGCCATGCCGATGGCCGTGCCGTCTTCTTGCAGCATGCCGATATGCACTTGATCGAGCAGCGCGAGCAAGACCTGATAATCGAGCGTCAACGGGGCTTGCGTGACGCTATGCCCGGCAAAAATCACCAATCCGATGCGGTCATTTTTGCGTCCGCGAATGAATTCCGCCGCGACCTTTTTCGCCGCTTCGAGGCGGTTCGGCGTGAAATCTTCGGCCTGCATGCTGCCCGACACATCGAGCGTCAGGATGATGTCAATGCCTTCCGTCGTAATCGTTTCGTCGCCCTTATTCGTTTGCGGCCGCGCTAACGCGAGAATCAGCAGGATGAGCGCGGCGATCCGCAGGCCGGGCAGAATGCCCTCATATCGAGCCCAGCCCGGCGGCAGCGCGGCGCGCAGCCGCGTCACGTTGGCGAGCCGAAGCGTGGCGCGTTTCTCGTGCCGCCGGTCGCGCAGATGCTTGATCATGAACGGAATAATGAGCAAAAATAAGAGAAAAATACCGTGTGCGAATCGCATTGAAATTCCCTTTCACGCGGCGTGATTATGGAAGTAAAATGGCAAATCCGGCCTGCGTAAAATGATGATCATTTGTAAATACCTGCGTACAGCTATACTGGCGCATCACTTCGAAAGATACGCAGTCGCTTAAGCCCCAATCCTTATCAGCATATTTCCCGTATCGTTGCAAGCCAGCAGTGAAATCAACTTCGTTTGTATAAATGACAGAACTTTTTCGTGATTGCCGCAAGGTTTCGATATAGACATTGACGGCACGTTTGAACGCAGGCTGACTTAACACATTCCCCACTTCCATCAATACAATGTCGGTAGTGATAAAACGATACCAAGATGCCCGAAATCGCTGATAAACAGCATTCGCCTGAATATGCAATTGGTCGGATTTATTTAATAAGGCCACAATGCCCGAAGCGTCTAAAAAAATCCATTCCATTAGCGGCGTTCCTTTCCGTATAAATACGCATCCAAATTCGTCGCTAAGTCGGGAATGCCCGTTTCAACGGCGATGGCGTCAATATCAAACATATTGTCATCCGCCGTTGGAACAGGAGATTTTTTCGCGGCGATCCATTCTTCGACAATCTGCGTCACGGCGTCAACAACTGTTCGCGCTTGCGTCAATTCAAGAATGTCTTGCGTCAGATAATCTTGTAATGTCAACGTTACTTGCATAATCCTTTTTTTCGTCGGAACGCCGCAGGTCAGTCGTTCTGCGACATTCCAAACGCGGAGCGTCCGAAACATAATATTCCACGCAGCGCGCGGAATGGGGCAATATTTTCTGGATTATTCGAATAAGAACGCAAAGAAATGTCAAGAAAAACTCTCTTGACAGAATCGCGCGGGTAGGGTGGGTGGAATGCGTGAGCGTTTCATTTATAGAGGCAAGCGTTGATAATGATAAAAGACTTGAAGACTTTTGAAGTCTCAAAGGAGAATAGGTGACATGCTTCCGTTTAAGAAGACATTTGCGTCCTTGTTTCGGGCGAAACTCTGGTGGCTGCTGCTCATCTGCGCGGCGTTGGCGGCAAGCATCGTCGCCGCCATCGTGGTCGGCGTCACGGGCATCACGGCGTATCTCGTCAACATTGACATCGCGTGGCTGAAAGCGATCTTCACGGCGAGCGTGGGGCTGCTGACCGGCATCGCGGGCTGGTTCATGCTGCCGCCGCTGACCATTCTCGTGGCGGGGTTTTTTCAAGAAACGGCGATTCGGCGCGTCGAGCAGGCGTATTATCCCTTCGCCCTGCGCGGCGATTTGAAATTTTGGCCGGAACTCTGGCACGATGCGCGTTTTACGCTCTGGTCAATTTTCCTGAACATGCTCGTGCTGCCGCTCTATGCGGTCGGCGTCGGATTTGTCGTGTCGGCGCTGCTGAACGGCTATCTTGTCGGCCGGGAATTTTTCGAGACTGCCGCCGGGTATCATCTCGGCAAGCCCGCCGCGAAAGCGCTGCGCCAGAAACATCGGATGCGGGTGTATAAAAACGGCCTCGCGCTGGCGCTGCTGACGCTGATTCCGGTCATCAACCTGTTCATGCCGCTCGTGGCGGTCGTCTGGATGGTGCATGTCTATCATGCCATCAGCGACAGCGAGCGAACCATTTAACAGAACAGGACTTACGCAAAAAAGTTCGCCCTTCGACAGGCTCAGGGCGAACGGTGGATGAAACGCCAACATCATCACCCGTTCGTGGTGAGCCTGTCGAACCGCGCTGCGTAAGTCCTGAGAACTTGTGGTCGAGGAAAGTTGTCAGACGCCTTCAAGGCGTCTGACAACTCTGTTCATTCTTTCTCGTAAAAATTATGCGTTATCATGCGATTCTTTTTGATTTGGACGGGACGCTGCTGAATACGCTGCGCGACCTCGCGGACGCGGCCAATCATGCCCTGACCGCGCAGGGCTTTCCGGCGCATCCGGTTGATGCGTACCGCTATTTTGTCGGCGAAGGCGCGCAGAATCTTGTCACGCGCGCGCTGCCCGAAGCGGCGCGGACGGAAACGGCGATCCGGCGCGCGTTGGCATTGTTCCGCGACGCCTACGCGCAGAATTGGAACGCGTACACGCGCCCGTATCCGGGCATTCTCGAATTGCTGGCCGCGCTGCGGGCGCGGCGTCTGCCGTTGGCCGTTTTGTCGAATAAACCGAATGATTTTACGCAGCAATGCGTCCATGCGCTGCTGCCGGATGGGGAATTTGCCTGCGTGTTCGGGCAGCGCGAGGGCGTGCCGCGCAAGCCGGATCCGGCGGGCGCGCTGGAGATTGCCGCGACGCTCGGCGTGACGCCCGCCGAAGTCGCGTATGTCGGCGACAGCGGCACGGACATGCAGACCGCCTGCGCTGCCGGAATGTTTCCGGTCGGCGTGCTGTGGGGCTTTCGGGAAAAGGCGGAATTGCTTGCGAATGGGGCGCAGGCGGTGATTGCGCGCCCTGAAGAATTGCTCGGCCTGCTCGCGTAGAAATTTGTGGCGCGGCCTGCGAAAAAACTTGCGAAATTCCGTCGCGCGCATAAGAAGTCTCTTGAAATTTCAGGTCAGCAGATTTCCGTAATTGTGAAGATCTGCTGATCCGTATAATTCCTTGTGAAGCGGACGCATAAAGCCGCGCCGCCTCACCACGCGGTTGCACCAGACATCGCAAAAGGCCGCTCGCAGGTGAACCGCGTGGTTCTCTCTTGTATAATTGCAAGTTTTCTTGCTTTACAAAAAAAAGACTGTAATCTTTCACGTAAGCAAATAACTCCTCTTCCCATAACGAGTTACGCGATAATTTACAATTTTCGCCCGTAATAGAGGACGGGCGAAATTGCGCGAGCTTAGTTAATTCGGAATTGGCTAAAGCCGAAAATGTTTGAATCGGCGGCTAAAGCCGCCAAATTCTAAAAAAGTACTCGTGCAGGAGGGAAAAGAAATCAAAACGTATTCCAATGTAAATCTTTTCGCGCTTTTGTCAAGGATATTATGAACGTAACAACTTCTAAGGCGTGATACAGCCCACGCCTAAGAAGTTCTAACGTCCTTGACAACGCTTGCGAAAAGACTTATCAGGGAATACCGTTTTTCTTTTCTTTTTTTTCCCTTTTTTTCTTCTCTTTTTCGGTTCAGATTCGTTTCGCGTACCGTCCATGACAGCGAACAGGAAGACAGGTTTCGATGTCTCTGAGGGGCACAGAGGACGCCGCAGGCACAAGTTTTTAGAGCACTGATAGTACGAGAACACGGAGTTGCAGCAGACGCGCAAAAGGCCGCGCGCGGCTGAACTCCGCGGTTCTCCGCGAACGCAAACAGCCGCGTCGCGGAGAACGACGCGGTTGCACCAGACAGCGCAAAAGGCCGCTCGCAGGTGAACCGCGTCGTTAGCAAGCGAAAGAGATGATTGAAAAAACTTGACGAATGTATCATCATAATAAAAAATGTTATACGTTGTCACAACAAACAAACAGAATGAACGTGAGGAGGAATAGACAAAAAATGGGTAGTGGCTACATTGTAAATGATAAACTTAAATTGTATGTAATAATAAACCA
>CAZCGG010000278.1:0-5420 GCA_964498135.1 uncultured Candidatus Moduliflexus sp.
CGTCGGCGACGGACGAATTAGTCGCGGAATCCACAAGTTTAGTCAAACGAGAGCAACACGTCGTCGCGTATAAATGACAATCGAGAAACTCAGTTTCTCGCGCCGCAATTCATTAGACCTCTTGCAAAAGTCTCTTCCGTTCGCTCTGAGCCTGTCGAAGGGCGCGCTTGACCGTTGAAATCCGCTCTTCGACAGGCTCAGAGCGAACGGGGTGTCGAGGAAATAATGACGTATGCGAGATGTCTATTCCTAAAAAACCTCAACCGCCGTCGCCTTAAAATTCAGATAGACCGGCAGCCCCGGATGCAGCCCCATGCGATGATACGATTCCTTCGTCAGCGTGACATCCAGCGATTCCCCGGCCATGACTTTCAACCGCACGGCGTCCCCGGCGTCAATAATGTGCGTAATTTGCCCGCGCAGCGCGTTTCTCATGCTCGATTCAAGCGGCTGAACGGAGACGACGATGCTGTTTGCCGGAAGCGCGACGGCGGCCGCGCCTTCCCGCGCCGCGACAAGCTCAAACGTCACGCGGCCGGTTGAAAAGCGGAAATGCTCGCCTTCGCGGGAAATCACGCCGCGCAGCAGATTTGTCGGCGGCGACGCGGCGAGGCGTCCGTTGACAAGATGCAGCACCTCATCCGCGACGCGATGCGCCTGATCGAGATAATGCGTCGTGAAGATCACGGTCGCGCCGAATTCGTCGCGGATTTGGCGGATAATCTGCTCGAGTCGGAGGCGATGCTGCTCGTCCACGTTCGCGGAAAATTCATCTAAAAAGAGCGCGGACGGATGCAGGGCGAAGGCTCTGGCGATGGCGACGCGCTGCGTTTCTCCGCCGGAAAGCTTGCGGGCGGCGCGTTTCTCGAAGCCGTCCAATCCGACGAGGCGCAGACATTCCTGCACGCGCTGCCGCCGCGTGTTCCGGTCAATCCCGCGCACCCGCAGCCCGTAATCCACGTTGCGCTCCACCGTTGTATCGAACAGCAGCGGATCCTGATAGACCAGCGCGGCCTGCTCGCGGAGGCGCGCCACGCCGTCCCCTTGCGGGAAAATTTCGCGGCCTTGAAACCGAATCCGCCCGCGCTGCGGCGTCCGCATCAGCGTCAGCAGTTCGAACAGCGTCGTTTTGCCAGAGCCGTTCGGCCCGTATAGGCAATAAATGCGGCGCGGCGCGAACACGAGCGACGGAATCGTCAACATCGCCGCGCCGCCGTATCCATAGGACAACTCGGACACTTCGAAAATCGGCTGTTCGCTCATATCGAATCCCTGTTGAATTGGTAGCCCCGCGCTATGTCGCGGGTAGTCCGCCATCGCCCGCGACATAGCGCGGGGCTACCTGTGTCTTTCCATGTCAGGGGGGTAGTGGTCATTTGAACTGCGATATTTCAAGGAGTGTCAAATCTTGATTTGACCGCAATGACCGCGAAATCAAGATTTCGCACTCCGGCAGTGTCTCAGTTCATATTAAACCACTACCGTCAGGTGAAAAAACGGGGTTTCTCAATTTTTGAGTTGCAGAAAGCGCAGCAGCACATTGACGCCTAACGCAATCGCCAGCAAAATCAGGCCGAGCGCGAGCGCAAAGCCGAATTCGCCCTTGTTTGTCTCAAGCGCAATCGCGGTGGAGAGGCTGCGGGTAAAGCCTTTGATATTGCCGCCTAACATCATGGACGCGCCGACTTCGCCGATAATTCGGCTGAATCCGGTGATAATCGCGGCCAGCAGCGCAAACCGCGCTTCCAGCAAAATCGTCAGTGCGGTCTGGAAGCGATTCGCGCCCAAGCTCATCGCCGTCTGGCGGACGCGCGGATCAACGCCCTGCGTCGCGGAAATCGTCAGCGCCATGATAATCGGCGCGGCGAGGATATATTGGCCGAGCATCATCGCTTGCGGCGTGAAGAGCAGCCCGAATCGCCCGAACACGCCTTGCCGCGACAGCAGCACGTAGCCGACTAAGCCGATGACGACGGTTGGCACGGCCATGCAGGTGTTGAGCAGCGTGATGATGACGCCGCGTCCACGAAAGCGGGAAATCCCGATGAGAAAGCCGAGCGGCACGGCGGTCACGGATGACAGCAGCATCGCCACGATTGAGATATGCAGCGACGTTGCCGCAATCGCCATGACCGCGCGATCAAAACTGAAAATCAGGCGGATCGCCTCGATAATGCCTTCAAGAAGATAGCGCATGAGTGAGGACGCCGGGGGCTTTTTTGATTTCGCGCCAAGGCGCAACGACGCAAAGGCTGTTGTTCAACCATTCTTGGCGTCTTTACGCCTTGGCGCGAGAATTTTATAACATTATTAAAAAGATCGTCTGGAATTTCGAGCGAAACAACATCGTCATATACATGAACGTCAAGAAAAAAATCATGTTCTCAGGCGCGGCGGCGTCTTTTTCTTGACAATTTTTTCTAATGGGTGAAAGAAAAAATTAGAGGAGAATTCTCGCTGCCGGTTGCGGCGGCGATACGCGAACAGATCATCCTATGACGCGGAGCGATTGGCGAGCGATCCTCAGTCGCTCCGCGTGATTGGCAAGGAGATTCTCATGAAACAAACGGTTTTGATTCTGCGGCGCTGCGGCGTCCTGCTGCTTGCCATGCTGCTTGTTCCGGCTTCAGGATGGGGCATGGTGGCCTCAATTGCGCCTGGCGGCGAAGTCTATCAGGCGGAAAATGACGGATTTCAGCTTGTTTTGGGGCTATCCACGTCGTTTGAATCCGGCGACATGACCTATGAGATTCACGGCGAGCAAGACGGCGGCTGGAAAAGCGAATTGAAATGGCCGTTGGATTCGATGCTGTACATCGGCGGCGTCGGCTCGCTGCGATTTGGGGAGCGCATTCAACTAAACGCCGGATTCTGGAAATCGGTGACTGATGACGCCGGAACGCTGGAAGACAGCGATTGGCTGTACGGCTATTATGGCAACGCGCGGACGATTTATTCCGAAACCGAGGCGACGCTGTTAGACGGGGCGCATTTCGACATGAGCGCGCGGTATGATTTTTGGAAACAGGAAAGAATTCTCATCGGCGCGATTGTCGGCTATAAAGCGACGAAATGGGAATGGGAAGCCGGAAACGGGCGGCAATGGACGATTGATCCGAGCGAGTTTTATGAGGGCGCGCTGCCCGGCATCGGCATAGCATACGAAGAGCAACTTGACGTGCCTTATGTCGGCGCGGCGATTTCATCTGCCGCGCTTAGCGGGCAATTAGGCGTGAATGCGTATCTGCTGTTCAGCCCGTTTGCGAAGTGCGAAGATGAGGATGATCACCTGTTGCGCGGTAAATTGAGCCAAGGCGACACGGACGGCACGTTCTGGGCGATTGGCGGCGACGTGCGCTGGAATTTCGCCCAACGCTTCGTGCTTTCTGCGTTTGCGAATCACAGCGCGTATAATTTGGAGGGCGAGCAGAGCCAATATTATTATGAGGGCGAAAGCGAGGGAAGCGGCTCGACCGGAATTGACATGACGATGGAAGGAAGCCAAACTTATCTCGGCGCGACGATTGGCCTGACGTTCTGAACGCAGGTGTTTTTTACCCACCCCGGCCCCTCCTAAGGGAAAATATTGGGCGGAATTTGCCTACTGGACGGGGTGGTCGCGTTATTCATGACGTCGCGCATCGCGTAATTTTTATGTTCAGTAAACGGGCTGCCGATATTTCTTTTTCCACGCTTCAAAATCCCACCGCTGCAAGAACTGCCGCGCCGCGCTGATGCCGTTCTGATACAGCGCGTCGCGCTCTTCAACGGTCAAATCGAAATCTGTCGTGCGAATCTCTTTTTCTTTTCCGTGAACGCGCACGGTCGTCGAGATGCCGATGGTGCGGTCGAAATCCCCTTTCGACACGGAAATGTGATAATTATCGTGGGCGTCGAGCAGGGTCATGCTGAGGGCGGATAAATAATGATAGGCGTTGGCGAGCGGATTGCGCTGCGGCGGGGCAAGCCGCCGTTGATCAACTTCAACGAGTTTGAAGCCGAACGTCGGATATTGCGGTTCGCACGTGCCGTCATCCAGCAGCCAGATCGGGTAATTGCTCAACACGCCGCCGTCAACGATGATATGGACGCTGCCGTCCTTGTCTTTCAACTGCGCCGGCTCAAAAAAAACCGGAATGCTCATGCTCATGCGCACGGCTTTCGCTATCGGAAACATGTCCGGCTCAATCCCGAATAACGCCAAATCTCGCGGAAGCACCAAAAGCCGCTGGTCGGTCAAATCCGTCGCAATCAGTTGCAACGGGTAGGGATATTTCGGGTTGTCGGTTTTGATGTCGCCGAACGTGGTTTTGTCTTTGACCGCGACCATATTTTCCAGCCACGTCTCAAAATAGTTGCCTTCGTAAATCCCATATTCAAGGCCAATGCTAAGCAACTGCCCGAAAATGCCGAACCGGTCAATGCGGCTGGTATCTTTCAGTTCATGATAATTCAGCCCTTCGAGAATCGCTTTCATTTCGCGGGCGGTATAGCCGACGGCTAACAGCGCGGCGACAATCGCCCCGGCGGACGTTCCGGCCACGCATTCAAACGCATAGCCCGCATCTTCAATGACCGAAATTGCGCCGACTAACGCAATCCCTTTGACGCCTCCGCCTTCAAAAACCGCATTTACTTTCTGCATGTGTATTTTGCCCGAAGCGGCTCAGTTTTTAGAACAGCTCAGCCGTTCAGCGTTCGTTAAAATCGTTCAAAATCCAAATCTTTTTCATCGCTTGCCGCGCTGAGCTTCACGGCTTTAAGAGGTTCGTATTCTCGCCGGGAACGGTCATCATGATGGGCTTTTCCAGCCGGAGCATGCGTGGCGTTCGGCGTTTTGGGCGGGAGCGCGGCGTGTTTTTTCTCGTCATGATGATCCGCCGCAGCGTCGCTGCCGCGCCCGTCGTCAATCGTGCGGAAAAAGGTCAGGCGGCTCTGCAATTCTTCGGACTGCGTCGCCAATTGCTCCGAGATGGCATACAGATTTTCGGACGTGACCGCGTTCTGCTGCGTGACCTGATCCAACTGCTGCACGGCGGAATTGATCTGCTCCGCGCCTAAACTCTGCTCGCCGCTCGCGGCCGTGATTTCCTGCACTAATTCGGCGGTGCGATGAATGCTCGGCAGTAATTTGTTCAGCATGCCGCCCGCCCGCTTCGAAATTTCCAGCGTGGAGACCGCTAACTTGCTGATTTCCTCCGCCGCTTTTTTCGTGATGTCCGAGAGTTTCCGCACTTCCGCTGCGACGACCGAAAACGCTTTGCCGTATTCCTGCGCGCGCGCCGCCTCAATTGTGGCGTTCAGCGAGAGCAGCCGCGTCTGCGTGGCGATTTCTTCAATAATCATGATTTTTTCCGCAATCTGTTCCATCGCAATCAGCGTTTCCGCGACGACTCTGCCGCTTTCTTCGGCGAAATCCG
>CAZCGG010000279.1:0-5381 GCA_964498135.1 uncultured Candidatus Moduliflexus sp.
CCTCTCGCAAAAAACGGACGGAACACTATGCGCGCGCAAGACATCATCAAAAAGAAACGCGACGGCGGGCAATTGACCCACGACGAAATTCACTTCTTGATTGACGGCTACACCGCTGGCCGGATTCCCGATTATCAGCTTTCCGCGTTCACGATGGCGGTCTTTTTTCGCGGCATGACGCGCGAAGAAACGGTCGCCCTGACCGAGGCCATGCTGCATTCCGGCACGGTCGTGGATTTGAGCATGATTCAAGGCAAAAAGGTGGATAAGCATTCGACGGGCGGCGTCGGCGACAAAATTTCGCTGCCGCTCGCGCCGGCCGTCGCGGCGGCGGGCGTCTGCGTGCCGATGCTTTCCGGGCGCGGGCTTGGGCATACCGGCGGCACGCTCGACAAGCTCGAATCCATTCCGGGCTTCCGCGTGGATTTGTCGTTAGACCAATACGCCGCGATTCTGCATGACATCGGCGTCTGCATGATCGGCCAAACCAAGGAAATCGCCCCGGCGGATAAGAAGCTCTACGCCCTGCGCGACGTGACCGCGACGGTCGAAAGCATTCCGTTGATTACCGCGAGCATTCTCAGCAAAAAGCTCGCGGAAGGGATTGACGGCATCGTCTTCGACGTGAAAACCGGCAGCGGCGCGTTCATGAAGACGTATGACGATTCCGCGAAATTAGCGCAAAACCTCGTCGAAATCGCCTCAATGATGGGCAAAGACGCAGTGGCGCTAATCACCGACATGGATCAGCCGCTCGGCGAGATGGTCGGCAACACACTCGAAGTCCTCGAATCGCTGGACGTGCTGCGCGGCGGCGGCCCGGCGGATGTCGTCGAGTTGACGGTTGAACTCGGCGCGCAGATGCTGCGCGTCGGCGGCGCGGCGGAGACGCTTGAGCAGGGGCGCGAGAAGATGCGGCGCGTCCTTTCCGACGGCTCGGCGTTCGAGAAATTCCGGCAGCTTGTCGAATTGCAGGGCGGCGACGTAGAGGTCATTTTGCATCCGGCGAAATTCCGCCGGGCGGAACACCAATGGCCGGTGCGGGCGAAGGCGTTCGGCTATGTCGAGGCGATCAACAGCGAGATGGTCGGCGTGGCGAGCATGATGCTCGGCGCAGGCCGCGAGCGGCTTGATTCGCCGATTGATCACGCCGCCGGAATCGTGTTGAAGAAGCGCATCGGGGATCGCGTTGATGAGGGCGAGCCGCTCTGCGTGCTGGAATATAACGACGGCGCGCGGGTGGATGCCGCCATTCAGCAGATTGAGCAGGCGTATCGCATCGGCGAGCGTCAGCCGGAGCGCGCGAAATTGATTAAAGCAAGCATGAGCAAATAACGGAATACATACGACATGCCGTACAGCAATTTCAAAAGCATAGATGATCTCGTTAAAAAATTCGGCATCGCCATTCAATCCGGCGTCAGCCTTTTCCGCCAAACGCCGGAGATGCCGGTGTCGCCGGAATTGGTCAACATGCTTGAAGACAACGTGCCGCTGGCCTTAAACATCAACACGGAAAAAGCCCGTTCCGAGTTGATTATCGCCCCAATCTTAGTCGAAGTGTGGCGGGCGCTGCATCATACCGTCAGCCTCTTCTCCGGGATTGATTTCACGGTGGACGAAAGCCGGGATCTCGCGGGCTCTTGCGATTTTTTGTTCAGTTATTCGCCGGATCAAGCGTTTTTGCAAATTCCGGTGATTTGCATTGTCGAGGCGAAAAACGAAAACATCAAGACCGGCTACGCCCAATGCATCGCGGAAATGCTGGCGGCGCAGATGTTCAACGCGCGGAAAGGCCATCCGGTCAATCGCATTCTCGGCTGCGTCACGACCGGAAGCAACTGGAAATTTTTGACGTTGGCAGATCACACGATCTGTATTGATTTCGATGAATATCTTATCAGCCAGATGCAGAAGATTGTGGGGATTTTTGTCGAAACGCTTCAGCATCTCGCGCTCGCATAAACACGCGGACAATGAACTTGAAAATATCTGGTGTTATGGCAATCAGCCTGCTGCTCATTTTCGGCGCAATGGCGGCGCGCGGCGCGCAGAAGGATCAGCCGCGCGTTTTTCCGCTTGAAACGGGGACATATTGGGTTTATGAAGGGAAAATCGCATGGCAGAATGAATCAGGAATTCACGAGAAACACGTCACGTGGAAAATGGAGGTGGTTGATCAGGCCAAGCGCGGCGACTATCTCGGCTATTTGATGAAAGGCCACCCCAGCGATTTGGCGTTTTACGAAGAGGGGCGGACGCCGAGCGATTATGCGATTATTCAACGCAAGGACGCGTTTTATGAAACGGAGGCCAGCGCGTTTGACCGCCTGCAAAATTCCTCAGACGACCTGAAAGACCTGCTGTTTGACGACCAAATCATGTTGCAATTTCCGCTCAAGATCGGCAGCGCATTCGGCGACCCAGAAATGCTCAAGCGCGAAGATCATTTCTATTGCTGGTTCGTCGAAGAAGAACACCCGTTCCTGCGCAAAATCCCCGGCGTCGCCTTCTCGAAAATTCTGCGCGAATACGTGTTGACGTTCATAACGCTCCCGGACGGAACGACGCGCTACTTCACGCCCGGCATCGGCATCACGCGCTATCAATACTCGCATCATGGCACGGTGTCTGAAGTGGATGTCAGCTTGATTGAATATCATGCTGGCAAAAAATAACAAGATAGCAATCCGAAATCAATCATGGTTCGACTCCGCTCACCATGACCAGTCACGCTGAGCGGAGTCGAAGCGCACAGAGAACAACTGATTTAGGATTGCGATAGCAGCAAGGAGGCCATTATGCTTATCGAACAGATTCAGGAGGCGGCGGACGCCATTCGCCGCCGCATCGCCGGGACGCCGTTCATTGGGCTGATTTTAGGCTCTGGCTTGGGCGAATACGCCGACGCTTTTCCCAACCCGGTGATCGTGCCGTATGAAGACATCCCGCATTTTCCGCGCTCGACCGTGCCGGGGCATAAAGGGCGGTTAGTCGTTCAGGAGGTGCGCGGGCGGCTGCTTGTCGCCATGCAAGGCCGCTTTCATTATTACGAAGGCTACAGCCTGGAACAAGTGACGTTTCCGGTGCGCGTCATGGGCAAACTCGGCGCGCAACATGTGATTTTGACAAACGCGGCCGGGGGCGTCAACACGCATTTCGAGGCCGGCGATTTGATGCTCATCACGGATCACATCAATTTCATGGGCGCGAATCCGTTGCGCGGGGCGCATGAACCCGCGTTCGGCGAGCGTTTCCCAGACATGACGCAGGCATACCATCCTGAAAACGCCCGCCTGTTTGAAACCGTCGCGCAACGCCTGAACATCCGGCTGCGCAAAGGGGTGTATATGGCGTTCAGCGGCCCGTCGTATGAAACGCCGGCGGAAATCCGCATGGCGCGGACGCTCGGCGCGGATGCGGTCGGCATGTCCACCGTGCCGGAGGCGATTGTCGCGGCGCAGATGGGGATGCGCGTTTCCGGCGTCTCCTGCGTGACGAATTTAGCCGCCGGAATGGACAACGCGAAATTGGAACATCAGGATGTCATGGCGACGGCGGCGCAAGCGAAACATGCCTTTATTGCGCTGATTGACGGCGTTATTCAGGAATTATGCGCGTAAGGCGCGCAAACGTGTCAGACACCTGAGAGGTGTCTGACACGTTCCGAATTTGCAAGCAAGGCTTACACAGACCCCACCCCAACCCTCCCCTCAATCAGGGGCGGGAGACAACAGAGAAATATTTCCCCTCCCCTGATTAAGGGGAGGGTTGGGTGGGGTACGTAAGTCCTGACAAGGAATCTATGCACGAAGAACTGATTGAAGCGGCAAAAGAAGCGCGAATGCGGGCGTATGCGCCGTATTCGAAGTTCAGCGTCGGCGCGGCCGCGCTGACGCGCTCCGGCAAAATTTTTCCGGGCTGCAACATCGAAAATAGCTCGTATGGCGCGACCATCTGCGCCGAGCGGGTGGCTATCGGCAATGCCTACGCGCACGGCGAGCGCGGCATCGCGGCGATAGCGATTGTCGCCGACACGCCCACGCTCTGCCCGCCGTGCGGAATGTGTCGGCAAGTGCTGTTCGAAGCGGGTGAAAATATGGAGGTCATTTTGGCCAATCTGCGCGGCGATGTCCGCATCTGCCGCATACGCGATCTGTTGCCGGAAGCCTTTTCCCCAGCCTTTCTGCCTGCGTGACGTGACAGACGGAATCGTCTGTTCCACGAACATCGCTCACTATTTATGGATATGCAAAAGATGATGAAGACGCAGCATATTTTGAATCTCCCGAACAAGCTGACGCTGACGCGCGTGGCGATTGTTCCGGTCTTAGTCGTGGTGCTGCTGACCAAACTCAGCGATTGGTTCGCCATTGCCATTTTCTTGATCGCGGCGGCGACGGATTTTGCCGACGGCTATTTAGCGCGCAGCCGCAAGCAGATCACGGTGTTAGGCAAGTTGATGGATCCGATTGCGGACAAGCTCCTGATTGCGGGCGCGCTGATTTCCCTCGTGGAAACCGGAAATGTTCCGGCGTGGCTCGTCGTGGTGATTATCGGGCGCGAATTTGCCGTGAACGGCCTGCGTTCCGTCGCGGCCTCGCAAAACATCGTGATTCCGGCGGGGCCGCTCGGCAAAGCCAAAATGGTCGCGCAAGTCGTAGCCGTGCCGCTCCTGATTTTGGATCCGTACACCTTCGGCCTGAACCTGTCGTGCATTGCGCTCTGGGTGACGGCGGCGTTGACTGTCTGGTCGGGCGTGGACTATTTCGTCGCCGGGCTGCATCGCATAGACATGTCGCTGTGACAAAATGCGGTCAACTATCACGCTGTCAGACACCTTAAAGGTGTCTGACAGCTTTCCTTGAAAGAAAGGATGAACCGATGAATTGGATGAATGTAGGCATGGTGGCGGCGGCGTATTTTATCGGCGCCATTCCGTTCGGATATCTGATTGCAAAAACCAAAGGCGTGGACATTCGGCAGGTGGGCAGCGGCAATATCGGCGCCACCAACGTCGAGCGCGTGTTAGGCAAAACGGCGGGGAAAATCACGCTGCTCTGCGATGGCTTGAAAGGCTTGCTGCCGGTCTTGCTCGCGCGCGCCGTCACGCAAGACGGACGCTGGCTGGCGGCGGTCGCCTTGGCGACAATTATCGGGCATAATTGGCCGATCTATCTGCAATTCAAAGGCGGGAAAGGCGTCACGACGACGTATGGCTCATTTTTGGGCTTGGCGTGGCTGCCCGCCGCGCAGACGATTTTGATTTGGGTGGCTGTCAAGAAAATGACGAAAACGGCGTCAATCGCCGCGCTGACTTCCTCAGCCTGCGCGCCGCTGTTCGTCATCGGATTTTTCAATCAGCCGTCACGCTTCCAGAC
>CAZCGG010000280.1:0-3356 GCA_964498135.1 uncultured Candidatus Moduliflexus sp.
GTATTAAAGGCGATAGCAATCCGCTGCTTGGAATCGCGGTGTTTGTCGCGCTTCATCAGCGCGTAATACGTCCCGGACATCGCGGCGGTCGTCACGAAGACCAAGATGATCATGATGCCTAAAAATTTCGCGCGCAAGGAAATGTGCATATTCTTCATGCTGCTGCCTATTTGCGGGGAATTTACGGGCGGTGAATCCGCGAACGCGCCGCCTTGTTTCGAAATAGATATTGACGCAAATAATGATAACGGAACACGGGAAGAGAAGTCAAAAGAATTGTGAAAAAAAATAGCGGTTTTTTCTGATGAATGTTTCGAACAAATCGGAATTCCCCAACATGGTTTTCACGGTTTGCGCATATTGAACAGCCATCGGACGACAATTTCCTGCAAAAAAACTTGTCAACAAGTTGAATTTGCTTTATGAAGGTTTAATAAGAGCTTATCCCTAAATAATTTTTATAGATACGAGCATTGACTTCTAATAATGGTATGGTATAGAGTCCACTCTCATGGGAACACCAACACAAACGTATCGCAATCAGTGCATTGTCGCCCTCTATGAATCGGGCAAACTCACCCAACAAGAAATCGCCACGGTCTTCCAGGTGAGTCAAGGTCTCGTCAGGACGGCCTCGTGCATATCAGCCAGCTTGCTGACAAATTCGTCAAAGACCCGAACACTGTCGTCAAAGTGCGCCAAAAGGTGCAGGTCAAGGTCGTGGAAGTGGATGCGGCGCGCAAGCGGATTGCCCTGACCATGCGGCTGGGATAACGCAGCCGTTTTCAATGTTCTCAATGATTACGTAGGCGCACGCAGTCGCCGCGCCCACTTGCTGGGCGGGGAGAGCCCGCCCCTACGAAGGAAGACGCCATGAAACAATGGTATGAAGAATTATTTGAAAATTACGGGATGAAATATGACCGCGAGAATTTCGCGCAAGGCACGCTGGGGGAATGCGATTTTCTTGAACAGGAAATCGGCGATAACAAGGCCGCCAAGATTTTAGACCTCGGCTGCGGCACGGGTAGGCATTCGATTGAATTAGCCAAACGCGGCTATGCGGTTGTCGGGGTGGATTTATCGGAATCGCTCTTGAATCGGGCGAAAGAAAAAGCTGCAGCGCAAAATCTGCCGGTCGTGTTTCAACGGCATGACGCCCGCAACCTCCCGTTTCGCAATGAATTTGACGTGGTGTTCATGCTGTGCGAAGGCGCGTTCCCGCTCATGGAAACCGACGAGATGAATTTTCAGATTCTTCAAAACGCCGCGAACGCCTTGCGGGCAAAGGGAAAATTGATTTTCACGACCTTGAACGGCCTGTTTCCGCTCTTTCATTCCATTGAAGAATTTCTGAAAGGCGAGACCGAAGAAGGCAACGCGACTTACGGGAATTATTCCTTTGACCTCATGACCTTTCGGGCATACAGCACGACGTATGTTGAAGACGATTTCGGGCGGAAAAAGGCGTTGCAATGCAGCGAGCGGTATTACACGCCATCCGAAATCACCTGGCTTTTGAAAACGCTGCATTTTACAACGATTGACATGTTCGGCGCCAAACTTGGCGCGTTCAGCCGAGCCGATCAATTGAAAACCGATGATTATGAAATGCTTGTTATCGCAGAAAAGGAATAAGGCGGAGATAATGAAAACTGTCAGACACCTTCAAAACGCCTGACAGCGATGTCTTCATCCGTGCTAAAGAAAAGGAGCGTCTTATGCAAAAATTGAATTGGATAATCGGGATGTGCGCGTTGTTGGGGTGTCTGTCATTTTTTCAGGCGGCCGAGGCGGCGGAGATCACTACATTAGCCGAAGTCGCGGGCAAGCCGGTTTCCGTGCAGGTGACCATCGGCGAACAGTGGGCGCATTCGTTCAGGATGTTCCTCAAAAAAATTACCACCACGCCGCAAATTGCGATTTGGGCGGAAGATATGGACGGGAAATATCTCGAAACGCTGTACGTGACGCAGAAATTTGCGACGCAGGATTGGGGCATCATGAGCGGCGCGGCGGACGCCACGCATCGCGTCGAGTCGCTGCCGTATTGGATGTTCAAGCGCGGCGCGGCGGGGGTGCCTTCGCCGACGAAAAAAGCCCCGCTGCCGGATGCCGTGACTTCCGCCTCGCCGAAAGAGAATTTCATCCTCAAGACAAACGTGCCGGGCGAAACGGCTGAAATTTTCATGCTGATGGAAGTGAATCTTTCGTTCGATGAGAATGACGCCTATCCTGAAAAAGCGAAAGAGCGGGACGCCAATTATAACGGCGTGTCCGGCCAACCGGCGGTCGTATATCGCGCCAAAGTGAATTTGGCCGCGCCGGGGCGCTACGACATGACGTTGATCGGCCATTCCAGCCCGTCAGGGAAAGATGGGCAGCTTGATGAAGACGTGAGTTCGCTGACGACGGCCTTGCAAATCGTTAAGCAGGCGGTTGTCGTCGTGGAATAGGTGTTCAGCAGAGACGTTTGAAGTCTTCGAGACTTCAAACGTCTCGATGTGAGCGGAGGCGAACCATGAAACGATATTTCCCCGCATTCGCCGTATTTCTCGCATGTTTCGGCGCAAGCCCCGCGCGCGCCTGCGAGCCGATTCTGCCGTTGGCGCAAGCCTTTTCCGGCACGCTGATTTCCGCCGGATCCCTGACCATGCTCGGCGCGGTGGTCGCGCTGAAAGCGGCGGCGTTCGCCTATTTCGAACGCCGCCTGCGCTGGCATCAGGCGGTTGCGTTCATGATTGTGGCAAACGTGGTCAGCACGTTCGTCGGCATCGGCTTGAGTTTCTCGGCGGCCGTGCCGATGCCGCTCTTTTTCCTGCCGATTGTGTACGCGCTGTCGGTTATTCCCGCAAAACGCCTTGTCAAATATTATCAGGGAAAATGCCTTCGCATCAAAAGCCACCGCCTCATCGCCGTCATCATGACGCTGCTTTATTTTCTGACGTGGGTATTTTTCGGATTGGCGCAAGGGGTGATTGCCGCCAACGAGCCTTTGGCGAGCTACTGGCTGCTGAAATTTCTCTGGATTTATGCCGCGCTGCTCGTCAGCATCGGCCTGACGACGCTTTGGGAAGAGTGGGTGATTGCCGGGCTTGCCGCGCGCTCATTCAAAGAAGCGTCGTGGCATTCGTCCGTGTTGAAGGCGAATCTCGTCACGTTTTTCGTCGTCATGCTCTACGCGGCGATCCGAATGCTTCCGGCGCGGCTGAATTCGTCGGATTTTTTAGTCAAAGGTTAAGAAACTCGCGCAAAGACGCCAAGAAAAACCCCTTTGCGGCTTGGCGCGAGCCCAAAAACCACAAAAGAATTATTCTCGCGCCAAGGCGCAAAGGCGCCAAGAAAACCCCTTTGCG
>CAZCGG010000280.1:3456-5338 GCA_964498135.1 uncultured Candidatus Moduliflexus sp.
ACGGCTTGCTCTTCGCGCGCCTTGCCATCTGAGGCGAACAGGTCTTCCAGCACGAGCAGCGCGCCTTGCCTGCCGGTTTCATCCCCTAAACGCTCGCGGATGCTTTGCAAAAAGGCCGTCCGCTTTTCCGCGCTCCCTTCGATGTCTCGAACCCGGTGAATCGCCGTAGAAAGATACGCGACGCAGGAAATCGGGGCTTCCCAGTCTAATTCGTCCACTTCGTCTTCCAAAAATTGATTTTCGGCTAATGACAGCAGATGATCAGCATACATGCCGAACAGCACGAGATCAATAATCGCTTCTCGCTGGCGTTGTTCCCATTCCTTTTTGGATGGCGCGTTTTTTCCGAACGCGCGTTTGAGCAGATTGATCATCATCTTTCAGGCCAATGCCGAGCCGCTCCGTCTTTTGAGAAACGGAGCGGCTTTTTGAGTCGCTGCGGGCAAACTCAAGCAGTCACGTCTGCGGCGGCCGTTGTTCCTTCGCATTCGGTTGCGTTGAGAATTTTATGGTAGCTGGCTTCCTGAAAATGGAGACACTGTTGATAGACGCTGTTGCAAACCGCTTCGTTATAATGCGGACAGAACAAATTCATGGCCGCCGGACAGGTATGCGCGGCGGCGGTAACGGCGGCCGCGATTTCCGGCATGGCCGGAACAGGTGTTCGGCGCAGCCGCAGTGCTTGCCAAAACGATTTTTTCGGCGGCTGCACGGCGGCGAGAGTTTTCTGAAAATTGACTAAGCCGCTGCCCTGCGCGGTCGGATGTTCGCCGAGATTGACGCTGCCGCGCTTGATGAGTTCTTTGATGGTGGCAGGCGCGATTTTTCCGAACGGCCTCAGCGCGCGCAGCGTTTGATACAGCAGCGCGGCGAACCCGGCGACATGCGGCGCGGCCATGCTCGTGCCGGACACGGCGGCATAGCTTGCGCGCGGCTGCGGCGCAATAATCCGATCTCCCGGCGCGACGACATCCGGCTTATTCGGCTGGCGCGACGATCCCCGGCTGCTGAAGCCTGTCACTCTGACCGGCCTCGTTTTGCTCGTCGCGCCGACCGTAATCACATTTTTCGCATTGCCGGGGCATTCAATCGTGCCTTGCGCCGGGCCGTGATTGCCTGCCGCAACCACCACCGTAATTCCTTGACTGACGGCATAATCTGCCATTCTGCAAATCGGGCATGAGCCATCCACGCAGCCGGGGCCGCCAAAGCTCATGTTCATCACATGGACATGTTTCCGAATTGCCCATTGAATCGCGTCAAGAACGGTGTCTCGATATGCCGTGCTTGACGGGCCGCCGAAAATTTTAATGTCATACAGCGACGCTTTCGGCGCGACGCCGGTAAAGCGATAGCCGGAGGCTTTGCCCGAACCGGCGATGATTCCGGCGACGTGCGTACCGTGTTCCGTCCCGCCGAAATGGCGGCAATGCGTGAAATTTTTGCGCGCGGCGACGCGCCAGCCGAAATCGGGATGGCGATCAATCCCGGAGTCAATCACGGCGACTTTCACGCCTTTTCCCTCGATTTTTTTATCGCGCACGTGATACGGCAGTTCAATGCGCGCCACGCCCATCACCAACGGCACGCTTTCAAACAGCGTGGGGCGAATGTCGCCTTCGGCGTCGTAAATATGCTGCGCGCAGGAGACGGACGCCATCTCTTCCACTTTATCTACGGGCATTTCGGCGTAAATCGTGTTGATTTCACGATAGATTTTCAGCCGCTTGCCGCCTTTTTTCTTGATTTCCCGCTTCAACTCGTTCAGCGTTTGCCCGCTCGTCGCCTCAATCAGCGCGCCGACGCGCTTCGTTCGGCTGCGCAGAAAGCCAATCAACACCGGCCGCCCCGCGATGGTCGCGGGATTTTGTATTTTTGCCAA
>CAZCGG010000281.1:0-5330 GCA_964498135.1 uncultured Candidatus Moduliflexus sp.
ATTCGGGATTGTGATTGGGCGGTTCAACGAATTTATCAGCAGCAAGCTTCTGGGCGGGGCGATTGACGGCCTGATCCGGCACGGCGCGGCGGAAGCGGATATTGAGACAGCATGGGTGCCGGGCGCGTTTGAAATTCCTCTGATTGCCCAGAAAATGGCCGCGACGAAGAAATATCATGCGGTCATTTGCCTTGGCGCGGTGATTCGCGGCGCAACGCCGCATTTTGATTACGTCTCCAACGAAATGTCCAAAGGGATTGCCAAAGTCTCATTAGACGCCGGAATCCCGGTGATTTTCGGCGTCTTGACGACGGACACCATCGAGCAAGCGATTGAGCGGGCTGGCACGAAAGCGGGCAACAAAGGGTATGACGCGGCGGTGAGCGCGATTGAAATGGCGAACCTGCTGCAAGCCCTCTCATCGTGAATCGCGGGAGGAAACAGCGTGAATTATCTCTACTTCGCCGATAATCTCGACGTATTGAAGCAACTGTATCAGGAGCACCTCGTCCCAAAATCCAGATTTTGACGGTCGAACGCATTTTGAACGGCGAATAGGTGAAAATGCCCCTGACGACGCGCGGCGTCTTTAAAACCGCCGGAAAACATGCGCAAGAAGCGGCGCAAGAGGAGTTGCTGTAATTGTCGAAAATCGTATAGGGCGAGACTTCAAACGTCTTCAAGACTTTTTGAAGTCTTTTATCAACATTGAAAGGAGATTTTATTATGCACATGGCAGATGCGTTAATTTCACCGGCGGTCGGCGGCACGATGTGGGCGGCGACCGGCGCGTTAATCGGCGTCAGCGCGAGACGGCTTCAACGCAGATTCGATGACCGGCGCGTCCCATTGATGGGCGTCGCGGGCGCGTTCATTTTCGCGGCGCAGATGATCAATTTCACGATTCCCGGCACAGGCTCAAGCGGGCATCTCGGCGGCGGCCTGATGTTGGCGATTCTGCTCGGCCCGTATGCCGCGTTTCTGACGATTGCCTCGGTGTTGACGATTCAAGCCCTCTTTTTCGCCGACGGCGGATTGCTCGCGCTCGGCTGCAACATGTTCAATCTCGGCGTGTTCCCCTGTTTTCTCGCGTATCCGTTTCTGTATAAACCGCTTGCCGGAAAAACGCCGACAAAAGGGCGCATTATGCTCGCCAGCCTGTTCGCGGCCGTGATTGGCCTGCAATTCGGCGCGCTCGGCGTGGTGATGGAGACGATGCTGTCCGGCATTTCCGCGCTGCCGTTTCGGACGTTCGTGATGCTGATGCAGCCGATTCATTTGGCGATTGGCATTGTCGAAGGACTGGCGACGGTGGCAGTCGTGCTGTTTATCCGGCAGGCGCGGCCTGAATTGCTCGAAGCGCCCGCCCGCGCCGAATCAACGCCGCGCCGCTCGCTGACGCCTGTGTTCATCGGCTTAGGCGTCGCCGCCATCATCACGGCGGGCGTGGTCTCGTGGTTTGCGTCGGCGCGCCCCGACGGGCTGGAATGGGCGATGTTCCGCACCGCCGGAACGGAGGAATTGGCAACTCCGTCAACCGGCGTTCATGCGTCGCTGGCCGCCGTGCAGAGCGCGACGGCGATTCTGCCTGATTATGACTTCAAACAAGGCGAATCCGCCGCGAAAGAAGGCGAAGAGGCATGGCCTGCGGTCAAAGCGGGAACAAGCGTCGCCGGGCTGGTCGGCGGGGCGTTGATGCTGCTGATTGTCACCGGCATCGGCGCGGTCATCCGCAAAAGCGCGTCGCGCGCCGCTTCTTGACGCAAGCAGGATCGGGGTATCCGTTTTTTCTGAATATGTTGCGTTTCGACTCTGCTCAATATAACTTGTCCGGCCGCTCGTCATCCTGAGCGGGGTCGAAGGATGGTTTCAATGTCTCATAGGAGAATTGATATGCTCATCAGATCGTTGTTGATTCATAACAAAGGAACGCAGGTCCGCCGAAAAATTTTTCTTGATGCGATGGGATTGGTTCTGCTGCTGTTGGGCGCAACATGCCTCAGCGCGGAAGAATTGAAAATTGGCGTCAATTTTTCCATCCCGCCGTATGTGCTTACGGAGAACAATAGCGGCTTAGAATTGGAAATTCTTCAAGAAGCGCTGCGGGTCAAGGGGCACACCATCTCCATCGAATATCTGCCGTTAGCGCGCACATTTTTAGAATTCGAGCAAGGCGAGGTTGATTGTATCATGAATGTTCAGCAAGGCGCGCTCTCCATTGGATTTTATTCCGATGTGGCGATTACGTTCCAAAACGTGGCAATCAGCCTTGAGAAACAGCATTTGAGCATTCAGCAGATCAGCGATTTGCTGGAGAAAGATGTTGTCGCCTTCCAGAAAGCTTCTACGCTTTTAGGCGCGGAATTCGGACGCCTCATGGAAGGGAATGCCCAATATCGGGAAGTGGCGGATCAAATCGTCCAACTTGTTCTCTTATTTAAAGAACGCACGGATGTCATCGTGATAGATCTAAATATTTTCAATTATTTCCGCAAGCAAGCGCAGAGGTTGCAACGCTTGACAGACGCCGAACTCAATGAACCTGTGACCGTGCATCAAATTTTTCCGCCGACGGCATATCGGTTTGCCTTTCGGACAGAGCGCCAACGAGACGATTTTAATGCGGGGCTTGCCGCCATTCAAGCCAATGGCGTTTATGCGCAGCTTTTCAAAAAATACGAATCGTTGCTGATTCCCTAATCTCTGGCAGAACAAAGAGCGTGTCAGACACGTTCCCGCGTGTCTGACAACGATTTTCGACACAATTCCAATGGCAACGCCCGAGTCGCCCGCCTTTGAAATCGGCTACCTCGAAACATTGGCGCAGCAGCCGACCCGCATTCACGCCCTCGATCCACGCGCCAAGCTGCTGATCGCGCTGCTGTATATTCTCGTCGTCATGTCCTTCGATCAATACGCCATTTCCGGCCTCATCCCGTTTCTCATCTACCCGGCGGCGATGATTGCCGCCGCGAATCTGCCGGTGGCGTACCTGCTGAAACGGGTCGGCTGGGCGCTGCCGTTCGTTGGTTTTGTCGCCATTTTCAATCCGTTGTTTGATCGTGAAATCGCCCTGCGCGTCGGCGAAATCGGCATTCCCGGCGGCTGGCTGTCGTTTCTCTCGATTCTGCTGCGCGGCACGCTCGCCGTCCTAAGCGCGCTGATTCTCGTCGCCACAACGGGCTTTTACGGCGTCTGCCGCGCTTTGGGGCGGCTCGGCGCGCCGCGCCTGTTCGTCACGCAATTGCTGTTCGTCTATCGCTACCTGTTCGTGCTGTTGGATGAAGCGTCGCGCATGATGCGGGCGCGGGCGCTGCGGTCATTTTCCGGCAAAGGCATGGGCTTGGCGACGTGGGGCGCGCTGACCGGGCATCTGCTGCTGCGCGCGATTGACCGCGCCGACCGGATTCATACGGCGATGCTGTCGCGCGGATTTGACGGCGAAATCCGGCTGCCGTGCCGCGAACGCCTGCGCCGCGCCGATTGGCTCTTTTTCGCGGGCTGGGCGGGGCTGTTCATTTTTATGCGCCAGCGCAATCTTTCGCTCATTTTGGGCAACGCGCTTGCCGCCCTCTTTCATTAGCTTACAGCATGAGGCGTAACGACCTGTCAGACACCTTGGAGTGTCTGACAGGTTTTCCTTCGTGGAACCCCGTTTCTTGAATCTGTGGTGAATTATGAGCCATCATCTTGTCGAAATGCGGCACGTGACATTTACCTATCCTGACGGGACGGCCGCCTTGCAAGACGTGTCGTTTCGGATTACGCACGGCGAATCGGTCGCGCTGATCGGCGAAAACGGCGCGGGGAAATCCACGCTGCTGCTGCATCTCAACGGCTTCTTGACGCCGATGAGCGGCAGCGTCCGCGTCGGCGATCTGCCGGTCATGAAATCCACGCTTCCGGCGATTCGGCGGTCAATCGGCATGATTTTTCAACACCCGGACGATCAATTATTCATGCCGACGGTGCATGATGACGTGGCGTTCGGCCCGTTGAATTTGGGCTTGCCGCCGGAAGAAGTCGAGGCGCGGGTGACGAACGCGCTGACGCTGGTGGGGATGGCGCACGTGGCGAAAAAGCCGCCGTATCGCCTGTCAGAAGGGCAAAAGCGGAGCGTCGCCATCGCGACGGTGTTGGCGTTAGAGCCGAACATGCTCATCATGGACGAGCCGAGTTCCAACCTTGACCCGAAATCGCGGCGGAATCTCATCAATCTGCTGCGCACGTTCACGCACACGAAAATCATCGCCACGCACGATTTGGAGATGGCGCTCGATTTATGTGAACGCACGCTCATCATGCATCAAGGCCGGATCGCGGCGGATGGCAAGACGTTTGACCTGCTCCAAAACGACGCGCTGCTGGAAGAAAGCCATTTGGAACGTCCGGCGCGGTTAGCGCATGCCAGCGTCTCCGTCGGTTGAAAAAACCGGATGCGCCTTCAATTCGGGCAACTCCAGCAGCCTAAAAGGAAGCGCAGGCGGCGCGGCGTTCTGTTTCATCTGGCGCAGGTGCTGCGCCAGATACGCAGGCAACTCGGGGGAAAAATCGGCGCTGAGGCTGTGGCGGCCTTCTTCGATGCAGACGCGGGCGGTCACGCCGGAACCGGCGAAAAAATCCAGCACGGTTGACGCTTGCGGCGACAGCGCGCGCACCAGCCGACGAATCAGTTCTTTCGGCTTCTGCGTGGGATGCCCGACCCGCTCTCGCGCGTTGCCGTTCAAGCGGCCGATTTCCCAGACGTTCGTGGGATTCTTCCCCTTTTCCACGCTGGCCGGATTCAGCCGTTTATCCTTCAAATAGGCCGTTTTCGCGGCGTCATCGAACGGAATGCGCACGGCGTCCAAATCAAAAAAATAGCGGCGCGTTTTGGCAAACCACGCGATTTCTTCATGGCGATTCGCAAAAAAACGGTGCGCGCTCATGCCGTTGGCGTAATGCCACACAATGACGTTCACGAGCAGCATGCGGCTGTGATGGCGCATGTGATGAATGAGTTCGTATAAATCGCCGCTTCCGGCTTCGCCCTGATATTGCAGGCCGCCGAAGATGGCGATGCTGCCGGTGTGCACCAAGACGCGTTCGCTTTCTTGCAGCCAGGCGGCCGCCCATTCGAGATAATTTTGAAAAACATCCCAGTGCGCCAAATTAAGGTTATACGGCGGATCGCAGATGATCAACTGCACGGAATTCGAAGGGAGTTGCCGCAGCAAATCAAGGCAATCGAGACGCAAGACCGCATGCAGCGTTTCGGCCGCGGCGGCCGCGCTGACGATGCGTTCAGACGCATGCAGGCCGTTGCGCTTGCGCAAGGCGTTCATGCCGAT
>CAZCGG010000282.1:0-5289 GCA_964498135.1 uncultured Candidatus Moduliflexus sp.
AGGTCATTCGCGGCCGGAAATTCTTGCAAAAACGCCCGATATTCGTCTTCCGGCACGGCGAACTGCGCGAGATGGCTGTCAAAAAACAGTTCAACGATTTCTTTCGTTTCAAACAGCAGATATTGATGCTTTTCCTTGTTATATTGCGCGATGTCAACAATTTTCCGCAGCACCTTCGTTTCTCCGGCGGAATCGTACAGGAGCAGCGATTGAAACGCCCATTTTTCCAAAACCGCGTCATGAATCAACGTGGTGAGAAACGCGAGCGCGAACGGCTTGCGCTGTTTCGAGGCCGCTAACAAGCGATCTTTCACGTCCGGCATGGGCTGCTCGCCGCTTGCCATTTCAACGGCGTACAAGAAATCGTTTTCCGTCAAAAAGCGTTGATTCAGAACTTCCGAGATATTTATCGCCGTCAGCAGCTCATTGGAAAGCCCCTGTTCGGCTAATTTCGAAATGGCGCGCGGCGTGAGCAGAAAACTCTGGGCGCGATCAATGTCTTTCATGGGGCGAATCAGGCCGCCGAGCAGGAGCTGCGGGATAATCACGAGCGGCACGGCGGTCAAGGCGACGCGCTGCGTCGGCGAGAGCGCGGAAATCGCCAGGCCGATCCACGAGGCGCACACCGCCGTCAGCCACAGCATACCGAAGAGCGGCAGCCACGCGATCTGCGTGACCAATTCCGCCGCGACAAGCGCGCTGCGCAGACCATCCGGCAGCGCGCGCCAGCCGGAAAGCAGGTTCGGCAGCGCGACGACAAGCAGCAGCAGCGTCACCTGTTTCAGGCAGACCCACGCCAAAAACGCGACTTTGGCGAGCAGATACGAGGCAATCCGCAGCGTGCTTTTGACTTCGCGCTTCAAGACCGCCCGTTCGTCCACGATCTCGCGGCAGGCGTTGATCACGCCGAACCAGATGCACGACGCAATCAGCAGGAAAAAGACCGCCGCCCGGCGGTTGCCGGAACTTTCGCTCAAAAATTCCGGCTGGCGGAACGCCTTCAATTTCGCCGCAGGCACGTCTTTCGAGGCCGAAATCGTTTCGCGCCCCCAACGCGGCGTAAATTCATATCCCATGCGCGACAGAATATCTTCGCCGTAAAAATCCCGCGTGTACCACGCAAACGCGAGCAGCATCAGCAGGCCGATAATCATCGGCTGCACAAGCTGAAAGATGGAATTGTTCGTGTCGGCGCGGGCGATGGCGAGATTGCGGCGCAGCACGACGCCGACTTGCCGCAGCCAGGACACGCCTTTCTTCTGCGGCTCTCGTTCCGCTTCTTGCCCCGCGTGAGGCGGCGCGTCATCCGCAGGCCGGTTTGCCACAAGTTTTTCAACAGACTCGGCGAGGCCGGACGCATTCGCCTGAATCAGCCGTTCATGTAGATGCGCCCAAAATCCGTCCGGCCAAAAAAATCGCCGCGTCTGTTCCTGTTCGAGTTCATTCAACACGGACGCCGGAACGCCCGCATCCTTTAATTTGCGGCGAAAGCGGTCGGTCAATTCGAAATAATGCGGATTCCGCCGATACGCGGACGCAATCGTCTGGCACGCCTGCGCGGTCTTTTCCGCCGGAGTCCCTTGAGATCGCTCCTCTTCCTGTTTCCGCCATTTTTCGACCGTTTCCACGATGAAATCCGCCGGATTGTGATTTTCAGGACAATGGAAGCCGGTCTGCCGCTCGAAATAGCCGACAGCGTCCCGCGCCGCGCCGAAATACGCGATATTGCCGCCTTTATTCAGCACGAAGAGCCGGTCAAATTGCCCGAACGCCTCAACGCTCGGCTGGTGAATCGTCAAAATAATCGTGATTTGCGTCGTTTCGCAGAGCGTTTTCAGCGAGGCGATGACGGTGTTCGCGTCGGACGATGAGAGGCCGGACGTCGGCTCATCGAGAAAGAGCAGCATCGGGTTGCGGATGAGTTCGTGCGCGATGTTGACGCGCTTGCGCTGCCCGCCGCTCAGGATTTTCGCCTCCGGCGAGCCGATGCGCTTATCGAGCAGTTCCGCGATTTCACCGGGTTCGAAGCCGGATTTCTGGCAGGTGTCGCGGATCAAAAAGTCCTTTAAATCGCGGTCAATGTCGGGATAGCGGAGTTGAAAGGCGTAGTCGAGCGATTGGCGGACGGTCAATTGCGGAATCAACGTGTCATCCTGCGGCACGTAGCCGATGGTTCGGCCTAACAAGCGGCGGTCGCGCTGCACGTCATATTTCGGCAGACCGAATTTGTCCGTGATGAAAATTTTGCCGCGATTTTGATGCGAATAGACGTAGCCGCTCAGCAGATTCAGCAGCACGGTTTTGCCCGCGCCCGACGGCCCCATCAGCGCGGTCAGCGTCCCGGCCTCTGCGCGGAACGCAATGTGATTACACAACACGCTGCGTTTTCGACGGAACGGTTTCCATGAGGTTTTCGACGAAAAAAGATCATACCCGACAAGCGTGATGCGGTCTTCGTCAAAAAAAGCTTGACGCGGGATGGTTTCGCGTTTGCCAAATGCCTCAATCTTTTCGCCCGGCGCAAGCTCGCGCCAGACCAGCCCATTATTGGTTTTCGGGTCGAGATCGTTCATGAAATAGCGGTCGCTGAGATGATAGAGCAGCCGCCCGCCGCCAAGCGGAATTTTTTCGACTTTGTTCCTGCCGATATGAATCAACGATTTCTGCGCCATATCCTCCTCCGCCGTTTCCTGCCGATAAAACGGTAGCCCCGCGCTACGTCGCGGGCAGGTGGCTTCTTGCGCCACCCGCCGCGTAGGGCGGGGCTACCTTGCTGTTCTGGCCAATACGTCCCGCGGCGTAGCGCGGGGCTACCGGGGAAAAATCGTGTTGGCTATTCTACCAGACATTCATGCAACGGCAATTCGTTCTGAATATCAGGGCAGAAGCCCCATTCCACGCGCACGGCCTCGCCATAGCTCCAGCCGCGACTCGATTTGATGCCGAGATCGAAACGGCCTTTAATCAGGAACGAGCGGCCTTCGGTCGGCTTGCCGATAAAATTGAGAATGTCAATCACGGTTTCCAATACCGGACGCTTGCGCCCCATTTCAACGGCAAACAGCACGCGCGTTGATTTATTCGACAGCAGCAGAATATCCTCTTTTTTGCCTTGGCACAAATCAATCACCTCCGGCCCGGTTTCGGGAAGAATCGCAATGCAGGCGGCCGTGCCGACATCTTTCGAGCCGGTTTTGGCGTCATTGATAAAAAATTCGAAATCGCTTTCCGTCAATTTAATGTCTTTGTCGTTTTCGTTTTTCAATTCGGCGATCACGTTCAAATAATGCACCGCGCTTTCTTGAAGCGGCTGCACTTCTACGCTTTCGATTTTGATCACGCGCATCTTTTCGATAATATCCGACGTGTTTGCCGTGCTTTGCCCAAAGGCGACGGCGGAAAATCCCCACAACGCCGTCATGCTGACGGCCAATAACGCGCTAAATCTTTTCATGCTGTTTCCTCCAATTTCTGTTATTGTTTGTGAATATTCAACGTGTATGCAACCTCATCAGACGCTCTTCAAAAATACAATGCCTCACCTCCCTTGCGAACCAACTGCGATGCTGAGAAACAACGTTTCTTCGGTTTACTATGAACGGTGATATGTCAGGAGTGTCAAATCTTGATTTGACCGCGAAATCAAGATTTCGCACTCCAGCAGCGCATCAGTTCATATTATTGCGGACAGGAAATCGAGAAATCCCAATCCGTCACCATCGGGCCGACGAAATCGCAGCGCGAATAAAGCGACACTTTGATCGTGTTTTCTTTGCCGGAATACGTGACTGCCTGCCGACCGGAATCGCCGATGCAGCCGGTATCGAGCAGCGTTTTGCCTTCATATTCAATCACGATGCGATCCGGCTCGGTGTAAGTTTGATACTCCAGCGCGAACGTTCCGGCGGGTTTGCCCATGTCAACGAGATACGTATCTAAACGCGGCACGACAATATCGCGCCCGGCGCGGACGAAATTATTGCAGCCCATCTCGACCGTTTCCCCGATTTCGAGCGTCGGCGTCACTTCTTCGACCAGGCATTCGCGCAGCGGAAGCTGCGGCTTAATCTGCGGGCAAAGCATCCACTCCACGCGCACCGCTTCCCCAATGCTCCAGCCGCGTTCCATTTTAATGCCGAAATTGAAACGCCCTTCAATGTAAATGTGGCGTTCCGCCGAAGGCTGGCCGAGAAAATTCACAATCTGGATGCCGGTTTCAAGGTCGGTGTGCTGCGCCGTCGTGGTCTTGAGATGAAATGTCACCGGCGTAATGACGTTCGGCTCTAACAAAATTTCTTGCTGTTGATACGCCAAATCTCGGCCGATATACACGCGCTGCGCTGCGACGTTGCCTCTGCCAAGCGAAAAGTCGAACACGCTCTTTTCCAGTTTCAGCGTCTGCGCGTTTTTATTGCGAATGCCAACCGTGATGTCGGCGTAATACAGGCCGTCCTTTTCATTCGGGCGCATTTCCATGCCGGAAATCATCAGCACCTCAATATTATCAATCAATTCCGAATCGCATTGCCCGAACGAAGGCATTCCGAGCAAGCCGATAAGCAGCAGCAATGCCATGCGTGAACGTTTCATGCTCATGCGCCAGCCATTGCCGGGAAGGGCGAAGATTCGCCCATCTCGACAACGCTGTTCCTTTTGTTATTCAACGTACAGTTCCACCCGTCTATTTTTCTGATGCGCCGCATCATCCGCGCCGAGCGACCGCAGCCGCTCTTTCCCGAATCCTTGAATGATCAAGCGGCTTTCCTGCCAACTCAAGCCGAATTGACGCAGATAGTCATGCACGGCCTGCGCGCGCTGCGCCGAAAGTTTCTTGTTATACGCCGCCTCGCCCCGGCTATCCGCATGGCCTTCGATATGCAGCGTTTTCCCCGTTTCGCGCTGCGTATTGAATTTGTCAGCCAGCTTTTCAAGCGCGTCGAGTTGGCCTTGATACTGGGCGAAATCCTCGACTTTGCTGATGTTATATTGGAAAAAGACAAACGTGACCACGCAGTCCAGAATCGCCTGCTTAACCGGCGCGGCAAGCGGCGCTCCGGCGCGCCGCTCGATTTCGCGCAGCAATTCCGCTTCATCCGCAAAATCATCCTTCGCCATCTCAAGCAGCATCGGACACAACTCCGCCGGAATCGCGCCCGCGTCGCATTTGGCCTGAATACATTCCGCCCGCAGCCCCACGCGAATGCGCACGACTTCCGGCGTCGGCGCGGCGGTTGGCGTCGCCGTTGGAATTGGGGTCGGCGTCGGACTCGGCGTAGCCGTCGGCGTCGG
>CAZCGG010000283.1:0-5287 GCA_964498135.1 uncultured Candidatus Moduliflexus sp.
GAGCCGGTCGCGGGGACGATGTTGCCCGCGCTGTCGCGTTCCGCCCGAATAATCTCAAAGCCAGTGTACGTCGGCTGTTCTAACAGCGCGTAATAAAAGACGTATTCGGTCTTCAAAACGCGCTTCATTTCAGGAATCTTCGTCTGCCACCAATCAAGCTGCTTTTCCGGCTGATTTTCGCCGGTTTCGGTGAGCATGATCGGCTTGTCCGTGCCAAGCCGGAAGGCCGTCCACGCGGAGCCGAGGTCTTGCTCGTAATAGATATGCACGGCGCGATAATCGCAATAATTATCGGCCCCGGCCAACGTCATTTCCGTGAAATCCATGATGCCGCTCGGCTGCCCAATCGGCGCGGCGGAGACGATTTTCAGCGACGGGAATTTCTCGCGGATCAGGTCATGCGCGGGGCGCAGATAATCGCGCACGTATTCGCTGTTCGACATATTGTAGAAGACTTCCGGCTCGTTCAAAATTTGGAAATATTTGATGGACGGATAGCGGCGAATCACCGTTTCAACCATGTCCATCCAGTCGCTTTTCGGAATCGAGGTCAATTGAAAATCGCCGATCAGCCCCAAGACGTTCATCCCGGAGATCGAGGCATACGCGCCCGCCACGTCGCCGGTCAAGCCGAGCGTGGTGCGCGTCCAATTCGCGTGAATTTCCCTCAACGCCTGCGTTTGCAAGCTATACAGCGAGCCTTGATACGGATGCACGTTGAAGCCGCGAAATCCATACGAAGAATTTGAGCCGGGATCCGTCGCGGAACCGCCGTCATCCGAGCAAGCCGATAACGCGAATGCCGCGCCCGCCGCCGCGCCGAAGCGCAGAAAATCGCGCCGCGTCATTCCATGAACCTGTGCTGCCATAATGCGCTCCTTTTGAAAAAACAGAGGCTTTTAGCTCCGCATCGCTGCAATCAGATCGCCTCAGCGGGGCTAAAAACGCGCTGTGTCACATCAATGCCTTTCGTGAAAAATCGGTCACATTCTTCATTCTGACAGTTCCGCGCAAGCAAGGTTGAGGCCATTCATGCGGCGCGCTGGGAAAATTTGAACTACGACGAAAAACGGCAAGAACCTAAGTTTCTTGAAGAAACTTAGGTTCTCTCGCAGACCAAACGCTCTTCTCTCGGAGGTTTTGTCAAGATTGAACGTCATTGGCTTGCCGCAATAACTGATCAATCAGTTCATCGGAAAACATGCCATTGCTGAGATTGGCGCACATGCGCAAGGTCATGTATTGCATCATCTTCATCGCCATGTCAACGCCGCCTTCGCCGAATGAATCCATATTCGAGAACGGGCCGCCCGCGCCGGTCATTTTTTGCAGCACCAGATGGCCGGCTTGCGCGCTATGCGGGTCAGCGAGCAAGTCGCCAATCGTGGAATTTTGATGGAATCTCTTTTTCATCGGCGTGGTTGAGGTGACGGTGACGGTTTCTTTCAGCGGAAGCGATTGCGACGAACTGCCGACCAAAATCTCGAACGCGCCGCTTTCAACGCGCCAATCCTTAATCTGCGTATCGTAATACGCAAAGGCGCGTTTCCCCAACGCAAACGTGACGGCCTGTTCTTCTCCCGGCGCGAGAGCGATTTTTTCGAAGCCTTTCAATTCTTTGACCGGGCGAATGACGCTGCTTTCAACGTCTCTGACGTACAACTGCGCGATTTCCTTGCCCGCCATGCGTCCGGTATTTTTCACCGTTGCCGTGACGGTCACGGTTTCGGCGTCCGTCAGTTCTTTTTTATCAACGGCGATGCCGGTGTATTCGAACGTGGTGTAACTCAAGCCATAGCCAAAGGGAAAAAGCGGCGCGATCTCTTTGGCGTCGTAATAGCGATAGCCGACGAACAGCCCTTCGCGGTATTCCACCCGGTCGCCTTCGCCGGGGAAATTCGGATGCGACGGATTCTGCGCCAATTTTTGCGGAAAGGTTTCCGCCAATTTGCCGCACGGGTTCGCCGCGCCAAACAGCAAATCCGCGACTGCGCCGCCGCTCGCCTGTCCGCCGAGATAGCTTTCCAAAATGCCTTTCACGCGGTCTTTCCAGGGCATTTCCACCGGCGAGCCATTGCTTAACACCACCACCACATTTTGCTGAACCGCCGTCACGGCGTCAATCAACGCAAGGTGATTCGCAGGCATGCTGAGATGCGTCCGGTCATAGCCTTCGGATTCATAGCTGTCGGTCAACCCAGCGAAGATGACCGCCACGTCGGCCTCAGCAGCGACGCGGGCGGCCTCGTTCAGCAGCGCGTCCTCAGGGAGATCGCTCTTGAGGTCATATCCGGCGGCATACGTCAATTTTGCGCGCTGTCCCGCGAGTTTTTGCGTTTCATCGTAGGCGCAATCAATGCGCGTCGGGGTGATATGCGAACTGCCGCCGCCCTGATAGCGAGGCGTTTTCGCCAATGCGCCAAGCATGGCAATCGTTCCTGCGGGGTGCAGCGGCAGGATATGATCATCATTTTTCAGCAGCGCCATGCACTCTCTGGCGGCTTCGCGGGCAAATTGATGATGCGCGGCTTGATCGTAAGCGGCGTCCGGCTTTTTCTGGTCAAAGGCGGTGAAAATGATGTTCAGCAAGCGTTCAACTGCCTGATCAAGCACGCGTTCGGGCAGCGCGCCATTTTTCACGGCGTCAACGATTTTTTGGTCATTGTCGCCGCCGCTATACGGCATTTCAAGCTCAAGCCCAGCGGCGAGGCCGTCAACGCGCCGATCCACCGCGCCCCAATCTGACATGACCACGCCTTCAAATCCCCATTCTTTGCGCAAAATATCGGTCAACAACTCTGGATGCTGAGAGCAAAATTCGCCGTTCAATTTATTATACGAACACATCACTGTCCAGGGCTTTGCCTGTTTAATCGCGCTTTCGAACCCGGCAAGGTAGATTTCGCGCAGCGTCCGTTCGTCAACCTCAGCGTTCACGCTGAAGCGCCGGTTTTCCTGATTGTTCACCGCGAAATGCTTGGGAGACGCGCCGACGCCCTGACTCTGCACGCCCTGAATATGATTGGCCGCCATTTCGCCCGAAAGATAGGGGTCTTCCGAGAAATACTCGAAATTTCTGCCGCAGAGCGGCGAGCGTTTAATATTCAGCCCCGGCCCAAGCACGATTTCCACGTTCTCAGCCTGACATTCTTCCCCGATGGCTGCGCCGACCTGCCGAATCAGCGCGCGATCCCACGATGACGCTAATGTGACGCCGGCGGGAAAACAGGTGGATGGAATGCAGGCTTGCGTCCCCATTTCTTCGGCCGTTCCGCCCTGTTTGCGCAGGCCATGCGGCCCGTCCGTCACCATGAGCGGCGGAATGCCGAGACGCTCAATCCCTTTTGTGTGCCAAAAATCGCGGCCTGAACATAACCCGGCCTTTTCTTCGACGGTCATTTGCGCGATAAGCGCCTGAATGTCTCGTGTCATAGTGCGTTCTCCTCCCTATTCGTAGAGACGCACGGCCGTGCGTCTCTACGGAATGTATAACTATAGATTGGTAAAGGCAAGACTTCAAAAGTCTTGAAGACTTTTGAAGTCTTTTAAGACGTTATTCAAGGCGGATCGCGTCAAAAAACAGGCGCGCGCGCTCTTTCGGCTCATTCAGGAAAAAGATGACGTTCGTGATATGCTTGACATCCAACGCGCGGCGAATATCGTCAAGCGGAATCGCCACGTCGTTCCAGCCGGGGCGCAGCAATACGTCATTGAGATGAAACCGCGTGGCATACGACGTGCTGTTGATGTCGTCAATCCGCACGCAGAGGAGGAGCGGCGTTTCGTTGCCGAAGATTTTTTCGCGGCGGTCTTTCTTTTTCTCGCGGATTGTTTCATGCTCCGGCTCGTCAAGATAAATCGCCGCTGAAAATGCCCGGAACGACGACCAATCGCTCGGAAAATTCAGGCTGAACATGCCGGGATATTTATTCATCGGCGAGACTTTCGGCAGCGTGACGGACAGCGCGGCGCTGCCGTCGCGGGCGCGTTCCTGCGAGCGTTTGAGCTGAATGCGCCGGTCGCCTTCGGTTGGCCGCCAACTCCGCATCTCGCTCTCCTGCTCAAACGAAAACATGAACGGCGCGGCTTGGCCGATTTCAGGCGCGGCCGCCGCCGGTTGACCGCCTTCCAGACGCACGGCGTCCAGGTAAATTTCGACCTCCTGCGTCAGCGTTTCTGTGAACAGCATGACGCGCCGGATGTCGTGAATATTGATTTTCGCGGCGATTTGCGCTATCGGAATGCGAATCGTGTTCGCGCCCGGCGCAAGGGAAAATCCGGCGTCAAACCAATGCTGATTCTGCGGCGAACTTTGGGAATCGTCAATTCTCACGCCTAAATGCCAGACGAAATCGGCGTTCGCCTCCGACGCGACATCGAACGCGAATTCCTGAAACGCCGCCCAATCTTGCGGGGCGTGCGTCGTGTCAATTTCCGGGTATTCTTTCTGCTTCGGAAAGACGACATGCAGCGCAAATTCGCCGTCCGTCGCCCACTTTTTGACGCGCTTCATGAATTTCGGCAGGGTGGCGAACGGCTGCCACTGCCCGACTTCGCGCTCCTGCTCGAACGAAAATAAAAGCGTTGCCGCCGACGGCTGCGTCGGCGCGGCGGCAATTGCGCCGGTTTGCGGCTGCTCTTCGGTCACGGTTTTCCCAGCGATAATCAACGCGAGTTGATGCACCATGTTGGAAATCTGGTCTTCGCCCTGCCCGCGAATGTTTTGCCCGACTTTCGCCACGCCGGTTTCCACGTCAATAAAGCGGGAATTGATGGTATAAACCGAGCCGGTTTTGACGATGCTGCCGATCACGACGAGCTTTGCGCCGACGAGTTTGCCGATTTCGACGGCGGTTTCGGAATCCACCGCGCCGGTCAATTGCAATTGCTGCTCCGAGAGCAGTTGCTCCAGCATGCCGCGTTCGATGACCGTATAATCGCCGATGCCGACCAGCTCCGTGCGGAGAATTTCAGCGACGGCGACGCCCAAATCTTCCGGCGCCATGATGCTTTTAAAATCTAGCACCGCGACTTTTTCCCCGCTCACGGCGGAGCTTGCCCAGAACGTTAAGCAGCATACGATGATTAGTTTCACAGAGATGTTCATTGCATCCTCCTGTCAGGTTTATGGTTGAGAATCTGTTCCGCAAACGCCTCATTAGACCTTTTGCATAAGTCGTTTTGCCCCGCAATTCGGTTCGCCCTGAGCCTGTCGAAGGGCGGATGAACACATCCTGCGCGCGCCCTTCGACAGGCTCAGGGCGAACCGAATGGACTTTTGCAAGAG
>CAZCGG010000284.1:0-5278 GCA_964498135.1 uncultured Candidatus Moduliflexus sp.
ATGGTTTATTATTACATACAATTTAAGTTTATCATTTACAATGTAGCCACTACCAGATTTTTTATGAAACTGTTTTAAAAGTTGCGTGTGTTCCCAAGAAGACGACCACCCTGGTAGCCCCGCCCCTACGTGGCGGGAATGTGCGCCAATGTCCCGCCACGTAGGGGCGGGCTACCAGGGTGTTTCATGATCTTTTAAAACAGACTCTAAGACGTTTGAAGTCTTGAAGACTTCAAACGTCCGTGTATTTCACATCTGTGAAATCTGTGGTTACTAAGGCCATTCCGCCCCTAATTATCAATTTTTATAAAAACAGCTATGAAAATAGACGCCGAAAACGCCACCCCCAAATATCGCCAAGTCTATGACATTATTAAGCAATATTTTGAAGACGAGCATTATCAAGCAGACCAGAAAATTCCGTCGGAAAGCGAGTTGATTGAGCGGTTTCAGGTCAGCCGCAACACAGTCAGGAAAGCGTTGGATGATTTGGCGAATGAGGGGCGCATTTACAAACGAAAAGGGCAAGGAAGTTTCTACGCCGGAGCCGCGCCGAACGCCGACGCGCACAGCTATCTCATCGGCGTCATGACGCCGCTCTCGTCCGCGTATATTTATCCGCAAATTATTCAGGGCATTGATGATGTCGCGCATCAGCATCATTACAACATCGTCTTAGGCACGTCGAGCGCCGACCCTGAACGCGAACTCCGCCTGATTGATCAACTGCTGCGCCGAGACATCGAAGGCTTGCTGATCGAACCGGCGGGCGGCTATGAGACTGATTTTCTGCTCTCGGAAAATTTTCAGACGATCCAAAACCTGTCCATCCCGGTGGTGGCGATGAATTGGATGATTGACGATCCGCAGATCACCTCGATTGCGCTTGATGACACCGAAGGGGGATTTCGGGCGACGGATTACCTGATTCAAGCCGGACATCGGCGCGTCGCCTGCGTGTATAACAATGACCATCCGCCCGGAGTCCAGAGGTTTCAAGGGTATCGGAACGCGCTAACCGCGCATGGAATTCCCTATGACGAACGCTTTGACAAGTCAATGCCGGTCAAAAAGTGGGGCGAACATGCGCATTTTGCGTATCTTTTGACGAAGGAACTTCTCGCGTTGGGCGAAGAGCGGCCAACAGCGATTTTTTATTTCAATGATGAATGCGCCCTGCAAGGGTACGCCGCCGCCCGTGAAGCGGGCTTGAAAATCCCGGACGACATTTCGATGATCGGCTTTGATAACTCCGATCTCGCCGTGTTGGCGGACGTGCCGATGACCAGCGTGATTCATCCGAAATATCAAATCGGCAAATGGGCGGCGGAGATGTTGTTCGACGAAATCGCGCGAAATGGGGAACGCCGCCATCAACAAATCCTGATTCATCCGGCGATTGCGGTGCGCAATTCCGTCAAGGTTCTCACATAATAAACCTCTTGTAAAAGTCTCTTTCGTTCGCCCTGAGCCTGTCGAAGGGCGCGCTTGACCGTTGACATCCGCTCTGCTCTTCGACAGGCTCAGAGCGAACGGGATGTCGAGGAAATAATGACGTATGCAATAGGAGTTGCTTTCTTTGAGAAACAAAAGTTCTTCATACATAACCCTCAAAAAACAGGAGCAATCTTTATGGGAAAAACGCTCGTCATTTACTTCTCGTTAGAAGGAAATACCGAATTTGCCGCGAAAACAATTGCGGAAACGCTCAAGGCGGATGTGCTGAAATTAGAGTTGGTCAAGCCGATTTCGTCCACCGGATTTTCCAGATTTTTCTGGGGCGGCAAGCAGGTCGTCATGAAAGAAGCGCCGGAATTGCGGCCATTTTCGCAGAATCCGGCGGCGTATGACCTGATTATTTTCGGCACGCCGGTTTGGGCGGGCAGCTATGCCCCCGCGCTGCGCACATTTTTCAAAACGACGCCGCTCACTGGCAAACGCTTCGCGCTCTTCTGTTGTTATGCGAATAATGCGGGCAAGACGTTCGACGCCATGAAAGCCGCTTTGCCCGGCAATATGTTTCTCAGCGAAAAAGGCTTTCTGAATCCGGCCAAGCAGCCGGAACAAGTCAAGAACGACATCATCGCATGGGCGAAAAGCCTTGCGGAAACCGCCGAAAAATAGAACGCAAATCTTGGCTGATTTTCGCCGATATTTTTTCACCGCAGAGACGCGGAGAACGCAGGGGGAATTTCGGGACGTATGCAAAACTCCGCCAACAAGGCAAGAGAGGCAGGGCGTACATCCTGAGATTTTCGCATTTCTCTGCGTCCTCCGCGTCTCTGCGGTGAAAAACGTCCCATCATGACCCTCCTCGAACTTCAGCAGCAGTATCATTTCACGCCGGACATCATCAATATTTGGACAGCGCGGGAAAGCGACGCGCTTCTGCCGATTCAAGCAGCCGCGATCCGTGACTATGGCTTATTGGACGGGCGCGACCTGCTCGTCTCCGCGCCAACCTCGTCCGGCAAAACCTTTTTGGCCGAAATTGCCGCGATTCACGCGATTTTTCAGCGCAAAAAAGCGTTGTATCTCGTGCCGCTCAAGGCCTTAGCCGAGGAAAAATACGCCGATTTCTCCGAAAAATACAGCGACTTTGGCATTGATGTCGTCATTTCCACCGGCGACCGGACGGAATTTGACGGCGCAATCGAACGCGGCGATTTTCAATTGGCGGTTGTGGTCTTCGAGAAGGCGCACCGGCTGCTTGTCCGCAACAAGCGCGCGCTGAACACGTGCGGCCTGATTGTGATTGACGAAATCCAGATGACCGGCGACGCGGCGCGGGGCAGCAGTCTGGAAATGCTGCTGACCGCGCTGCTGTTCATGCGCGAGCAGCGCGCGTTTCCGGCCTCCGACGCGCCGCGCCCGCAGCTGATCGCCCTGTCCGCCGTTATCGGCGATCCGAACCGGCTGGACGAATGGCTCGGCATGGCGGCGTTGATGTCGAATCTCCGCCCGGTCGAGTTGCAGGAAGGAATTTTGCGGACAGACGGCGCGTTCACGTTTCGCAGCGCGATTTCGCAACAGGTCAGCGCGGCGCAGTTTACCCCATTTCCGGCGCATCTGAAATTCAACCTGAAATCCGCCGAAGGGCGGCGCGAATACCAATACAAGCGCATTCAGCAGATTGTGGCCGATCTGCTTGCCAACGGGGAGCAAGCGCTGATTTTCCGCAAATGGAAATGGCTGACCCGCGAAACCGCCCTGCGGCTCGCGCGGGATTTGCGGCTTCCGCCCGCGCTGCGCGCCATCGAAGCCCTGCAAGACATGGAAGATTCCGTGTCAAAGGAAATGCTGCTGGAATGCCTGCGGCACGGCGTCGCCTTCCACAACGCCGATTTAGGGCGCGATGAACGCCGCGCCATTGAGCGCGATTTTTGCGCCGACGACAGTCGCATTCGCGTCATTTGTGCCACGTCCACGCTGGCAATGGGGCTGAATCTGCCCGTAAAAACGGTCATTATCGCCGATTTGGAAAAACCGGATTTGGACGCCGGGCTGTTTCAGGAAGCGCCGCTCAGTTCCGCCGAATACAAGAACATGAGCGGACGCGCAGGGCGGCTGAAGCATCATGACGAAGGCCGCTCAATCATTTTCGCGGACACGCCCGCCGACGAGCAGATTTTGTGGCGCAATTACATCGAAGGCGCGTTCCCGCGCTTGACCTCGCGCCTCGCGGAAAGCCGATTGATCGAGGAAACGCTGTTTCTCGCCGCCGCCGATATTTGCGCGTCGGAAGACGAAATTATCGCGTTCATGCGGGCGTCGTATGCCGGAACGCTCGTCTGGAAGGGCGATTCGGGCGCGGCGGCCGCAATGGCGGCGCAGGTTGAACAGGCGGCGGCGTATTGCCTCGAGCATGACTTGATGATTCGCGCCGACGACGGGCGGCTACGCGTCACGGAAATCGGGCGGATGTGCGCGGCACAGGGCGTGTCCGCCGAAAGCCTCATCGCGCTGCTGCGTTTCGCGGATTTGCTTGATTTTGCGGCCTGCGAGCCGTATGAACTCCTGTTCGTCGCGGCGCATAATCACGAGCTTGACGACCTACATTTCCGGCTCTCGCAGGAAGAATTCGAGTCCGGCGAATACTGGCGGGCGGCGCGGGAGCGGCATCCTGAAACCTACGAGCGGTTGGCGCGGCGCTCGGAAGCCCTGCTGCAAAGCCGATTTGAGACGACGAAACGCATCAAAATGGCGCTGCTGCTGACCGATTGGATCGCTGGAATCAGCCTGCAACGGCTCGAATTGACGTACAGCCGCTTTTTCCGCGACAAATCGCAGAGCGGCGTCATTCGGGGCTTGGTGGAAAATGCGGGGTGGATGATTCGGCTGCTCGCGGATGTCGCCGCCGTGCGCCATGCGGATGACGCGGCGACGCAACGGCTGCTGCGCCTGTCGCAGCAGGTCTTGTTCGGCGTGCAAGACCAGGGGATTGCGCTGGCCGCGCTGCGCGTCACGGGGCTGACCCGCGCCATGATTGGCCGCCTGATTGACGCCGGGTACACGTCTGAAGAGAGCCTGCTCGACGCGGAATTGGACAGCCTCGCCCGCGTCATTCCGAAAGAAATCGCGTTCCGCCTGCAAGAGCGGGTGTTTAAAAAATACAGCCTCGCCGAAACGCGCAGCATGACGGATCAGAAACTCCGGCTGGAGCGGCTCGGCTATGACGCCGCGCTGCTCGCGCAGTTGTATTCCGCCGCCACGCTCGACGAATTGCATGACGCCGCGCTGCGCCTGTTTCGCGCGCCGCAATGCCATCTGTTTGCGCGGGAACTGCCGCCGCAGGGCGACCGTTTCGGCCGCGATGAGGCGATTGAGCAGGAGCGCGGCACGCTTTTTGCGCGCGTGCTGCCGCCGAATGTGCGGGAGTTGAGCGACGAGCAGCTTGGGAATCTTCTCGCCGCCGGAATGGCCTGCCAGCCGGTCGAATTCATCGTCATCGGCCGGCCGGATTTCACGGAGGCGACGCGCACGAAAGCGCAGCAGTTCGCGTCAACGTATGGAAAACCGCTGCGGCTGCTGCCGGTGTACGCCCTCTGCGAGCGGTATGTGCAGGTCTTGGAAGGTCGGGCGGGAACTCTTTTTGATGAGATGTGAATTGCCGCATTGATAATTTCAGGAGTGTCAAATCTTGATTTGACCGCGAAATCAAGATTTCGCGCTCCTAAAAACTCACGTTCCAATGCAATAGAGCAATCCTAAATGAGTTATAAACAGGACTTACGCAAGAACCATCTTCAGAGTAGGATGCTGGAGTTCTTGGATCAAA
>CAZCGG010000285.1:0-2041 GCA_964498135.1 uncultured Candidatus Moduliflexus sp.
CCGAATTGGCACGTGCGCAGCATGGCGGTCAGCGCGCTCTGGCAAATCGGCTCGGAACAGGCGTTTCAGCCGCTCATGCACGCGCTGCGGGACAGCGATTGGATGGTGCATTGGAAAGCGGCCTACGCGCTCGGCAAAATCGGCACGCCCGCCATTCTGCCGGTGTTGGCGCGGCTGGAGCAGCAGAAAAACAGCTATCTGCAAAGCATTTCGCGGGAACTGATGCGCGCGCTCGACATCGTGACCATTCCGAAGCATCAGGCGCATCTCAGGTTAGAATACCGTTCGGAAAGCGATTTGGCGACGATGACATACATTCCGTCCGGCGACTTCATCATGGGGCATGACGACGGCTCGGCCAACGCGAGCCCGGCGCAGCGCGTCTTTCTCGACGGGTATTTTATTGACACCTACGAGGTGACGAACGCGCAATATCAGGTGTTCAATCAGGCGCATGAGTTTGCGCCGGGCTTGGAGCATTATCCGGTCGTAAACGTCACGTGGGACGAAGCGGACGCTTACGCCAAATGGATCGGGAAACGCCTGCCGACGGAAGCAGAATGGGAAAAAGCGGCGCGCGGCGCGGATGGGAAAATTTTTCCGTGGGGCAACGAATTTGATCCGTCGCGCTGCAACACGCAAGAATCCGGCGAGCATCATTTGACGCCGGTGAATCGCTATCCGACCGGCCTGAGCAGCTTCGGCGTCTGCGATATGGTTGGCAACGTGCTAGAATGGACGGCAGATCGGTACAAGCCGTATGCGTGGAGTTCGCATCAAAGCCCGGATTACGACGAGGATTTTATCGTGCTGCGCGGCGGCTCATGGATTCATCCCGAAAGTCAATCCACCTGCTTTACGCGCCTGTACGCCCCGGCGGAAAATCGCAGCAACTTTATTGGGTTTCGATGCGTCAAAGAGTTAGAATGATTTCGTATCTGAAATTTTATTGAAACTGGAGGTGACATGATGAGACAGCGCAGACAACTTTGGTGGTTCGCATTGGTGACGTTAAGCGTGTTTATCCTTGCCGGATGCGGCGGCGACGGCGACAGTCCGACCGGGCCGGAAACTCCCCCGCAATTGCTGGAAGGCGGGACGGTCAGCCCAAACCCGGCGAATCCGGGGGCGGATATTATCCTCTCCATTCCGTTTGTTGACGTGACCGGCACGCTGAACGGCGGAATCGCGTACATTACCGATTCGCAGGGCAATTCGTATGAAGGATTGATTTCGAACGCGACGGGAACATCCGGGACGCTCAACACGACCTTTCAATTAAGCGTCCTCGTGCAGCCCGGCGAAGTGATGCTGACGATTTTCGTGAAGAATCAAAACGGCCAGTCGAGCAGCAACGCCTATATTTCGCTGACCGTTTCGTAAGCAAGCGAACGCAAGCTGTCAGACGCGCTCTACGTGTCTGACAGCTTTTTTATTGAGCCGCCTGTTGTTTTTCCTCGATTTCCCGCATCCAGATGTTGACCCGCGCATCCGTCCCGCCCGCTTTCAGATACGCGCGATACTGCGCGAGCGCTCGCTGCGGATCGCGCAAATGGCTCTCATACAGCGCGCCCAGCGCGTAATGCGCTTCCGCAAAGTCCGGCGAAAGCTCGACCGCTTTTTCATACGCTTCCGCCGCGCGCTCATACAATTTTGACGCCTGATACGCCTTGCCTAAGCGGAAAAACGCCATGCTTTGCTCTGGATCGAGCGCAATCGCCGTTTGATAAAATTTTTCGGCTTTGCGCGGCTGCGCCAGCGCCACCATCGCCCCTTCCTGAAGCGATTTCTCGGCATCGTCCCGGCAGGACGACTCCATGACCGGCAGCGCCGCAGGCAGAATGTCGGTTTTCCCAATCGGGCGGAGGATTTTCGATTCGTCCACGCCGGTAATCACGACTTCCGGTAGCCGGAGCGAATCAGTTGAATGTTCTTGCGCCGGAACGCGCCCGGCGTGAAGCCATCCGCAGGCGAACAGCGCCGCGCTGAGCGCCAAAGTTCTTCGTTGAAATGTCATAAATTCTCCCTCCTGAATAGTTAC
>CAZCGG010000285.1:2141-5273 GCA_964498135.1 uncultured Candidatus Moduliflexus sp.
ATCAGTGAACAGATTGAAGCGAGTGATTTTTACCGCAGCGACGCGGAGAACGCGGAAAAAATTCCGTCTTGCCGGTCAAGAATAGAGGCCGTTCCTCTGGAAGTCAACAGTTTTTCGCGCCGCCGCGCATAAAAATTCAGCAGCCCGTTCTTTTCCTTGACAGAACGTTCCCGCCTGCATAGCCTCCGGCGCGATTGACGTTCACTCAAGCGCATGGCATCTTGACGGCATTCGGCGGCCTGCCGAATGCGCATGAACAACACGGAGGCGTTTCGTTATGAAAGCGATTATTTTGGCGGCTGGGCGCGGAAAAAACCTGAATCCGCTCACGGAAACCCGCCCCAAACCGATGATTTCCATCTGCGGCAAGCCGGTGCTGGAATATATCATCGAGGGGTTAGTCGAAACCGGCAACCGCGACATTCTCATGGTGGTTGGGCATCACGCCAACAGCATCAAGCAATATTTCGAGCGCGGTGAGCGGTTCGGCGCAAATATTCAATATATTGAGCAGGAACAGCAGACCGGCATCGGCGACGCCGTGCTGATGACGCAGGACAAGTTCGTTCCCGGCGAGCATTTTTTTCTGGTGTACGCCGACATTCTGTTTGAGTCCAATATTTTTTCAAAAACGTTGGAAACCTTTACGCTCAAGCTCGCGCCGGTCGCTTCGATTACGATGACGCCGAAAATTCATCCGCATTACGGCAACGTTTCGATTAACGATCATATCGGCATCACGCGCATTGCCGGGGATTTGACGGCGGAACAGGCCGGAAGCTTCGTGCTGGCGGGCGTGTTCATCTTCGATTACACCTTGTTCGAACATTTGAGAAAAACCGGCGGCGACATGTCGGCCACGTTCGACATGATTGTCAAGGAACAAGGCTTGTCCGGCTCGATTTTCGAGGATCAATGGATTGATCTCGGCTATCCTTGGAACGTGCTGGATGCCAACCATTTCTTGATGAAGTCGTACCGATATGCGAAGATCGCCAGTTCCGTCAAGTTTGACGGCAACGTCATCATCAACGGCCCCGTGCAGATCGAAGACGGCGTCGTCATCAGCAGTGGCGCAATCATCAATGGGCCGTGCTACATCGGGCGCGGCACGTATATCGGCAACAACGTGTTAGTGCGGAAAAACACCTCGATTGGGGCGAATTGCGTCATTGGCTTCAATGTCGAGCTTCGCAATTGCGTCTTGTTCGATCATGTCAACGTTGGCCGCCTGTCGTTCATCGGCGACAGTGTGGTCGGCGAAGGCACGCAGATCGCGTCCGGCACGATGACCGTCAACAACCTGATGACCGGCGAAACCGTGAAATTGATGATTGAAGGCAAACCGGCGGACAGCGGCTTGGTGAAATTAGGCGCGTTTATCGGCGATAACGCGAAAATCGGGGCAGGCAATACCCTTGCGCCGGGGACGTTAATCCCCTCCGGGCGGTTCGTGCCGCACCATGTGACCGTATAGGAGGTGGGAATATGTGTGGCATTGTTGGGATTGTCAGCAAAACGAACATCTCTGACCGGCTCTTTCGCTGCATTAAAAATTTGGAGTATCGCGGCTACGATTCGTGCGGCATTGCGATGTTGTCCGAACAAGAGATTGAAATTCGCAAAAATATCGGCAGCGTGGACGATGTGAACGCGGCGGAACATCTGACCGAGCCGAGCGGCCACGCGGGGTTGGCGCATACGCGCTGGGCCACGCACGGCGGCGTGACGAAAACCAATTCGCACCCGCATTTCAGCGGCGACCGCGCCTTTGCGGTCGTGCATAACGGAATTATTTCCAATTACCGCGAACTCAAGGAAGAACTTTCCGCCAAAGGGCATGTCTTCGTCTCGGAAACCGACACCGAAGTGATTCCGCATGTTCTCGAAGATGCCTACAAGAAGGAACAAGACGTGGAACAAGCGATGTTTCAAACGTTCAAACGGCTGAAAGGGACGTATGCTTTCGCGTTCGTGACGACCCACGAGCCGCGCAAGCTGTTCTGCGCCCGCAAAGAAAGCCCGCTCGTGCTTGGCGTCGGGCAAAACAGCCATTTTCTCGCGTCGGACATCAATTCGTTCATCGAATACACGCGGGACATCGTGATTTTGAACGATGACGAATATGCGATTATCAGCGACGATACTTATACCATCAAGCATGTCAAAACCGGCGAGCGGATTCACCGCACGGTGCAACATATCACATGGAACGCGGCGGCGGCGCAGAAGGGCGGTTTTCCGACTTTCATGCTCAAGGAGATTCACGAGCAGCCCGGCACGACGAAGGCCGCGTTGAGCATTGACGCGGAGGAAATTCGCGCGCTGGCCCGCATGATGCATGAGAGCGAGCGGACGTATCTTGTCGGCGTCGGCACGACGTATTACGTCTCGTTGGTGGCGCATTATTATTTCGCGTCATTAGCCGGAAAATTCTTCCCGGTCGTCAGTTCCGACGAATTCGAGTATTCCGCCGAAGTGAATGACCGGACGCTGTTTCTGTGCAGCTCGCAATCCGGCGAAACCTACGACACGCTGAAAGCGCTGCGTTTTGCGAAAAAGCGCGGCGCGAAATCGGCGGCCGTGGTGAATGTCGTCGGCTCTTCGATTTCCCGCGAAGTGGATCACGCCATCATGCAGAGTTCCGGCCCGGAAATCTGCGTTCTCAGCACGAAGGCGGCGATTTCGCAAATGGTGGTGCTGCTGCGGACGGCTCTTGAATTGGGGCGGCTGAACGGCAGCTTATCAGAACAAGCGTATCAAGATCGTCAGAACGAGCTTCAGCAATTGCCGGAAAAAATTCAGTGGGTGCTGGATTATCGTCTCGGCAAAATTCGGGACATCGCCAACGCGCATGCCCAGATTAAAAATTGGCTCTTTTTGGGGCGCGGCATCTACATGGCGACCGCGATGGAAGCCGCGCTGAAAATGAAGGAAGTCACATATCAACACGCCGAAGGCATGGCAGGCGGCTTCATGAAGCACGGCACGATTTCGCTGATTGATAAGGACATGTTCACGCAGGTGTTCGTGCCGCCGCATTCCGAAACCGAGATGTACGAAGCGACAATGAGCAACGTCGAAGAAGTGAAAGCGCGGGGCGGCTTCGTGATTGGCTACCATTTCGGGCAG
>CAZCGG010000286.1:0-5259 GCA_964498135.1 uncultured Candidatus Moduliflexus sp.
CAGCGGCAGGCTGCTTGCGTAAGGATCGGCCTGAATGAGCGGCAAATGCGTCATGACAATCTCGCGCTGCGTCTCGTTCGGCAAGTGTTTCAAGTCGCGGTGGGCGGCCGGCGAGAGTTCAAGACGATACGGGGCATCCATATTCGGCCTGCAATTCGGCTAAAGAATAGAAATGTTCGCCGCGTTCTCTCGCGCTGGCAGCCTGCTGCGTTCGTTCATTCACATACGCGATAAATGAGGCGTCTTCATTTGAACGCAAATAATCGAGAAACGCCAACAGTTCGTGTTTTTGCGCCATTGACAGCGCGGCAATCTTTTTAAAGAGGGCGTGATTCATGGTTGAGATGTTTGGCATAACCTACCCCCGTCAAAGATGATGCAATAATAAGCGGTGATGACCATGAACGACATCGATGCGCAACGCGACAGCGTTGTCAAGGGTTTTTCGGCGGAATGTCAGGCGCGAGACGGCACGGACGCCCGCCAAGACGCAGCCGCCGGGCGCCCGGCGAGATGTGTATTCATGGGTGTTTTAACGCACACTCGCTTACAGCATTTCCTTTTTTGACAAAGTCTTTATCAAATGTATAAAATGCGTCGCAGCGCTGACTGGCGGCGAGATGTAACGCATCGGCAAAATCAAGCCCGCCTTCATGCCATTTCAACGCCAACGCCACTGTTCCCGCGTCTTCTACGCAAACATTCGGCAGGCCGAACAACCGCCGAAATCCCAGAATGATGTCGTTTGGTCGAAACTTATACGCATATCGCAGCACCCATTCGGTTTCTAAAATAACCGTTTTGGAAAGAAACAGTTCTTCATGCTGAAACAAGGCGTAAGCGCGTTGATATTGATAATCGTCGTCTTGCGTCAGCAACCGCACAAAAATATTTGTATCAATCGCAACCATCGTGTTGTCTCACTCCCTCAGCAATCGCCTGTTCCATCTCCGCAAGCGTTTTGGGCGTTCCGGCATACTTCAGGCATCCGGCGACGTCGTCTAAAGTCGTGGGTTCGAATAATGGCTTCGGCGTCAGCAGAATCCCGTCATCTATGACCGTCACGGTAAATTCCTGCCCAACTTCCCAATGACGCGCCACGCGAAGCGATTCCGGCAGCGCGACCTGTCCTTGCGGCATTAATGTGATCGTTTGCGTCAGCATCATGTTTGCCTCCTCTGATTTCACTTTATTGAGCCTTGGCTAAAGCATGAAAGCAAGACGGCAACGTTGTCAAGAATTCTTGCGCGGAACGTCGGTAAGAACGGACGGCGTGGACGCCCGCCAAGACACAAACGCCGGAACAACCGCGTGGGCGGTCGTTCCGGCGGGTGAAATATTTTCTCTGAATTATTCTGTCAAATTATCAACATCAGCTAAATCTTGCGGCCTTCCGGATACGTGTTTAACAATGTGATAAACTCTTTGAAATCCGGGCTGATGATCATATTTCCAGCGCATGTATTCTTGCCGAATCTGTTCCAGCGCGGCGAGCCGCTGCGCAGTCGGCTGCTGTTTCCAGAAGACCACGTCACGCGGCGCGGCGTCCGTTCGCGCAATCGTCACGACTTTTTCCATACGCAAATAACCTCTAATTCTTTCTTAGTAAAATGTAAAAAATAACCTCGCCTTTCGAATGGTGGCCTCCCGTTCGTGCTGAGCTTGTCGAAGCACGAACACCCTTCGACAGGCTCAGGGCGAACGGCGAGGTTATTTTTTAAACTTTACTTAATGAATGTTTTTCGACTATTTTTCGTCACCTTGACAGCATTGTCAAGGGATTTTTCGATGGGACAGCGGCAGAAAAAGGCCGCCCGTCAAGACAAAACCGCCGGGCAGCCCGCGAAGGTCTGCCCGGCAGAGAACATCATCGAATGATCTGATCGTATTCGGTATGAGTTCCAATCCAAAACCACACAAGATAATCTTCGAATTCGACGGCAACGGCACGATATTTTCTGCCAACGCGAACAGACCAATATTGTCCGACTTTTTTCAAACACAACGATGAGTGACGCGGATTCGTTTTCAGCAGTTCGAAGTTTTTATCAGCCAACGCTTGTATCTCGGCGGGCAACGCATCATACGATTCCCAAAACGACGGATTCGCCGTATGTTTCATAATGGCCGACACCGCCCGGCGTTCAAGTCTGCGATGGCTTGTTGCGCCAATGCGTCAAGCTTTCCGGCCTTGACATCTTCTTCGAATTGCGCGTCCCAGCGTTCGGCGTCGAAGTCGTCGAACCACGTCCGAAAACGCATCAGTTCATCGCGCGGCAGCCGAGCGACTGCCGTTTCGAGTTCTTGAAAAGACATCATCATATCTCGCTCCTTCTGTAAAAATTATTGGCGTCAATCCCGGCCTCAATCGTGTGTAACATTCGGCTCCTTTCTGCTGTTCTCATGTCAAGATACGCCCGCGCCGCCCGCCCGTCAAGACAAAAACACCAGAAAGGCTACAAGGGTCTTTCCGGTCGTCATGAGGGTTCTGCTACTATTGAGGATTTAGTCGAAGCATGAAAGAACGCGGCAGCGTTGTCAAGGGTTTTTCTGCGGAACAGCGCGAGAACGGACGGCGCGGACGCCCGCCAAGACACAAACGCCGGAACAACCGCGTGGGCGGTCGTTCCGGCGGTAAAATTCTCTTGCTTACCCTGTTAAGGGAGATAAATATGCGTGTTTAACAATTAACGCCAACTTACTCTTGGTAATACGGTCCAAAAGTTTGCCACGTTCCATTGCCATTCATAGAATCCGCATAGGCTTGATCCCAAGCGTCATAACATGGTGTATCTCTTGGGGCAAATTGAGCACCTAAATTCCATCCTTGACATGCTCGTCCATTCGGATTGTCAACACAGCACGAGTCGTGTGCCTGACTCCCTGGTGTAACAAACATCTGGACCATACAGCTATTCTCGTTATATCTTGCCGCATGCAATGGATCGCCTCCTTCACATTGATTTCCAGAAGCCCCAAAGCATTTTTCTTTTCCTGCTTCATTTTTAAAATTACATTGTTTGGGGCAATTTACAGTAAAATTCCACTCTGTATTGGGTTCTCCTCCTCCGCAATCAGCATCAACCCTGACAGTAATTGAAGTAGATTTCCCTTCAAATTCGAGAGTTTTTGTTCCATTAGCACCGACACAACCCGTTTGGAACAATGGTTTTCCTTCGTATTCCACAACGATGCTATCTTCCGCTGTGAATGTTTCATAACTAAACTCAAAAGTTCCAGCAGGTTGATGCATTTCGACAATATGCACCTCATCCGTATTTCCACCCGCTTTTTGTAACAGCGGGCACTCATGTGTTTTAGTAGGAATTGATGGAGATGGTGCTGGAGTTGGAACTGGATGAGTGGGTTGCCCGTTTTTAATCAATTCGATTAAAAGGTCTAAAAACACTTCAATAAAGCTTTCCCAATTTAGTGAAGTTCCGTCGTCAGGCTTATAATAAACATTGACGGGGCCGCTGTAATACTGCATATATTGTGCAGGAACTTTTAATTTTGCTTGCTGAATTGAAGCAGATTCTACCTTGTCTCCTTTAAGTAATCCAATCGTCAATAATGCTTTATCAGTTGCCTCAAAGACGATATGGAATGTTCCTAACGTGGTAGTATAGGTTAAAACATACCCTCCAGCAATAGGAACGTTAACCCGGAAAAATCCATCGCCAATTTCTGTTGTTTCAAAAACATCAGATACGCCTCTTGTTGCATAGAAACCCATTTCATTGCTATTCTCAGACGACTGCTCTTCGGGAAACACCGGAATATTCGGCGCGGTCGGCTTGCTGGAATTGTCCTTATTGCAACTCATCATGAACCCGACGATGAGCGCGCTTGCAAGAATGAGGCCGCTAATTGTTGCCGTGGCCCCCCCCCCCCCGCGAAAAATTTTTGACGCAACCTTTTCATCATTTCCTCCTCGATCTCCATGAACAATGGCGTGATAAGATGCCGCCAGACGCCCTCAACGCGCCTGACAGCGCGGCGTGATTCAGACAAACTGCATTTTTGCGCGAAAAAATCCAATTTGTCAAGAAAATTTTATTGGCCTGAATTTTGGGGAAATTCCGCCACATTGCCGACGGGAGATGGAAAGACTTGACGAATTGTTCGCCAAAATTATAACGGTCATGAGAGAGGAGATGAGCAATCGGCGCAGGCGGGAATGTCCGCGCCGCCGGTGAATCCAGAAATTTTTCAAACATTTCTACGCGGAAGCATTATGTGGATTGTCAAACTTGTGACGTTTTTTGAATATCATCCGTATCTGTTCTTCTGTTTCACGGCGATGATTGTCGGGCTGATCTGGCTGGCGTGGCGGGAAGTTGCGCGGCCATCGTATAAGCAGCAGCGCGAAGTCGAAGAATTGCTGCGAGGGTTTGAGCAGGCGAAAAGCCGCCTGTCTGACCCTGAAGGGCGGCAAGACGCCTCGCCGCCCTCCTGAATCAGTGAATCACGCCGCCTGCGCGGAGCAGGCTGGGGGGAATAATATCTTCCATGCCATTCGCGGCGATGTAATTCCGCATGAACCGCCGCAGATTGCGGATCGCATGAAAATAGTTGGCTTTGGCCGTGCCGACCGAACATTTCAAAATCCGCGACACTTCCCGATGCGACAATCCTTGACACACCCGCAGCATCACGGTCGCCTTTTGTTTTTCCGGCAGCCGCTCAATCGCCTCGTTCACCACGTCTTGCAATTCGATTTTATACAGCGCGTCGAGCGTGTCTTCTTCCTGCACGGCGTGATACGCGGCAAATTCGATATGATACTGCACCGCGTGTTTGCGCAGATAATTGATGCAGGAATTTGTGGCGATGCGATAAATCCACGTGTGAAAGCTCGATTTTTTCTGGAACGACGCCAGTGCTTCGTAGGCTTTCAGGAAGACTTCTTGCGCAATGTCCGCCGCGTCGTCGTGATTGCGCAGCATGCGATACGCTAAGGCGTAAATCGAATGATTGTATCGGGTGACTAATATATTAAAGGCTTCCGGCATGCCATCTAACGCCAAATCAATGAGGTCGAAATCGCTGCGGAGTTCAAGCGCAATTTCCGGCTGAGGTTGCGCCGCCGGCGCTTCCTTGCGAACCTGCGCCTGTTCGACGGCATGACGCTCGCGCTGTTTCCGTTGAAATACCGGCGTCCACCCCGCAAATGAGCGCGGCCTCGCCGCCGGAATTGCCGGAGATATTGACGGTCTTGACACTTGTGCTTGCATAAAAGCGCATTCCTTCTGCCCG
>CAZCGG010000287.1:0-5249 GCA_964498135.1 uncultured Candidatus Moduliflexus sp.
CATCCGGCGCATAATCTGCGATGACATACCGCGCTAACAGATAGAAGAGCGTTGGCGAATAACTCGATGTGCCGGTATTAATGACTTCAAACGTCCATTCTCCGCCTGTCCCGCGCGCATTCAAGCAGCGTTCGACAATGCTGGGAACGGATTGATTCATGGGGCAAGTCCCCTCTGTAAAGGAATCGCCAAGATAAAAAATGCGATACGTCTGCGCGGGCTTTTTTTTCTGAATGTCATACTCTTCGATCCAGCCTTGGCGGTTATAATGATGGACATACGGCTGGGGAAAATCGGGATTTTTCTCAATCCATTCTCGATGCGTCCATGAAGAATGAGGTCGCCACGTATGATTCAGGCGCGCATCTTGCGTCAAATTTCCACCCGGAATCAGTACGACTAACGACGAGAGAAATTCCACAAGCGCAATCAGCAAGACGCTCACGACAATATTGACGGCAACAATGGGAAGCAGCCGATGCAATCGTAAAATCAAGGCGTTCATGCTTTTTTCTATCAGGACTTACGCAACGTGGTTCGACAGGCTCACCACGAACGGGGGGATGCTATTGGTGTTTCATCCATCGCTCGCCCTGAGCCTGTCGAAGGGCGAATTTTTTTGCGTAAGTCCTGTCTATATGTTATGGCAAGAGGGAAACTGCCCCCTAAGTGTCTGACGGTTTCCCCCTCATTTCGCGGCCTAAATCTTATTCAGGATACGCATCTTCCGGCAAATGCCGCGTCAAAAATTGTTTGGCTAACTGGCGGACGGCGGCGTGAGAGTCCGTTTCAAGCGCATGGAGCGCAAGCTGCCGGGCGTCGGCGATGTTCAGGGCGCGAATAATCGCTTTGGCCTTGGGAACCGCGCCGGCGTTCATGCTCAATTCATCCACGCCAAGCCCTGCCAAAAGGGGAACAGCCAACGGATTGCCTGCCAATTCGCCGCACACGCCCGTCCATTTGCCTTCCTGATGCGAGGCGTCGCAAATCTGTTTGATCAAGCGCAGCACCGCCGGATGCAGGGCGTCGGCATACGCGCTTAATTGCTGATTGCCCCGGTCGGCCGCGAACGTGTATTGCGTGAGATCGTTCGTGCCGATGCTGAAAAAATCCACCTGCTTCGCCAACTCAGGGCTTAATACCGCCGCGGCCGGCGTCTCAACCATGATGCCGGTTTCAAGCGGCCATTGATGCGGAATCCCTTCTTGCAGCAGAGCGTCATGCGCGTTCGCAAGCGACTCGCGGGCGCGCTGGAAATCTTCGACAAGCGCAATCATGGGAAACATGACGCGGAACGGCGCATGTTTTCCGGCTCGCAGAATCGCGCGCAATTGCGCCGAAAAAATGTCGGGGCGCTGCAAACAGAGCCGCACCGCCCGCACGCCCAAAAAAGGATTGTCTTCTTGCGGAAGATTCAGGTACGGAATGTCTTTATCGCCGCCTACATCCAACGTCCGCACAATGACGGTTCTGCCCGCCATGACCTGTCCAATGCGCGTGAGCAGCTCATATTGCTCATCTTCCGTCGGCGCGTTGGCGCGATCCAGATAGAGGAACTCGGAACGCAGCAGCCCGATGGCTTCGGCCCCGCTATCTGCCGCGAGCGTCGCTTCAGTCACATTCCCGATATTGGCGGCGATTTCGATTGGCTGGCCGTCTTTTGTGATTGCCGGTTGGCGCCGCGTTTGGGCGAATTGCTGCTGTTTTGCCCGCCAATGCGCCTGCTGCTCCTCTAACTTCGCCCGAATGTCCGTGTCCGGGGCAATCCAGATCGCGCCGTCATTTCCGTTAAAGGCGACAAACGTACCGTTCGCCAAATCAAAAAGCCGGTCACTGGCGCAGACGACCGCCGGAATTCCAAGCGAGCGGGCTAAAATGGCGCTGTGCGACGTGGCGCCGCCGATCTGGGTTATCATGCCAAGCACGTTGCGCATATCCAATTGCGCCGTTTGGCTCGGCGTCAACTCGCGCGCGAGGAGAATCACCGGCTGTTCCAATTCGATTTTCGCGGCCGCTACGCCGCTGAGTTGCTGCAACACCTGATTTCCGACGTCGCGGACATCCGCCGCCCGCTGCCGCAAATAGGAATCATCAAGGGCGAGATAGGATTGCTCAACGTCGTCAATGCTTACCTTCCACGCTTTCAGCGCGTTCAGCCGCTCCTGAAAGATGCGCTGTTTCGTCTTCTCTAACAACACCGGATCATCCAGCAAGACGAGATGCGCTTCAAAAATGTCGGCGGCGTCCTTCACCGCAGCGCGGATTTTTAAATATTCGGTCTGAATCGCCTGATGCGTCGCTTTCAGCGCGCGTTCAACCCGTTGCCATTCCTGCTCTGGATTCTCAGTCAGATCGTCCGGCACAAGCGGCTGAATCGCATGATATTGCCGCAAGACGCCAAGCGCGATCCCGTCTGAAATCGGCGTTCCTTGAATATCAGGGATGCCGATGCGCGGCTGCGCTTGAACCGGCGGAAGAACCGGCTTCTGCGGCGCGAGGGCGTCCCCAAAATTTTCGGCGGCGAATTGTCGCAATGCGGCCAAAACGTTGGACGCTTCGCGGCCTTTGGCGGCAATTTCGATCTGATCGCCCTGCCGCGCGCCTAACGTGGCGATGCTGTTCAGGCTGTTCGCTGGCACGGGGCCTTTGCCGTTCGTAAGATTTTTGACCATCACCTCGGCGTCGAATGAAGAGGCGAGTTTCACGAATCGCGCGGCCGGCCGGGCATGAAGCCCATGTTCATTTGGAACGGCGAGCGCCATGGTTTCAGCCGCGCTCCAATCCGACGGTTTCTCAAGCGTTGGCGCTTCCGGCGTCATTGGAGCAGCGTCGCCGATTTGTTCCGCTTTAGGGCGCAGCGCGTTTTTCGCTTCCAAAGCCACCGCTTCCAGCCCGCTCCCTAAGCCGATTTGCACGGCGGCCGCGACCGCTCCTTCCACAAGCGGCGCGGCGCACATCTGAATCTGCGGCTGCATTTCTTCCGGCAGAATGTCGCGCGCCATCTCCGCGTTCAGAATCGCGCTGCCTAAATCCATTAAGACCAACACGCCGTCAGGGCTGAAAACGCTCTGAATGGCTTCTGAAATGGCGATGCCGTCCGTGCCGATTTCTTTATGATCTTCCCCCACGCCCCCAACCCCGACGATTGGAATATCTGCGACTCCGGCGGCTTTCACCAATTCGACTAAGGCAAGGGCTAAATTTTTGCTATGCGAAACGACGACTAATCCGACCATAGGCTCCTCCCAATGGCAGCGTATGAAGATAGCGCATGTTAGGAGCGCGAAATCTCGATTTCGCCCGTCAAATCAAGATTTGACGCTCCTGCATTGAATTTTAGGGGCGCAGGCTTGAGTTTGCCGTCAAATCAAGCAGCCTCAAGCCCGCGCTCCCGCGCGACATTTAGCTCCAAACCTCAGCCGCTTTTTTGAGCATCAAGTACGATGAGGTCGCGCCGGGGTCTTGATGGCCGAGGCTGCGCTCGCCAAGATAACTCGCCCGGCCTTTTTTCGCCAGCATCGGAATGGTGGCTTTCATCCCTTTTTCAGCCGCGTCCGCCCCTTGTTTCAGCATGTTCTGCATGTCTGCCCCGTTGCCAAGCGCCTGTTTCATCGCCTCAATAGCCGGCGTTAAGGCGTCAAGCATTGTTTTATCGTTCAAGATAGCTTTGCCGCGTTGCGCCACGCCTTCTAACCCAGCCTGAAAGATGCCGAGAACATCATTCTCATCTAATTCGGCGTTGCCTTTGCAGGCCGCGCTGGCTTTCAGAAAAAACGTGCCATAGAGGGGGCCGGACGCTCCGCCAACCGTTCTGATTAAAATCGTTGACACCGTTTTGAGCGCGTCGGAGATGGTGGCCGAGTTCGCCGCCGGTAATTCGTTTTTTACGGCCGTAAAGCCGCGATCCATATTCACGCCGTGATCGGCGTCGCCAATGGCCGAATCCAAATCCGTCAAAAATGTTTTATTCTCGGCATACACCTCTTGCAGTGCGTCAATCCACGCCAATATGTGCTGTAATGTGATCTTCATCATAACCTCCAATGCAACCCGTTCGCCCTGAATTTAGGGGAGAATAGGCATTCTTGCCTGTTTAGAAAAACAAGGCAACTTCCTGAGTCGCGCTCTGGGAGTTGCCTTTACAACATTATTTAATAGCATTAGACGTTTGAAGTCTTGAAGACTTCAAACGTCTGCGGTCACATTCCCCTCTTGGGAGGGGAGTTTTCAGTGATGCTGCAAGCACGAATTACCATGTTAACGCTGGCGTATTGACGGGCGCATCCCACAATTCCAACAATTGGGCGTCAGCTTTGAGCAGCGTAATGGAGCAGCCTTGCATTTCTAATGAGGTGATGTAGTTCCCGACGAGCGGACGGGCAATCGTGATCCCTTTGGATTGGCAAATTTTGGCGACTTCATTGAAAACGACATACAATTCAATCAACGGCGTCCCGCCCATGCCGTTGATCATCGCAATCACCTGATCGCCGCTTTTATAGGGCAAATCTGGAAGAATGGCATCCATCATCATCGCCACAATGTCTTTGACCGGCTTCATTTTCATGCGTTCCCGCCCCGGCTCGCCATGAATCCCGATCCCGATTTCCATGTCGTCGTCGCCCAACGCAAACGTGGGTTTCCCGGCGGCGGGGGTCGCGCAGGACGTCAGCGCCATGCCCATCGAACGGCCATTGGCATTGACTTTGCGGCAAAGATCAGCGACTTGCTGCAACGTCATCCGTTTTTCAGCCGCGGCCCCGCAGATTTTCTCCGCCAAGACGGTGGTTCCAACGCCGCGCCGTCCGGCTGTATAAAGGCTGTCTTTGACCGCCACGTCGTCATCAATTACGACCGCTTCGACGGCAAGGCCCGCGTCGCGGCACAAATCGGCGGCCATCTCGAAATTCATAATGTCGCCCGTATAATTCTTCACGATATGCAACACCCCCGCACCGCCGTCCACAGCTTTCGTCGCAGCTTCCATCTGATCCGGCGTTGGCGAAGTGAACACGTCGCCCGGACACGCCGCATCAAGCATCCCCTTGCCGACAAAACCGCCGTGCATCGGTTCATGCCCGCTCCCGCCGCCGGAAATAACCGCCACTTTGCCTTTTACGGGGGCATCGGCGCGAACAACGTAATTCGGATTGTAACAAACTTTGACCAGATCACTATGCGCAGCCGCCACCCCTGCTAACGCTTCTTTCACGACATCCGCCGGCGCATTGATTAATTTTTTCATGAGC
>CAZCGG010000288.1:0-3139 GCA_964498135.1 uncultured Candidatus Moduliflexus sp.
GATTACGCCCTGCCGCAGGAAGAAATTGACCGCGCGGAAGCCGTGCTGAAAAATTATCCGCCTGCGGAATAGCCATTTCATCCTTGCGAAGGTTCGAAATCTTCGCAAGGAGAGGCGAGGAACATGCCAATCAGTTATGACCATATTGTCCCGTGGGGACGTTCGTTTAAGGAATATGTCAGCATGTTCGCGCTGCGCTCGCATGACCTAACGCGGCGCATTTTGGGCTGCGGCGACGGCCCGGCGAGTTTCAACAGGCGCGTGACCGAACGCGGCGGTTCAATCATCTCGATTGACCCGATTTATCAGTTCAGTCAGGCGCAAATTCAGGCGCGGATTGACGCCACATATCAACAAGTAATGGAGCAGACGCGCAATAACAAAGACAACTTTTTGTGGACGACATTCGCGTCGGTGGAAGAGTTGGGGCGCGTTCGCATGAGCGCGATGCGGGAATTTCTCGACGATTACGAGGCAGGAAAGGCCGAAGGCCGGTATCGTTTCGAGGAATTGCCCGTGTTGTCGTTCGCAAATCAGGCGTTCGATGTGGCGTTGAGTTCGCATTTTTTGTTTTTGTATTCGGAGCATTTATCGGAGGAATTTCATCGGCAAGCCATCGCTGAAATGCTCCGCGTGGCAAGGGAAGCGCGGGTTTTTCCGCTTCTTGATTTGAACGCTGAAAAGAGCCGCCATGTCGAACCGATACTCACCGCGTTCACGCAAGCCGGGTACGCCGTTGACATCGTGAGCGTCGCGTATGAATTCCAACGCGGCGGAAATGAAATGCTGCGCGTGAGAAGGAATTGATGAACATCGAACACCAAAAGAAAAGCCGTTGAACGAACGCGTGATTATCGTGTATTTAGAGGCTGGTTTAAACGATCATGAACAACACGGGTAGCCCCGCCCCTACGTGGCGGGAATGCGCGCAGCTTTAAAAACAGTTTCTTAGAAAAGAAGCGAGCAGAGTTGTCAGACTCTTTGAAGGAGTCTGACAACTTTCGCGCAAAATAGAATATGGCAGCAACGCAGAAACGCGGCTATTATGGCCGATTCGGGGGGATATTCATCCCCGAAATTTTGCATAGCAATTTTGAGGAATTGATCCGGCATTACGAGGCGATTAAGGCGGATCCGGCCTTTTGGCAGGAGTATGAAACGCTGATGCGGACGTATTCTTGCCGACCGACGCCGATCACGTTTGCCGAAAATCTCACGAAATTTTTCGGCGGCGCGAAAATTTTCATCAAGCGCGAAGACTTGAACCACACCGGCGCGCACAAGGCGAACAACGTCATGGGGCAGGGATTGCTGACGAAACGCATGGGCAAAACCCGCGTCATCGCGGAAACCGGCGCGGGGCAGCATGGCGTGGCGACCGCGACGATGGCCGCGAAATTCGGCTTCGCCTGCACGGTGTACATGGGCGCGGTGGATGTGGAACGGCAGCGCCCAAACGTCTTCTGGATGGAACAGCTTGGCGCGGAAGTGCAGGAAGTGAAAAGCGGCTCGCAAACGCTGAAAGACGCGATTAACGCGGCCTACCGCGATTGGAGCGCGAGCATGGACTCGACGCATTACGTGCTTGGCACGGCCTGCGGGCCGCACCCGTTCCCGGAAATGGTGTCGTGGTTTCAATCCATTATCGGCAAGGAAGCGCGGCGGCAAATGCTGGAAAGCGAAGGCCGGCTGCCGAATCGCGTGTTCGCGTGCGTCGGCGGCGGCTCGAACGCGATGGGAATTTTCGGCGGCTTTTTCGATGACGCAAGCGTGGAGCTTGTCGGCGTGGAAGCGGGCGGCAACGGCTTGGATTCGGGGCAGCACGCGACGCGCTTGACGTCAAAAGACGGGAAAATCGGCGTGGCGCAGGGGATGAAAACGATGTTTCTACAAAACAGCGACGGCCAGATGAACGATACGCATTCCATCGCCGCCGGGCTGGATTATATCGGCGTCTCCCCGATTTTGGCCGATTTGCAGGAGCGCGGCCGCGTCCGTTTCGAATCCGCGACAGACGCGGAAGTCATCGCCGCGTTGGAATTGACGATTAAAAAAGAAGGGATCATTCCGGCGCTGGAATCAACGCATGCGTTCGTGCAGGCGTTCAAAGAAGCCCCGAACATGGGCAAAAACGAGATGATTCTGATTAACCAATCCGGGCGTGGCGACAAAGATATTTTCACGATTGCCGACGCGTTTCAAGATAAAAAATGGCAGCAATTCATCATCAAAAAAGCCGAACAATATCGCAAGAAATAGAACGTTGATTGGGCTGATTTTGAACGCGAGTTGTCAGACACCGCCAAGGTGTCTGACAACGTTCTCTCAATCAGTCGAATTGGGGGCTATGACACTATGCTTGAGCAATATATCCGCGAGCAGCGAGCGCGGAAAGACATGTTATTGATGACGCACCTCGTTCTCGGCTATCCGTCATTCGAGGCCAACCGCGACATGATTGCGCAGATGGCGGCGGCGGGCGTCGAACTCATCGAGTTGCAGATTCCGTTCTCCGAGCCGACCGCCGACGGGCCGGTGATTTTGGAGGCGAACGACCAATCGTTGAAACGCGGCGCGACGGTGGCGGCCTGTTTCGATTTCGCCAAAGAGGTCTGCGCGGCCTATCCTGACGTGAAATTTCTGTTCATGACGTATTACAACATTCTGTTCATGCGCGGAATTGACAACTTTATCGCCGCCGCGCAAGCGTCCGGCGTGCGGGGCGTGATTCTGCCCGATCTGCCGCCGGAAGAGGGCGCGGATTATCTCGCCGCCTGCCGCAAGCGCGGCGTTGATTCGATTTTCATCTTCACGCCGACAAGCAGCCGCGAACGGCTGGAAACATTGGCGCAGGTGACGCAAGGGTTCGTCTATTGCGTGGGGCGGCGCGGCGTGACGGGCGGCAAAACGACATTTGACGCGGAGTTATCCGCCCTGATTGAGAGCTATCGCAGCGCGACGCGCCTGCCGCTCGCGCTCGGTTTCGGCATTCAGGAACGGGCGGATGTGGACTTTCTGAAAGGCAAAGCCGACATCGCCGTGCTTGGCACGAAGCTGTTGCGCCTTCAGGCAGAACAAGGCGCGGCGGCGGTCGGCGCGTTTCTGCGCGGCCTGCGGGAGTAAACGCAAGCGGCGCAAA
>CAZCGG010000288.1:3239-5237 GCA_964498135.1 uncultured Candidatus Moduliflexus sp.
GTTTTTACGGCAATCGGCAACACGCCGCTCATCGAATTGACGCGGCTGCCTCATCATCCGAAGGTCAGGATTTTGGGGAAATTGGAAGGAAGCAACCCCGGCGGATCGATCAAAGATCGTCCGGCGTATTTCATGATTCAACACGCCGAAAAGACGGGGCAATTGACGCCGGACAAGACGATTTTAGAAGCCACGTCTGGCAATACCGGCATCGCCTTAGCGATGATCGGCACGGCGAAGGGCTATCACGTGAAATTGTGCATGCCGGAATGCGTCAGCATGGAGCGGCAGCATATTTTAGCGGCGTATAACGCGGAAATGGAGTTGACTCCGGCGCGGGAAGGGACGGATGGGGCGATTCGCCGGGCGCGTCACCTGTTCGAGGAAAATCCTGAACGCTATTATCTGCCGGATCAATACTCGAACGAATACAACGTGTTAGCGCATTACGAGACGACGGGGCCGGAAATCCTCGCGCAGACGCAGGGCGACGTGGATGTCGTCGTGGCGGGCATGGGAACGGGCGGCACGCTGATGGGCTTGGCGAAATTCTTTCACGAAAACAAGCCGGGCGTGAAAATTGTCGGCATCGAGCCATGCGTCGGCCATTCGATTCAAGGGCTGAAAAACATGACGGAATCCATGATGCCGAATATTTATGATCCGCATCAATTGGACGAAAAAATCATCATGGACGATGGCGAAGCGTTTGAAACGACGCGCCTGCTGGCGAAAATGGAAGGCGTGTTCGTCGGCATGTCGAGCGGCGCAGCGGTGGCAGGCGCGCTGCATATCGCCAACTATCTCGATTCCGGCACGATTGTCGTCATTCTGCCGGATCGCGGCGACCGCTACCTCAGCACGACGCTGTTCCGGTCAATCTGCGCCAAGTGTCCGCCATGATGCGGGCGCGGCAAATGCGCGGAGAAAAAAGCTGTCAGACACCTTGCAAGGTGTCTGACAGCTATGTCCAAAAGCTCGCGCCGCGCTTCAAAACGCCCTATTCAGCATATCGCAAATCAACGCCATTCTGACAAACACCCCATTTTTCGCCTGCCGAAAATAGGCCGCATTCGGCAAATCATCCACTTCAACGGCCACTTCCTCGCGCCGGACTAATGGATGCAGAATCGTGAGATCGTGTTTGCCGGAACGAATCAACTCCGGCGTAATGCGGTAATAGTCGCGCCGCAGCCGCGTGACTGTTTCCGCGTCGTTGATGCGGTGATGTTGCAGCATGACCGTATAAATCACGTCCACTTCCCAAATCACTTCTTCCAAATTCCGCACTTCCACGAACGACACGCCGCGATCCCGCAGCAGATCGCAGAGCGGCTTCGGGGCTCGCAATTCGGGCGGCGACACGAGAAACAGCGTGATGCGATAATGCGACAAGCCTTTAATGAGCGAATGGATGGTGCGGGCGTGTTTCAAATCGCCGACAAGGGCGACGTGCAGGCCGTCAATGCGCTTTTTTTCTTTATACATCGTGTACAAGTCGAGCAAGGTCTGCGTCGGATGCTCGTCGCAGCCGTTGCCCGCGTTGATGACCGGCACGGACGAATATTTTTCCGCGAGATAGACCGCCGCGTCTTCGGCATGGCGAAGCACGAGCAGATCGCCGAATCCGCTGACCACGCGGATCGTATCTTGAAACGATTCCCCTTTTGACAGGGCTAATTCGGACATGTCCGGGACGTTCAGCACATGCCCGCCTAAGCGCAGCATGGCGGTTTCGAAACTGAGGCGGGTGCGCGTGCTGGATTCGAAAAAAAGCGGGATGAGAATCTTGCGGCGGGCGGCTTCCCGGTCATAATTCCCATGCTCCATGTCCTGCGCGTGTTTGAGCAGCGTTTCGATCTCTTGCCGCGAAAGTTGGTCAATGCTCAACAGTGAAGTCATCGCAATCTCCGTTCGGTGGTGGTTGAAATTCGAGGCGCGTTGTGTCTTGAAGAAGCGGAGTGTCGTTCAGGCGAGGCTTGTCAAGTCTTTTTTCCA
>CAZCGG010000289.1:0-3862 GCA_964498135.1 uncultured Candidatus Moduliflexus sp.
GCGTACCAGATTTGCGGCTGCTCCGGCGGCTGGACGGCGGCGAATTTCATCGAAGAGCAGATTGAGCGCGTTCGCCAGCAGGTCGGCAGCGGACAAGTGATCTGCGGCTTGTCCGGAGGAGTGGATTCGTCCGTCGCGGCGGCCTTGCTGCATCGCGCCATCGGCGATCAGCTCACCTGCATTTTCGTCAACAACGGCTTACTGCGCAAAAATGAAACCGAGCAGGTCATCACGACGTTCCGCGCCGAAATGCATACGAAACTCGTCGCTGTGGATGCCGAAGACGCCTTTTTGACAGCGTTAGCGGGCGTGACCGATCCTGAGCGCAAGCGCAAAATCATCGGCGAGAAATTCGTGCGGATTTTCGAGGCCGAAGCCCGCAAACTCGGCCAAGTGGATTTTCTCGCGCAGGGAACGCTCTATCCCGACGTGATTGAAAGCGCGAACCGCGATCCGAACGATCCGGCCGCGAAAATCAAAACGCATCACAATGTCGGCGGCCTGCCGGAAGACATGCAATTGCGATTGATTGAGCCGCTTCGCTACCTGTTCAAGGACGAAGTGCGGAAAGTCGGCGACGCGCTCGGCCTGCCGCCGCAAATCGTCTGGCGGCATCCGTTTCCCGGCCCCGGCCTTGCCGTGCGGACGCTCGGCGCAATTACCAAAGCGCGGCTCGACACGCTGCGCGAAGCGGACGCGATCTTGATCGAAGAACTGCGGCGTTCTGGTTGGTACAATAAAACGTCGCAGGCGTTCGCCGTGCTGCTGCCGGTGCAGAGCGTCGGCGTCATGGGCGACGGGCGCACGTACTCGAACGTCATTGCCCTTCGCGCCGTCACGACGGACGATTTCATGACGGCGGATTGGGCGCATCTGCCGATTGACCTGTTAGCGCGCATCAGCAGCCGCATCGTCAACGAAGTCGCGGGCGTCAACCGTGTCGTGTATGACATCACCAGCAAACCGCCCGCCACGATTGAGTGGGAATAAGCCGCCGGTTCGGTGGGGCAGACATTCTTGTCTGTCACGAAACAGGCAGAAATGCCTGTTCCACCGAAATGGCTGAAAGTCACGCGATTTTGACGCATAACAGGATGCGCCAAGCGCGCGGCGAGTTTTCTTGTCAAAATTTCACGAGTTTTCCTTGACAATTCTTTCTGCTGAAACCGTAGCTATTCCATTACAACATCCATAAAATTTTTGATGCGTTTGGGAGGTGACTTATTCTTTTAGCGTTGTGGTTCTTTGAAAATATGAAACTCGACAGTATCGAATATGACGTTTGATATTGTCACAAGCCGTAAATTAAATGAATACTACCAGTATGCGAGCAGGTCGTAGAGTCGGATTATATGTTGATGTTGCCAACCTTGCGATGAACGGCGGATACGGAATGCGATACGATGTGTTGCGCGAATTCGCTTGTCGCGATAACGCCGAACCGGTTCGATTAAATGCCTATGTCAGTTTTGACGCAGAACGCGCTGAGTTCGATTATGGCTATAAAGAAGGGCAGTTCGGATTTTATTCGTTATTACGAGATTTCGGGTACAAAGTTATTCAAAAAAATGTCAAGTGGTATGTGGATGAAAGTGGCGTGCGTTTTGGAAAAGCCAATGCGGATTTAGACATGGCGGTGGATGTGCTGTTGCAGTCGAACAACATGGATCGCGTCGTGTTAGTGACCGGCGATGGCGATTTCGTCCGCGTCGTGCAGGCGCTTCAAAATAGCGGATGCCGCGTGGAAGTCATTGCGTTTGAAAATGTCTCCTCCGAATTGCGGCGCGAGGCGGATATGTTCATTTCAGGGTATCTGATTCCGAATTTATTGCCGACCGCGCCGACGCCGACCAAGGCGGCATGGGGAACCATCGGGTCGCGGATGCGCGGCGTGTGTTATAATCATACCGCGAAAGGGTATGGCTTTTTGCGAGCGATGAAAATGATCGCGCCAGACTTGTGGCGGATTGATTCGCGCCAGAAAGATTCGCCGTATTACAGCGTCTTTTTTCATGATTCTCAGCTGCCGGATGAAGTCAACTTTACCGAGCTGCCGAGCCGGAGTTTGATTTTCGAATTCGAGGTGGCGGAAGCTGAGGGGCATGAAAGCGGCATGCAAGCCAAAAAGATGCAGTTGGTCAGCCCGCAGCGCCGATTATTGGCAAGTTACAGCAGCCATTATTACGCCAGCCACAGCCACGCCGCGCATCGCGACAATCACGCGCACGCGACAAACGGCAATGCGGCAACCGTGGCCGCGACGCCGAGCGGTCCGGTGAATGAACTCAACGGCAATGCTGGCGAGAATATTGCGGCGGCCTCGCCGGAGGCGGAGGCAGCCGTCGTCACGGCATGAACGCGGCAAAAATGCACAAGCCGCGCATTCTTCTTGAATGCGCGGCTTTTTTGTTGACATTCTGCAATAGCAGGCGTGAGATGTTTTCAGAAAATTTGAAATCGCCTTTTTGACAGTATAAAAATCAGGGAAACTTCAAAAGTCTCAAAGACGTTTGACGTTTGATTGACTATGAGAACTTGCGTTGGCATTGCGCCAATTCAAACTAAAAAGGGAGGAAACAGTTATGCAGTATGATGTCGTGATGATCGGCAGCGGCCCCGCCGGATATGTCGGGGCGGTTCGGGCGGCAAAATATGGATTGAAGACCGCCATCATCGAAAAAGAACCTACCTTGGGCGGCACGTGCTTGAATTGGGGCTGCATTCCGACCAAAACGCTCTTAAAAACGGCGAAAGTGATTCATACAATCCAAGAAGCCGACCACTACGGCGTCAGCGCGACCGGCATGACGTTCGATTTCGCCAAAATCATGGCGCGCAAGGATAAAGTGGTGGCGCGCATCGTAAAAGGCGTGGATTTTCTAATGAAATCCCATAACATTGACGTGATTCGCGGCGAAGCCTCGTTCGTGGACGCGCAGACGATTGCCACGCCGCACGGAAAAATCACGACGAAAAACACGCTGATTGCGACCGGCTCAAGCCCAGCGCGTCCGCCGATTCCCGGCCTCGATTCGCCAAACGTGCTGACCAGCCGCCAACTGCTCGCGCTGACGGAGCGTCCGCAGCGTCTCGTGATTATCGGCGCGGGCGTCATCGGCATGGAATTCGCCTCATTTTTCAGCGCATTGGGAACGCAGGTCACGGTCATCGAAATGCTTGACGAAGCGCTGCCGATGGTTGATCCCGAAATCGCCGGGATGTTGAAGCGCAAAATGAGCAAAGAGGGCGTGACGTTTCATCTGTCGTCCAAAGTGACGAGCGTGAGCGGCGGGACGGTCTTTTTTGCCGACGCGAAGGGGCAAGAACATTCGACGGACGCCGACAAAATTTTGCTCTCGATTGGCGTCGTGCCGAACACGGCGGGGCTGAATCTCGAAAAAATCGGCGTGAATATCGAGCGGCGGGCGATTGTCACGGATGCGCGGATGCGAACGAACATGCCGGGCGTGTATGCCGCCGGAGACGTGAACGGCGTCTGGATGCTCGCGCATGTCGCGTCGCGGGAAGCGGAAGTCGCGGTGGATAACATGGCCGGAAAGCCCGCCGAGATGCGCTACCGCGCGATTCCGTCCTGCATTTACACCAGCCCGGAAATCGCCACTGTCGGCCTGTCGGAAAAAGAGGCGCAGGCGCAGGGCATCGCCTATCGGCTCGGCAGGTATGATCTTGTCGCCAATGGCCGGTTTTTAGGCGAAAATGAGGGCGAGCGCGGCATCATCAAAACGCTGGTCGGCGCGCAATACGGCGAACTGCTCGGCGCGCATATCTTCGCGCCCTATGCCAGCGAAATGATTTCCGTCGGAACGCAGGGCATCGAGTCGGAATTGCTGCTTGACGATTT
>CAZCGG010000289.1:3962-5234 GCA_964498135.1 uncultured Candidatus Moduliflexus sp.
CGTTGGAAACGTCGTTGCGGGACATGCAGAAGCAGATGAACCGCATCCGCGACGATGTGATTCGCGTGGTGGCGGAAGAAAAGAAACTGAAAAATCAGGTTGACCGCTATCAAAAAGAGATTGAACGCTGGGACAAAAACGCGGTGATGGCCGTCAAACAGGGGAACGACGCCTTAGCCAGAGAAGCGTTGCGCCGCAAGCGCGAATCCCTCGAATTTTCGCAGCAGCTTGCGCCGCAATGGGAAAAGCAGCAGGTGATTTCGGAGCGGCTGAAGCAGGAATATCAGGGCTTGCGCGAACGCATCCAGAGCGCGGAGCGCAAAAAACAAAATTTGGTGCTGCGCCTGCGCCATGCCGAATCGCAAAAACGGCTGCAAAATTTATTGACAGATTTGTCGGATACGCAAGCGTTTGACCGATTGGAACGCAAAATTCTTGACGCCGAGGCGATGAACGAGGCGCAGCAGGAATTGCAGGCGTCCTCGCTCGATCAAAAATTCGCCGAATTGACCGGCGGCGCGGACGCGAGCGTCGAGCTTGAATTAGAAGCCTTGAAAGAACGCATGAAGTTAAATCCGTAAATACGGCGGCATGCGCCACAAAGATTGATAAGCATCTTTGCGGCGGAATGTCGCCTTTTCCGATGGAACAGCAGCATTGGCAATTACGCATTGCGGAAAAATCCTTGAAAAAACAGGAAAAAATCCGCGCGATTCATGAATTTATCGAGCCGATGGCGGGCAAAACCTGCCTCGAAGTCGGCTGCGATAAAGGCGTCTTGAGCTATCACCTGCGGCAATGGGGCGGGACGTGGACGAGCGTGGACGCGGATGAGGAAAACCTGCGCATCACGCGGGAACTTGTCCGCGAGCGCGTTGAATATACGGACGGCAAGACGCTGAATTTCCGCGACCAGCAGTTCGATGGCATCATTGCGATTGATTTTTTGGAGCATATCCGTACGGATCAGGAATTTATCGGCGAGATGCGGCGCGTTCTCAAAGATGACGGGACGCTCTACATCACCGTGCCGCACACCGGCAAGGGCTTGATTCTCAACAACGCGCGCGCCTGGCTCGGCTTTAAGCCGGAAGACTACGGCCACGTGCGCGAAGGCTATTCGCTCGACGATTTGCGGGACAAGCTTCAGAAAGGCGGCTTTCGCGTGCAGGCGTCCACGACGTTCAGCCGCTTTTTCAGCGAAGCCATCGAGTTGGGCATCAATTTCGGCTATTTTTTTCTGTTAAGCCGCAAACAGCATCGCGGCGGCAT
>CAZCGG010000290.1:0-5164 GCA_964498135.1 uncultured Candidatus Moduliflexus sp.
TGCCGGAAGACGAATATCGGGCGTTTTTGCAAGAATTTCCGGCCGCGAATGACCTGTTGCGGAAAGCCGCCGAAGCACGGCAAGGCCATGTGATTTTGACGCTGGACGCCCTTTCATCCACGCGCAGGCAGAAATTGCCGCTTGAGGCGTGGAATTGGCTGAACGAGAAACGCGACGCCATCGAGCAGCGCGACCGTTCGCAGCGCATCCGCCGGATTCTCGCCGGAATGACCTGCTTTCACGCGCTGTTGCTGTTGCTGCCGGCGTATGTTTATTTGACGCTGCAATCGCGGTTCGCCTCGCGTTGACCTTGCGCAGGCGGTCGGATTGTTCTTATATGGAGGTTTGAATGATGAATGGACATGCGTTCGCAGGCGCAGCGATGCCTTCTCTCAGATTTGCCGATGAATTAATGTTTTTGCGGCAGCATACAGGGCAGGATGAAGCCGCGTTATTAATCGAGGCTCTTCAGGCTGGATTGAGCGTCATTTATCAACGCACCGTCGAACAGCTATTTATTGACGATCAGCTTTCTCGCCAGGAAGCCGCTAACGTCCTCGGCGAAGAACGCGTGGCGCATCTGGAATATGCGCGACAGGCGCTCTCTCAGGACATTCTTCAAGGGTTTCGATTATGAGGCGCGTGGTATGCAATTCCGGCCCGTTGACGCATTGTGATGACACAGAACATTGGGGTCAAGGAAAGCTGTCAGACACCTTGAAGGTGTCTGACAGCTCTGCCCATCACCTTTTCTGTCAATACAAGGAGAATACTATGAAGAAACATGGCGCAATAGCAGTTATCATTGTCGGAGTGGGCATGGCGTTATCAGGCGCGCGCGCGTTTGCGGAGAAATTGAGCGTCGAATTGCTGTTTGACCCGAAAAATCCGGTCATTGACCTTGCCGCGCCGCAAGAGGTGGCCATTGTGGCGCGGACAATTGGAAACGACGCGGTGACGTATCGCTGGAAACTTGAGGGCGTCGGCAAGCTTGGCGGCGGCGAAGGAGATGCAGGGCGGCTGTATATCCCGCCGCAAACCATTAAGGGCGATGTCATGCAGACGACGATTTCCGTGACTGTGACGGATCAGGATGGAAAAAGTGCGACGGCTTCCGCGATTATCACGTTAAAAAAACCGCCAGCCGCGACGCCGACGCCTCCGCCGCCGCTGCCCGAATTTGATTTTGAGCAGGTGCGGTTGGTGGATTCCGCTGGGGCGGAAATGACGCCGACATATTCTTTAGCGGCGGGCGAAACAATTCTGCTTGACATTATCATGCCAGAAGCGTTTCAAGCGCAGACAACGATTTCATGCACGGCCGCGCGCGGCAAAATCACGACGCAGCGAGACGGCAAATTCGCCTATACGCTGCCGCGAACGGTGGAGCGCGATTTTATTACGATTAAAGCCGTGAACGCAAGCAAGCAGGTTATTCAACGCATTATTAAGGTGCAGGTGAAACCGCAATAAATGGGGCATGATGAAAACAGGAGTGTCAAATCTTGATTTGACGGCGAAATCGAGATTTCGCGCTCCTGATTTACATTGGAGAAATGATGAAAAGAATATCGGTCAGCGCGTGTTGGGGAATTTTGTTTGGTTTATTTGTCGTCATGCGCGGCGAAATGAGCTTTGGCGAGACGTTGACCTTGAAACTTGAAGTCGCGCCAAATGTGCGCGCGATTGAAATCGGCGCAGACATTAAAGAAATTACGCTTGAAGCCAAAACCACGTCGAAAAATGTTCGCTATCAGTGGACATGGCAAGGCCCCGGCCAACTTGAGGGCGATCTGTCCGGCCCGGGGATTTTTTACGTGCTGCCGGAAACGATTGCGCCATCAGCGACCGCGCGGGCAATCGTGAACGTGACGGTGATTGACGAGCAAGGCAATCAACAAAGCGAACAGGTGACGTTTACGCTGACTGCTCCGGTCGCGCCGACGGCGACGCCGACCGAAACACCGACGCCATTTCCAACAGCGACGCCGACTGACATGCCCGCGCCAACCGAAACGCCGACGCCGCTCCCAACCATGACGCCGACCGACATCCCAACGGTCATGCCAACCGAGACGCCGCTTCCGATGCCGAAGCCGACCGCGACGCCCGCGCCAACAGCCGCGCCGAAATTTACGCCGACGCCGGAAACAGAGCTTGAGCGATTGTCGCGGGAAGCGGACGCCTGTTTTGCGCAAAAAAAATACTTGACACCAGCGAAGGATAATGCGTTTGACCGCTATAAACGCATTTTGCAGCTTGATCCGGAACATCGGCAGGCGTTGCGGAATCTTCACCGCATGGCGCAGCAATATAAGACGTGGGGCGATGACCGGTTTGCCCGAGGGGAAAAGGACAAAGCGAAACGGCATTACGAAAGTTACATGACGGTGGCGGAATATTTGATTGAGCGCGGAGCATTTCAGGGGGGCGAGGAATATGACGCCGTCAAACGCCGTTTAACTGAGACTGAGCCGCCGGTTGATAGACGAGGAGAATTGGGGTGCCCCGCAACCACCTCAGGGCTGGAAGAGCTTTTGCAGGTAACGCTGCCCGCCAATTTAAGCGTGTACCAGCAGTTGAAGACGCGAGAAGCGCAAGGGGACGCGGAAAATACTGATGTGGTTTGGGCGATTAAAACGGTGCTGTGCAATCTGATTGCGATTGAGGATATTTATCAGCAGGAATATGAATCGTCGGCAGATCCTGCGTATTTAAACGCCATTGAGCGTCTTCAAAACACGTATCAAACGTATAAGCAAGAATTTGACCAACGGATGAACTCAGAGGGGGGAAAATAATGCGAATCGCGCAAGCTATTGGGGGAATGACCGTGTTAATCGCGTTGATGTCTGGATGTCAGCCATCAAATCTGCGCACGATGACGGAAACGCAGGCCAAAGTGGAAGAAGCGAAAGATGAGGCGGAACGGGCAAAAAGCACGGCGCAAATGCTGGAATCGTCGGATCAATATACGATGGACGTGCAGCAAGCCGAGATTGAGGCCAGCACGGCAGAATCAAAGCTGAAATCGAAGCGGCTGGATGAGGCGTATGTGTCCGCCATGCAGAGTTTATCCGCGTCTCAGCGCATTTTCAGGCAATTTTACCTTGAGCGGGTCGCCAAATTAGCGGAACAATCCAAAAAAGCCATCGAAGACGAAATGACGAAAGATTCGAATACGCCGCTCAAAAACATACTGCCGGAACTCAATAGAATTCTCGATATTGCTGACCAACTTCAAACCGGGCAGTCCGAGGTGTCTTCCGATGCGATGCTGGAGGATTTTGAGGTTTCGACGCAGGCCGGTGCCATTATCGCTGGCATGACGAAAGAAATAATCGTATCGGACATGTCATTCGAAAAAGGCCAGTATACCTTGTCTGGAAAAGGCAGCGCGAATTTGCAGCCGTTGGTTGAAAAAATTATCGCTCAAACCAAGAAATGGGAACAAGATTTCCCCGGAAAACAGTTGACCATCAATATCACCGTTGTCGGCTACACCGATGAACAACCGTTCAAACCCGGCACGAACCTTGTCAAAAGCTTGATAGAAGGCGTGAAAGATTCCGTGCCGAAAGGCGCGGAATCACAGCGGAAATTTTTGAATCAGCGTTTAGCCTTGTTTCGCGCGCAGAATATTTTCGATAATGTAAAGGAATTGCTTCTGAATTCGGGCAAACTGCCGGTTGACGTGGAAATTGTGGACGATATTGTCGGGAAGGGCGAAGAAATCCCGGAAGGCGTGTCCGCGCCGTATCCGCAGGACGATCCGCGGCGGCGGATGTGCAAAGTGTATAGCTACGTGATTGCCAAATAAGGTGGTTGCGCCGTTCAAACGGAGTTTTTGCTCTGCAAAAACCCCGTTTTTCTGTCAATGCTCAGGAATATGAGGGGAAAATGACGCGAAAAATTTTGGCAGCGATGGGCGCGTTGATGTGTATGGGCGCGGCGGCGCAGGCCGCGCCGGAAAATCATTGGGCGTATCCGCTTGACATCAAGGCCGGACTCTCCTCGAATTTCGGCGAATTTCGGGGGAACCGCGTCCACACCGGCATTGATTTCCGCACGAACATGGAAACCGGCCATAAAGTCTTTGCGATTGACGGCGGCACGATTACGCGCCTGAGCGTGAAAAAATTGGGTTTCGGCAACGCGATTTACATCACGCATCCGAACGGGCTGATGAGCGTGTACGGCCATTTGGAGCGGTTTTCTGACAAAGAACTCGGCTTGCAAACGCTCATCGAGCAGCAGAAGCGTCGGCGCGGCACGAAATATCCGGGCGACATCGCCGTCAACATTCCGGTGAAAAAAGGGCAGTTGATCGCCTATTCCGGCGAATCGGGCTACGGCCTGCCGCATCTGCATGTTGAAGTGCGGCGCGGCGGCGCAACGCCGATTGACCCGTTCGAGCATGGTTTTTCCTATGACGACCGAATTCCGCCGACGATTGAAAGTCTGTCAATCGAGCCGTTGGGCGCGGAATCGTTCGTCAACGGCGAACATGGTTTTCAGGAATTTCCGTTGAAAAAAGAGGGGGAACGCTTTGTCAGCAGGCAGATTCCGAGAGTGTTCGGCAAGGTGCGCTTCACGGCGTCGGCGTTCGATCAAATCGGCGCGGAGAATCGCTGCGCGGTGGATGAAATTGACCTCTACATCGCGGCAAGCGGCGTGGATCAGGTTGATCTTGCCATTGACAAAGCGCGATTTTTTCACAATCAATTTGATCAGGTGACATACGACACGAATGACCGGGGCGGGCTGGTCTATGATTATAACCTGACGCGCCTGAGCAATCCGACGCATTATTATTACCGGCTCTACAACCTTTCGCCCGCGCTTTTCCCGTATCGCACGGTCTTTGCGGAAAACGGCGGCGTCTGGGATACGGCGACTGTCGCGGCAGGGCGGCATACGCTGCTGCTCGAAATCCGCGACGCGACGGGCAATGTGAGCGTCGGGCAGATGGATGTGGACGTCGTGCGCGACCCGGCCGCGACCTTCGCGCAGGCCGCGCCGCGTTTGCCGAAAGGGAAAACGTGGTTTGCCGAATTGCGCGAATTTCAAGGCTTTGTTGAAGTCGCGCTCATTTCGAACGCGGCGCTACAAGGCGAGCCGACGCTTGAAATCCGCCCGCAAAAGGGCGCGGCCGTGACCGTGC
>CAZCGG010000291.1:0-3308 GCA_964498135.1 uncultured Candidatus Moduliflexus sp.
CGTTGTCAATAATTTTTGCACGGGAATGCCCTCCTCTTCGTTGTGTTCAACGTCAACAAATTATATCACTCATGTTATGCAACCTCTTAGCGGTTCCCCTCTTGGGAGGGGCAAGGGGTGGGTGATGCGATCCCAGAGTCAACCCACCCCCCTCCCAAGAGGGGAGTTTTCAGTGATATTGCGTAACATGAGTTATGTCAATCCGAGCGCGGCGAGAAAACGCTGGATCTGCCCGGAATCAACGTAAAAACTCCCTAACGCCTGCGTCTGGTTATAGCCGTGCCAGTCAGAACCGCCGGTGCTCAGCAGCCCTTTATCTTTCACCACCGTTTCAAGATAAAATTCTTCAATGGCCGTGCGACTGCCCTTAAACACCTCGATGCCGCGCAGCCCAAACGAAATGAGCGCGCCAAGATAGCGATCAAACTGCGCAATCGTCGGGTGCGCCAAGACCGGAATGCCCCCGGCGACGAGAATCGTTTCAATGGCCTGCCGGGATGAGATGAAATCGCTTTCGGAATAGATAATCTGATTGGTTTCGTAGCTTAAATAGCGATCAAACGCTTCACGAATGCTGCGGACATAGCCGCGCTCAATCATGATGCGGGCGACATGCATCCGCCCCAAACTTGACGTGCGAAATGCGCCGTCCACTTCTTCATACGTCAACGCGACGCCGAGTTCTTTCAGCCGCTCCAACACGCGCCGCAGCCGCGCCCGGCGTTTCTGCCGCGTTTCATGCAGCAATTCCGTCAAGGCCGTATCGGTCGGGTTGATGCCATAGCCTAAAATATGCAGTTCATCCGCTTCATGATACGTGCTGAGCTCAAGGCCGGAAATCAGCCGCAGCGCGGGATAACACGCCGCCGTTTCGCGGGCTTCCGGCAAGCCGTCAACCGTATCGTGATCGGTCAGCGCGATAATATGCAGATGGTTCTGAACCGCATAAGACACGATCTCCGCCGGAGTATATTTTCCGTCAGAGCATTGTGAATGGATATGCAAATCAACCTTCATCCTCATTCCTTCATTCAGGGGCGAATCATCGTTAAAAGACGGCAACAGCGTCATGCGCGGCATCTGGAATTTCTTGTTCAAACCGTTCTGAAATAAAACAGATTTTTAAGCAAGCATTTTCATTTGACAATTTTCGCGCATGGCGAAAAACATACCTGTTCGCGTGTTTCGCGGGCGGCGCGAAACCATCATGACAGGCGGCTTTGCCGTCAAATCGAGCGTGAACGCTCTTGTAGGAACATCTGACTATGCTGCGAGAACATCTTGCCGATGCCGTTCGAAAATTGCGCGACGCCACGACCGTTGCGGTCATTACCGGTGCGGGCGTCTCCGCCGAAAGCGGCATCCCGACGTTTCGCGGGCCGGATGGCACGTGGAATCGCTTTAATATCGAAGACGTTGCCACGCCGCAAGGATTTCAGCGCAATCCGCAACGCGTGTGGGAATGGTACGTCTATCGCAAAAAGGAATACGGCGACGCCAAGCCGAATCCCGCGCATGACACGATTGCGGCGATGGAACGCCATTACCCGGAATTCCTGTTGATTACGCAGAATATAGACGCGCTGCATTCCAAAGCAGGCAGCGCGAAAATGCTGGAAATTCACGGAAACATCAATAAAGCCCGTTGCACGGCCTGCGACACTGTGTTTGATTATCCCTGCCTGACGCTGCCGGAACATTTGATTACTTGCCCGGCGTGCGGCGCGTTAGCCCGCCCGCACATTCTCTGGTTCGGCGAAATGTACGACGCCGCGCATTTGCGGCACATGACGGAATTTCTCTCCACCGCCAACGTCGTGCTGATTGTCGGGACTTCCGGGACGGTGACGATGCCGGTGCATCTCGCCACATACGCGATGCAGTGCGGCGCGTATGCGATTGAAATCAACCCAAACGAGTCGGAACTGTCGCAGCATGTGGATTGTTACATTCGAGAAAAGGCGGGAACGGCCTTGCCGGAACTCTGGAAGGCCGTGACGGGGAAATAGTATGTTTCATTATACACGGCTATTTCATAAAACTCGCCAGGCTCAGGGCGACAATATTCGTAAACGATTCTAATAAATGTTGTCGTTCATAGCCGCTGATCGTTTGGGGATTATGCGGTTTAATCGCTAACACCCCCAATATCTCGGTTTGAATCGTTAACGGCCAATATTGCCATTGCGATGAAACGAGCGTTTTCGTGTTTAGCCCTGCGCGTTTTTTATGTTCGTAGGCCCACTGCGCGATTCCGAATTCATGGTCGTCGAACAAGCGTTCAGGATTGGATTTCATGCTGACGATCAACCGGCCTTGACTTGGCAAAAGCAGCACGGTCTCGGTTTGAAATAGGTCGGAAACGTGGTTGACGATGCTGTGGAGCAACATCGTAAAATCATGCGTTGCGAGCAGTTTTCGGCTGAATTCGTAGAGCGCTTGAATAAATTTTTCCCGTTGTTTGGCTTTTTCCCCTTGCCGTTTGACGATATCCGCTAAAAAACTCGTCACGATGCCGACAAAGAGCAACACCCCAAACGTCAGCAAAAACCGAATATCATTAACCGTCAGCGTATAAAACGGCGGAATGAAGAAAAAATTGAAACACAGCACCACGAAAATCGAAGTCAAAACCCCGCCCCACAGCCCGGACATCATGCTGGTCAACACAATTGGCACGACGAACAGCAATACAATATCATGCACTTCGAACACCGAACGCAACAGCAGGCCGCATCCTGTGGTCACGCCGACATTCAGCGCGCTCAACAACACGGCGTTGAGATGAAAACGCGGGAGACGCTTCTTGCGGCGGGCGTCTTGGACAGGCGGCTCGAATCGGCCTTGCGCCACAAGTACTTGAATCGGCGCGCTTTTATGCACGATGTCATTGATAATTGAGCCTTTGACGAGTTCTTCGAATTTCGAGCGTCGGGAAAATCCGATCACGATGAGCGTCACGTTTTGCGATTGGGCAAACGCAATGATTTCGTCAGTGAACGATTTTCCGCTCAGTTTGACGATAGTTGCGCCTAATTCACGCGCTAAATTCAAATTGTTATCCAGTTGCCTCTGATCTTCAGGCCGCAGCGCGCGTTCCTGCGGCGAATCTACATAGACCGCGAACCATTCCGAGTTTGATTCGCTGGCAAAGCGATGCGCGGTGCGGATAATATCGGCGGAGGACGGGCTTGAACTGACGCAGGCCAGCAATTTCGATCCGGCTGGAATGAACCCCTTGATGCCGTGTTCTTGTTTATACAAGAGCATATCGTCATCAACGCGATCTGCCGTGTAGCGCAAGGCGA
>CAZCGG010000291.1:3408-5163 GCA_964498135.1 uncultured Candidatus Moduliflexus sp.
CATTCGTATGCGCCAATTCATCAACAAGCGCGTAGCGCGGTTTTCGGCGCAAGACTTCATCTAAATCCAATTCTTCAAGCGTAATGCCGCCATACGAGATCTGTCGCTTGGGAATAGCCGGAATCCCGGAAAGAAAAATGGCGGTTAGTTCGCGGCCATGCGTTTCAACGACCGCCGCGCAGACATCTTGCCCTTCTTTCAGCATATGTAGTGCTTCATGCAGCATTCGATAGGTTTTGCCCACGCCGGCCACATAGCCTAAGAAGACTTTTAGATAGCCACGCGTGCGAAGTTGAACGTGTTCTGTTTCGGTGATCTGCGCCAGCAATTCATCGGGATTCGGGCGTTGAAATTCTTGCATAACCGTGCGTCTTATTCTTAAAGAGGTTTCAAATTATCCAACGCCAGATTCAGCGCCAGCACATTGACATGCGGCGCGCTTAACAGAGGCGTTTCCGTATGCGTCGAGATGAGAGCGCGAATGGCGGCTTCGTCCATCTGACGCGCCTTGGCGATGCGCGGAACTTGCAACAGGGCCGCGTCCACACCGAGATGCGGATCGAGGCCGCTGGCTGAGGCTGTCACTATATCGGCCGGAATAGGCTGATCCTGCGCAAGGGAGTCGCTTGCCCTGATCGCCGTGATGCGTTGCGCGATCTGCGCCTGTAATGTTGGCTCGGTGGGGCCGTAATTCGATGCGCCGCTCCCCGCGCCATCATAACTGACCGCCGATGGCCGTCCGTGAAAATACTTATCCCGCGTAAAACGCTGCCCAATCAGTTCTGAGCCGACAATCTTGCCATGCCTGATCAGCAGGCTGCCATTGGCCTTGTGAGGAAAAACCACTTGGGCAATGCCGGTCATTGCCAATGGATAGACCACGCCCAGCAACAGACTGAAGAGGGCAAACAGGATTCCCGCCGTTTTCAATGTATTCATACCGTCCTCTATACAAAACGCAAAATGACCAATAAAGCGTCAATGAGTTTGATGCAAACAAACGGCAGCAACAGGCCGCCGAGACCGTAGAGCAGGATATTGCGGGTCAGCAGCGCGGACACGGATTTGACGTGATATTTGACGCCCCGCAGCGCTAACGGAATCAACATCGGAATGATCAGCGCGTTGAAGATCACTGCCGCCAGCACCGCGCTTTGCGGGCTGCGCAAGCCCATAATATTCAACACGCCCAAGGCCGGATATGCCGCCGCAAAGATCGCCGGAACAATGGCAAAATATTTGGAAACGTCGTTGGCGACGCTGAACGTGGTCAATGCGCCCCGCGTGATGAGAATTTCTTTGCCGATTTCCACAATCTCCAATAATTTCGTGGGCGATGAATCCAAATCAACCATGTTCGCGGCTTCCCGCGCGGCTTGCGTTCCGGCATTCATGGCCACCGCGACATCGGCCTGCGCCAACGCGGGCGCGTCGTTCGTCCCGTCGCCGATCATCGCCACCAAATAGCCTTCGTCCTGATATTTGCGAATCGCCTGCAATTTTGTCTCCGGCTTGGCTTCCGCGACAAAATCATCGACGCCGGCTTCGGCGGCGATAGAGGCGGCGGTCAAGGGATTATCGCCGGTGATCATGATGGATTTGATCCCAATATCCCGCAAATGCGCGATTCGCTGACTGATGCCTTCTTTCACGATGTCTTTCAGCCGAATCGTGCCGAGAATTCGATTATTTTCAGCGACGACGAGCGGGGTGTCGCCCTTCCGGGCAATCTGCTCGACCTCCGCGCGAATCGCC
>CAZCGG010000292.1:0-1395 GCA_964498135.1 uncultured Candidatus Moduliflexus sp.
ATCTGCTCTTTGCCCCGCATCATACGACCTTTCCGGGATTAGTGATGATGGTGGTAATTTTAGGCTTGAATTTCCTCGGCGACGGCCTGCGGGATTATTTTGACGTCAAGAAATCGTAATCGGCAGGAGTGTGAAATCTTGATTTCGCCGTCAAATCAAGATTTCACACTCCGATCCGCTCAGCGTGACCGGTCAGGCCGCAGCGTCAGGCGTTTCCGGTTCTTCCGCGCTTTCCTCTTGCTGCGCTTGCGCCAAATCTCTGAAAATCAATTCGACGCGCTCTAAATCCTGCGTGCGAATCATCAGCTTGACCCCGCGAAAAAAGGCGAGTTCCGGGCGCACTCCGCCCGCGTCATCTGAGGCCACGAACGATTCGACGCTGTTTGCGGCTAGCACGCTCTGGTCAAGATCGGCCTCGGCGCGCGTCAAATACGTCTTGACCGTGACAAAATGCTCATATTCGTATTCATCTTCCTCTGTTTCCGACAATTCCTCAACCAACGGCGTCTGGCAGTCTAAACATTCGCTCACCCCTTCGACATATTCGCTTTTGCATTTTGGACAGAACATAGGCGTTCCTCCCTGTGGAACGGGTCAGAAGGGCAACATCGCCATGTCGCGCTCCTGACAAAGGCTGTGTTATCGAACGCGCTTCGTGGTTGCTGCTTTCGCAAGTGAGACGCCTTCCAGCAAAATGTTCCGCATGGCGCGGTGATTCGTATGATACCCAGATGTTTTCGTTGTGGGCTGGCGCAGCACCAACACCTCAACGTCCTGTTCTTCTTTATATTCTTTCGTGAGATTCGTGGACGGAGAATCATTTTCGCCGATTTTCCGCAATCCATAGCCTTTGCGGGCGACAGCCACGACATAAAAATAGGGATATTTATTCTCGCCGACGCGATTAATCACGATCTGCCCGTACAGTCCAAGAAAATCGGCGGGCTGCTCGCGGAGGTTGAGCCGAAATTTCACATCCGACGGGACGCGGCGGTCGCCGTTCTGCTCAAGCAGCATGAGATAGTCGAGCGCATGCGGCTCGATGACAGCCGCCACGCTTTTATCCTGCAATAATGCCGTCAGCAGCTTGATTTTGAAGAGCAGATTCGGCTGTGTTTGAATCGAGCGCAGGCCGGTGATGAAATGCGGAACAATCAGCAAAAAAGCGTCGCATGACAGCGCAAAAAGCGGCTGATTCTCTTGATCAAGGCTCGTGAAAAGAAGATAGCCGTTGGCAAACAGCAAGAACATGAACAGGAATCCGCCCCGGCCATTCGAAATGTCAAGCCAACTTCGATCCCAGCGTTTAATGCGTTGCACAAGGTCGCCGATTTCGAAAACTTTGTCTTCCGGCACGATTTCCCATGCCGCAGTCGGCTTGTACTGGCCGAATTT
>CAZCGG010000292.1:1495-3915 GCA_964498135.1 uncultured Candidatus Moduliflexus sp.
CGCATCGCCTCTTCTTTCACGCGCTCAAGGCTTGTTTCCTGCTTGAGCGTCTGGCTGAACGCTCGCAGGCGCGGCAAGTCGTGAATCGCCTGAATCAGGGGCAGAACGTCCATGCCCGCCGCGCCGAATTTGACATCCAGCAACAGACCGATCCCTTCCAAAAGCCCATCGCGCTGCCCTTGTTCCACGCCCTTTTCGAGCCCCTGCTCAAGCCCTTGTTTTATTCCCTGCTTCATCCCTTTTTTTAAGCCTTTCTCCAAGCCTATTTTCAGGCTCTTCTTGGCTAATTCTTTGCGTTCCCGTTCTAACGCCTTCACTAACATGCTTTTGACCTCCTCGGCATTCTGATACACTTGCTCTAATTCGGCGTAATCGGCGGATTCGATGCGCCCGTAATTCGCTAATTGGGCGAACCAGTTCAAAAATAACGAAATCGCCTGCCGATCCTCTTCCGCTTTGAATATGGCAAAAAATTCCTGTTTCAAGAGTTCAAGATCATAATACGCTTCCGCCAAAAAGAGCGTGGAAACAATATTGCCCATTCGCAGCAAATCGTCTTTGGCGTACTCATGCTCAACAATTTTGAAATACGCCAATTGCGGCACATAGTTTCCAAGCAGTTCCGCATGATTGATGAGCATCGAAATATTGGTCGGCGCCGTCCACGCATCATCGCCGTTATACAGGACAATCGGGAAGACGGGCGGCAAATGTTTGACATTCTTGCGCGTCTCGACATAATCCATGTAAAAATTCGAGAGATAATTCATCACGCGCAACGCCATGAACCGGTCAACCGACGACTGAAATTCAAGCAAAATCACCAAATAGGCGTCGCGTCCGCGCAGCCGGACTTTATAAATGAGATCGCTTTCCGTCTCTTTATAATGGTCTGAAATAAACGATTTCGGTATCGTCTCGCAGGCGTTAAAATCAATCTCGCTCACCCACGCTTCATGCACGAAACTCTCGATCAACTGGCGGAAGATGACCTTATTCGAAAATAACTTTTTATAGCCGAGATCATGAATGGCATGCATACGGATTCCGATTCAAAACGCCAACGGGCGCAGCGGATACGGGCGCATTTTTTCTCGCGCCGCCGCCAGCGAGAGTGCGCCGCCGGTCGCTGTCGGCGAAAACAAGTTGCAGGCCGCCAGCGTCGTCCCTAAGCGCAGCGATTCTTCGAGCGAAAAGGATTTCTCCAAGCCGTACAAGACGCCGGAGCAAAAGGCGTCACCCGCGCCGACCGAGCCTTGAATGTCGCGCTCAGGAATCTGATAAGAAGGGACTTTCACTTCTTGCCCGGCGCGATGCAGGGCGTAGCCGCCTTCGGGCATGTGAATGACGACGAGTTCGGAATTTCCGGCGGCCAGCAATTTTTCCGCCGCATCGCGCAGACGTTCGCCATGCAATGCGCCGTCTTTGCCGCGCAGCGCAATTCCAACCGTCTGCCCGGCCTCGATTTCATTCAAAATCAGGTAATCCACGTATTTTAACGCCGGAATGACGAGGCGGGCGAACCGATCCGACATTTCGCTGACGACATCCACTGTTGTTTTCAAGCCCATCTGCTGAAATCGCGCGAACGCGCGCGCCATGACCGTGCCGAATTCCGCATCCGGCGCATCCATGCCGTCCAACAGCAGAATATAGCCGATTTGGGCGATCTTGTATCCGGCGAATTTTTCGAACGGAATATGCGAAACATCCCATTCGGCATTCGCGCCGACATCATGGAAAAATGTGCGCTGGCCGCTCTGTTTCGCGGTCATGGCATCCGTGTATGAAGTCGGCTTCGTGGAAGAAATCGTCACCGCGTCGGTGTTCACCTGCTGGCGTTGCAGCGCGTCGAGGATGTATTGGCCGTTTTCATCGCTGCCGATGCGCCCGGCAACCGCGACCGGCAGGTCTGGATCGAGCGTTTTCAGGTTGATCGAATTATTCGCCGGGCAGCCGCCGATGCCTTTGCCGGACGCCAAAATTTTGGCGAGCGTTCCCTCTTGCGGATACGCTTCAATGATTTTTACCGAATCAACAATGAACGTGCCGCCAAGCACGAATCCCTGCTGTTGCATGTGATTTCGCGCCAAGACGCAAAGACGCCAAGCATACTTGCAAAACAGCCTTAGCGTCTTTGCGTCTTGGCGCGAGAAATGAGGTCAAGACTTCAAAAGTCTTGTATCAATGATCAACGTTTGCCCCTATAATAGCCCCGCGAGTTTACCATTTTGACATATAGCTGCTTAATTGCGTCTGCACGACCGCGCCAAAGCCGAAGACGGCAATCAGCGCCCAGACGATCAGCCCCGCAAACGGGATGAGGCCGAACAAGCCGAACAAAATGCCGCCAATCAACAGCAGCCGCATTTCGGAATAATGATATTTGAACGCGGTCGCCGCTTGCTGCCCCATGAACA
>CAZCGG010000292.1:4015-5153 GCA_964498135.1 uncultured Candidatus Moduliflexus sp.
CTCCTTCTTCTGCGGGAAATCATTGCCAACAGCGACGCTTGAAAGACTTCATGCGATGAATGACGCGAATAGTCAAGGGAAAAGTGCAAAAATCGTTGACAAACGGAGAAATGTTGAAGTATAAGGATTGCTTGAAAATTTGGAGCGCGAAACGTCGTTTAACATGGTCAGGACTTACGCAAAAAATTCGTCCTTCGACAGGCTCAGGGCGAGCGGTAGGTGAAACGCCAAAATCATCCACCCGTTCGTGGTGAGCCTGTCGAACCACGTTGCGTAAGCCCGAATGATTCAGTTTTTTAGAAATGCCTCATGGCGAGGAGAACACGATGGAATTGAAAACCGTGCGCATTGAAAAACCGGAAGAGATTAATTTTATTTTAGGGCAATCGCATTTTATCAAAACGGTCGAAGATATTTATGAAACGATGGTCGGCGCGATGCCGGGCGCGAAGTTCGGCGTCGCCTTCTGCGAGGCGTCCGGCCCCTGCTTAGTGCGCTTCGACGGGACTGACGCGGCGATGATTGACCTGGCGCAAAAGAACGCGCTCGCGCTGTCCGCAGGCCATAGTTTCATCATTTTCATGACCGGCATGTTCCCTGTGAACGTGCTGAACGCGATCAAAAACGTGCCGGAAGTCTGCCGCATTTTCTGCGCGACAGCGAACGCGGTGGATGTGATTCTTGCGGAAAACGAGCAGGGGCGCGGCATTCTCGGCGTGATTGACGGCGGACGCTCGCAGGGCATCGAAACGGAGGCTGACATTCACGAGCGGAAAGCCTTGCTGCGGCGGTTCGGATATAAACAATAGGCGTCATGACGCGACACGATGACAATGAACTCCCCTCTTGGGAGGGGTGAGGGGGTGGGTGACTGACGCGAAGACGCCGGGAATGCCGCCACCCACCCCTTGCCCCTCCTAAGAGGGGAATAAACGTTGTCACGATATGGAGGAATTCTTATGCTGCAAGCTGTGATGATGGCTGCCGGAAAATCTACCCGCACATATCCGCTCACGCTGACGAAGCCGAAGCCGCTGCTGCGGATTGCCAACAAGCCGATTTTGGCGCATCAATTAGACCTTTTCGTCGGCCTGATTGAGGAAGCCGTGCTGATTGTCGGCTACAAACATGACCTCAT
>CAZCGG010000293.1:0-5112 GCA_964498135.1 uncultured Candidatus Moduliflexus sp.
GGTTTACCGGCGTTACGAGCCTCATCCACGATTTTCAACGTGCCGCTGCCCCAATTTTCGAAATAGCCGAGCAGGTAAAATATTTTCGCAATCAGTTTATTTCCGGCGCGTGAGGCATGATGCTGTTTCAATTTTTCAATGGTAATCGTGGGCGCGAACAGATGCGCGGGATTATACAATACGATCTGATTCGGACGAATTTCAATCGTGCTTTTAATGTTCATGCGATAATCGCGGTGCGCGATCATGTTAACAATCGCTTCCCGAAGCACGAACGGCGGAAATTCTAACGTGTCAATGCGTTGGATGTCCCGCATCGCGGTCGAAGTGCGCAACGCATCCGTGACAAAATTGTAGGCGAACAAAAAATTGTCCAGCAGGTTGCCCGCAAATTCTTTATCGTTGAGCATCTGATCAAAGCGGGCGTCATCCGCAAACAGACCACATTTGATTTCGAAATGCTGCATAAAATAGCGTTGCGGCTGTTTGCCAAAGAGCAACACGGCGGCTTTCGTGAGGACGCCCTGCCTGTGCAAATCAAGATTTTCCAAAATCAGTTCCGGCGGTAGCATCAGGCTGATATTCGCATTCCGCGCCACATTGGCGGTTTCGATGACGCGATAGAGCAGGTCAAGATCAAGTTCATCCATGCTGACCGCCGGCATCGGCTGATAGTCAAAACCATAGCCATTATGCCGCTGTTCCAACATGTAGGCATACATCTCGCGGTCAACGCGCTGATTGGTCGCGCCGACGCGCACAAACGGTCTGCCATACGCCAAGTGCGGTTTCAAGGGGCTTTCTTCGATGGAAACAAGCAGCGCCGCGCGATTGTCAAGCATGGCTTTCTGCACCGTCGGGTATAACTTCGGCTCCGTATTGAGTTTGATGTCATTGGCGATCTGTTTGAGCGTATCGTCTGAAATCTGCTGCCCCACAACCGCGCTGTCATCCTGCACGCCGATCAGCACATCGCCGCCGTGCGTGTTGGCAAACGCGCAGATCGTTTCGATGATCTCTTTCATCAAACCGGTGCTTTTTTTAAACTCGACCGTTTCCGATTCGCCGAGCCTCAGCAATTCTTGCAACCAGATGCCATCCATGTAATTTCAGACGAGCGGCAAGGTGACGCGAAACTCTTCGCCAAGTTCTTCAAACTGCACAGCGCGGCCAAGTTTTTTGGCTTCTTGACAGACCATCGGCAGCCCGCGCCCAAGTTTATCCATATACCCCAAATTTTGCATATACCGGACGAGAACGGGATTGCGAGCAAAACTGGCGCCTATGGGCAATTTTTCAATGTTGACTGTATTCGGTAAGCGTCCGGGGCTGATGACTTCCAGCCGATTCGCAAACACGAATACGCGAATATTCGCCCCAATCAAACTATAATTGCGATGAACGCAGGCATTGACGATCACTTCGCGCAAGACACGATCCGAATAGGGCGGCGCATCAATCCGTTTCACGCCGACAATAGTTGAAGGGGTCAAAAGATTGGTTTTGATGGCCGCAACTGTCCCCTCGACTTGCTGTGGCAATGCGCCGCCAATCGTTTGTTTATCAATCAACTCCGCCGTGATCTCTGCGCCGGCAAAATGCGCAAAACTGACGCCGCTTTGCGGCAGCAGGCGTTCTGGGGACATGCCAAACAACAGCAAGCCCGTTAACGTAGGCCGGCGCTGCTCTCCAAGAATATCGGCATAGAACATCAGGCGCAGGCGTTCCGTCTCGGATTCTTCAAAGAAATTTATGGCGTGTCGCGTGAAATATTGACCGATTTGCCCCACATCCAAATCCGTGATTCGCGCCCGTTCGATTTCGACTAAATCATAATGGAACGCGCCGGACGCCTGAAACAGGCGCATCAATTCTTCGTGCGACGCGACCCGTTTGGTTGAGCCGACGCGAATGAAATAATGATGGCGGGTCGTGTAGTAAGGTTTGTCTTTGCCGCGCGGAACCTGAATCCGCGCCACCGTCCGCCCTTCAAGCTCGATTGGCTCATATATCGCCTGAATCGGCGGAATGCACAACGTCCGGCAGATATTCATGACATCGGCTTCATACGACCGCGACAAGCCGGACACCGCGCCATCATCCTCGATGCCAAGCCAGATTTCGCCGCCTTCGCTATTGGCAAACGCCACCATTTCTTCGGCGAGCGCCGCGGCTTTGACCGCTTCGGATTTAAATTCGATATATTGGTTTTCTCCAAAAGGGCGTTGCATAGTTTCCGTGAAATTTTTACCGCATCGTTGCTATCATTATGATGGTGTAGGCGAGACTATTCCCAGATAATGACAGGCGCAACAATACCATCTCGACGTCGAAACCAATAGGGCGAATCACTGAGTCCCCCGTTGATTTCCAGAAAAATATGGATATGTTCTTTGCCTTTTTGAATTAACCACATTCTTTGAAATAAAGAAACGAATAGCTCAATATAATATTCTCCTTCATTCAAAAAACGTTTAGGGATAGCAAATCGTAAATGATTTTCTTCAGTTCGAATGGTTTTCCAAAAGCGTTCATCGCTATCAGTATGAGCCGTCACAAATATCAATTGACTTTCCATATTATAAATACCACAGGCAATGTGTAACGCAGGATCAACCTCCTTCACCTCAAAAGAAACATTAACAAACATCTCCTGATCATTTCTGACCGGCATCTGTAAGACATTGCCTTCGTTATTAGAGAGCCAGAAACGTAACGGCTTAAAATAGGGACTGTCATATTGATTCGTAGAGTTGACCCATTCAACAGGCTTTTCGGTATTCTCGACGCCCTGATAGAGATATTTTTTAACAACTTCGCGCACATCATCGTTTTCAAATTCAATGCCGCCGTTATTGAGCAAAATTCCTCGATTACATAACGCCTCGACTGCCCCCATGTTATGGCTGACGAACAAGACGGTGCGGCCTTGACCGGTGGAAACCTCTTTCATCTTGCCGATGGCCTTCTTCTGAAATTCCGCGTCGCCGACCGCCAACACTTCATCCACAATCAGAATATCTGGCTCTAAAAAGGCCGCGACCGCAAACCCAAGCCGGACGCGCATTCCCGATGAATAGCGTTTAACCGGCGTATCCACATACATGGCGCAGCCCGCAAAATCAACAATATCATCGAATTTGCGGGCGATTTCGTGGCGTCTCATGCCGAGAATCGCGCCATTCAGAAAGATATTTTCCCTCGCCGTCATTTCAGGATGCATGCCCGTGCCGACTTCCAGCAGTGAAGCAATCCGGCCTTTGGCCTTGATTTCGCCGGTCGTTGGCGCAGTGATGCGTGAAATCAATTTCAGCAGCGTGGATTTGCCCGCGCCGTTCCGGCCGATAATGCCCAGCACTTCGCCGTGTTTGACCTCGAAATTGACATCTTTCAACGCCCAGACATATTCGGATTCCGCCTGTTTCGTGCGGTCATTGACTTGTCCGATCTTCGCATACGGGTCTTCCTTGCCGCGCGCCTTGGCCCACCAGCGATTCAAATCATGCCCTAACGTGCCAGTGCCGACCTGCCCCAAGCGGTAGAGTTTGGAAAGATTCTCAATTTTGATGACGATCTCACCCATATTATGCTTACACCGTATCCATGAAATTCTGTTCGGTTTTATTGAACATCACAACGCCGAGTGCCAACATGACCGCAGTAAATATCGAGACATACGCCAGCCCAGACATCGTATGCACCCCCGCGCCGAGAAAGGCGTATTTAAAGCCTTCCAGCACATACGCAATTGGATTCAAGAGCATAATTTTTCGCGCGCGCTCGCCTAACATGCTGACCGGATAAATAACCGGCGAGGCATACATAAACAGTTGCACGCCGAACGCCATTAAAAATTTCAGATCGCGGTATTTCGTGGTCATTGATGTAAAAATGATGCCGAAGGCAAACCCCATTCCAGCCATTAACAGCACGAAATACGGAAACAATACCAACCACAATGTCGGGCGCACAAAGGGATTTTTAATGAAAATATAGGCATACACGCCGAGAAAGAGCAATAATTGAATGCCGAATTTAATCAGCCCTGAAACCACTTTTGAGAGCGGCACAAGCAAGCGCGGGAAATAGACTTTGCCGAATAAATTGGCGTTTTGCACAAACGTATCCGAGGTTTGATTCAAGCATTCTGAAAAATAATTCCACATCAGAATGCCGGAAAGATAAAAAAGCTGCTTCGGAATGCCATCTGTGGAAATTTTGGCGATATTGCCGAACACGATGACATACATGAAGGTCGTCAGAATCGGCTGGACGAAGAACCAAATCGGCCCTAAAATCGTCTGTTTATAAACCGTCACGATGTCGCGCTTGACGAACATCATGAGCAAATCGCGGTGTTCCCACAATTCTTTCAAATCAATATCAAGCAGATGGCGTTTGGGACGAATAATAATGTCCCATGAATCGTGCGTCGTCATAGAAATTTATATGCCACATCATGTAATATATTAGACCTCTTGCATACATCAAGATTTCCTCGACACCTCGTTCGCGCTGAGCCTGTCGAAGAGCGGATGTCAACGGCCAAGCGCGCCCTTCGACAGGCTCAGGGCGAACGGAAGAGACTTTGGCAAGAGGTCTATTTACGTAAAAAATCTCACAACCTGCATGCCAAGAAATGCTCAAGAGGCATCTCTGTCAAGCAAATTGTGCCATAACCGCCACGCAAGGAGGAGAAGCAGGACGAAATACCCTCCAAACAGCAGAGAATAAACGAACGGAAAAGAAAACGGCGCAGGTTTCTGCAAGGCGACGCGGGCGAACGCCTGTTGCAGCAATTGCCAGCGCGGGAGGGCATACAAGGCGCGAAACGCAAGATCGCCTTCTTTGATCAGGCCATCAACAACAAACCGATCATCATCAAGCCGCTTTCTTGGACTCGCTAAAATAATTGAACTGCCGCCCCGCTTCAACTCCGGCGATTGCATCACGAAAAGATACCGTTTCCCCTGAGAATCTGGGATCGGCTCAAACGCAAACGTATTGAACATGTGCGGCGAAAACAGCCAGCCGTTCAAGCGTTTTGCGCGCACTTCCGTTGCTTGTTGATGAAGCTCGTGGTAAGAAAGTTCGACGGGCTTGCGGTCAATC
>CAZCGG010000294.1:0-5103 GCA_964498135.1 uncultured Candidatus Moduliflexus sp.
TCATATTTTCCCGAAAGACTTTGAGGCCAAAGACTTCCATCGTGATAAAGGTAAACACCCAATAAATGAGTAAAAATATCGAGACGATTCCGAGAATATTACTCAATGAAACAATCTTTTTTGCGTTCATATAGTCCTTTGAGAAGAGATGAGTTAACCACAGATTTTTGGATAAATCTGTGGCTAACTCGCCTTATGTATTTGTGCGAAATCTCTAACGAATTTGCATAATTTTTTGAATAAAAATGCCTTATATCTGTGCAAATCTGTGAAATCTGTGGCTCAACCCGCCTTTAACGAACAAGCTCTTCATAAAACCGGCTGGTTTCATTAATCAAATTCGGCATGGCGAACCGCGCGGCGACGCGCTCCCGGCCCGCCCGCCCCATCTGTCCGCGCAGCGCGGCATCAGCGAGCAGTTGCGTCATGCGTTCGGCAAGCCGCGCCGGGTCGCCGGACGGCACGAGAAAGCCCGTTTCGCCATCTCGGACAAGCTCCGGCGAGCCGCCGACCGCCGTAGCGACGACCGGCTTGCCCATTGCCATGCCTTCCAGAATCGCGTTCGAGAAGCCTTCAATAGACGACGACGACACAACCAAATCGAGGCTGGCGATAATATCGGGCATGTCTGTGCGCTCGCCCGCAAACATGACGGCGCGGCGGATGCGCAGCGTTTCCGCCAACGCCTGCAACGGCGCGAGCAAGCCTTCATCCCTGCCAATCAACAGAAACCGGGCATCGGGAATTTGTTGCAGCGCGATGGCCGCGGCTCGCAAAAAATTCTGGTGATTTTTGTACGGCGACAGCGTGCCGATCACGCCGACAAGCGGGGCATTCACGGGAATTTCCAACGCGGCGCGAATCGCCGGGTCCGGCGATTTCGGCGCGTAACGGTCAAGGTCAACGCCGTTGTAAATTACGCGAATCATCTCCGGCGTCACGCATTTTTCATAACGCAGGCAATCTTCTTTGACGGCCTGCGCGTTCGCAATAATCGCCGTTGTCCACCGGTTCGCCAAGTTTTGCAGCCGCATGTAGAACGGCTTTAAATATTGCGTGTCCGTCATCGAATAGCGGCTCGTCACCATCACCGACGCGCCCGCGATTTTCGACGCAAGACAGCCGTAAATATTCGTCCAGAACAAATAGCTCTGGACAATCTGCGGCCGTTCGCGTCTCAAATAACCCACCATTGCCGCCAGCAGCCGGTAAAGCTGCCGATAGGATTCGAGGCGGAATTTGCCTTTCAAGCCGACGAATTCCAGACTTTCGCACGGAATATTCAGCGCGTCGAGGTCGGCGCGGATGCCGCCTTGCCCCTGAAATGCGAGGACGCGCAAATCGAAGCACCGCCGATCCATCCGGCGGACTAATTCAACAAATTGCTTCTGCGCCCCGTCCGCGTGAAGCGTGCCGAGAATAAAGACGATTTTGATTTTTTCCATTATTGGCATCTATCCTGTAACCACAGCTTGCGCCGGTTTTTCAGATTTAAGGGAATGTATTTCGCCGTCGCTACGCCGGATACGCTTGCGCGATTCGCGGGTTTTGGCAAGCTATTTTTCATAAAAAGTTCCGCGCCGTCAAACATATCGAGACGTTTGAAGTCTTCGAGATTTCACACGTCTAAGTAATTATAACTAAATTTTTTTAATGTTCTCGCCAAGTCCGCCAAGCTCGCAAAGAAAGCGGTATTCAATAACTTTGCGGGCTTTGCGGGCTTGGCGAGACACTCAAAATAATTATTTATAACCACTTAAGTCATTATGAATCATGTTTTTTTGAATTCACGCCAAGCCCGCGAAGCTCGCAAAGGCCGTATGTGACCACCTTTGCGAACTTCGCGGGCTTGGCGTGAACAATACAACAAAACAATTTTGTAATTACTTATGTGCTGTATATCCTGAATTGCGTTTCGTTCTCGCGTCGGAATCTGCGCGATTTTTCTCTTGACAATCGGCGCAGCGCGACAAAGACTTTTTGCATGATGTCGTTGACGCCTTGCCCATTTTGCCGCGCTGACCGAACGCGGGAGATTCGTGAATTGCGCTCGCCGTTTAACGGCAAAACATACGCCTTGCATGCCTGCACGCAGTGCGGCCTTGAATTTTTCACGCCATTATGTTTTGAGGCCGCGATTTATGACAATGAGCGCGTGCAGGGCTATGCCGAGTTTCATCAAGGCCGGACGGCTGTTCCGGCATGGACGAACGCGCTGCTGCGGGTGATGCGAGAGCGGCGGATTGACGTGCGCGGCAAGACCTGCTTAGAAATCGGCGCGGGGGACGGCATCAATTACGCGGCGTTCAATACGCTCGGCGCGATTCCCCCTGAGCGGTATCATGTCGTGGAATTGGACGCGAAGAGCGCGCAGCAGTGCCGCGCAAAAGGCTTGACGCACGTGCGCAACGCCAAATTCGATCACTCGATTCTGCCGCAAATGCCTCACCGGTTTGATCTGATTTTCATGCTGGAAGTGCTTGAACATCAGACCGATCCGAAAGAAACGCTGCGCACGGCCTTTGAATTATTGCGGCCAGATGGCCTATTGCTGATTTCCGTGCCGAATCGAAAGCGTTTTTTCTTGAAATATTTGGAATTTGAAGGCGATTTGCCGCCGCATCACTTTTTGCGATTTGACGCGGCATTTTTTCGAAAAAATTTTGCGTTGCGCCTGCTCTATCTCAAGGATGTTCGACAACCATACCGGATCAAAAGCCTTCGCGCCGCCGCCCTCAAATTCACGGGACGCTTCGGCTTGCCAAGCCGCTTTTGGTGGATATTCGCGCCGTGCATGCCCGCGCTGCATCTGATTCGAGGCGCGCTGGGGCGCATTCAGGGCGAAGGGCTGCTCGTCATTCTTCGCAAAGACGCGCAATCTGTGGTAAAAAAAGAGGGGGGAAACCGTTTGGAATGAGCCGAATAGCAAGACTATTCAGATATATCGAAGCGGCCAAAAGCGTTCTGCTCAAGCCGCTCGTCGCGCCGCGCCCGCCGATTCATGCGCAAATCGAGGTGACGACGTTCTGCAATTTGAATTGCAAGCCGTGCCTGCGCTCGAAATATCTGCTCGACGCGCCGCAGCACCTTTCTCCAGAGAATTTTCAGCGCATCATCGCGCCGATGCGGCCGTTGAAAATCAGCTTGAGCGGCAGCGGCGAACCGCTCATGAATCCCGAATTTCCCGAAATTATCCGGCGGGCGAAAGCCTTTGGCGCGTCCGTCAACTCGACCTCGAACGGCACGCTGCTCACGCCGGAACGCGCCGCCGAATTGGTCAAGAGCGGCCTCGATCTGCTGAAAATTTCGATTGACGCGGCGACGCCGGAAACATACCGGACGATTCGCGGCGAAGACTGTTTTTTGCGCGTTGTTGACGGCGTTCGGGCTTTAATTGAGGCGAAACAGCGGCTCGGCTCGCCGACGCCGTACATTCGCTTTAATTACGTGGTGTCGCGGGACAATTACCGCGAACTCGCCGAAACCGCGCAATTGGCCGACCGGCTCGGCGTGGACGCGATATATTTTCAGCCGCTGCTGCTGTTCGGCATCGAAGAGCGGCAGGCCGAATTAGTCGGCGACATGACGCAGGACGGCTTGACGCAGGAAATCCGCCGCGCCCTTCAGCTTGGCCGATCCTGCCGCGTCGAGACGAATCTGCGCATGTTTCTGCGCCTGCTGCCGCAATATTGGAACAAATACGAGATGGAAAAGAACCGGCAGCGGCGGCTCTGCATGCTTCCCTGGTTTTCCGCCTACGTCACGCTGCGCGGCGACATGCGCCCCTGCTGCACCTGCCTCTATGATTCAACGACGATGGGCAACCTGCTGGAATCGCCGATGGACGAGGTATGGAACGGCAAGAAATATCAGGCGTTCCGACGGGCGATTCGAGCGGGCAAACGGCCGTTTCCGGTCTGCGAAAGTTGCGTCCCGCAAACCGTCGAAGACGTGACGCGCTATTCCAAAATTCTGCCCGGCTTTTTGCGATAAATCTAATGAGAAGGGAACCACCGATTTCACAGATGAATAGTAAAGTTGTTGCCCAATAAGGATGATGTTCGTCAACCACGGAGACACGGAGTTCACGGAGAACAGATTCTTCAAGAACTGTTCTTCTCCGTGAACTCCGTGTCTCCGTGGTGTATAAACCGAACACGTTATTGCGCAACAACTCTAATGAGTTGAGGGTGGAACAGGCATTCCTGCCTGTTCAGGGACAGACAAGAATGTCTGTCCCACCTTGACAACCGAACAAATAAAAAATCTGTGAAATCTGTGGTTCTGCCTCAAGGAGCATCATGCGACGATTGACAAACCTTCCGCGCTCATTTTACGCCGTCGGCGGCCTGCTGCTGATTGGCGTCATTTTTTTCGCGCAATTCCTTTTTTCAGGGGAAATCATTAACGCGACGGACGTTCTCTCGCAGCAATATTTTTGGAACGTCTTCATCAAGGAAAACCTGTTCAGCGACCCCTGCTTCCAAACATGGCTGCCGTATGTGAACGCCGGAACGCCTTTCAGCGGCGGGCTTGACCTGCTTTTCCGCCCAATCACGCTGCTGACGCTGCTCATCTTTCCGGCGCATGTCGCGATCTGTTGGGAAGCGGTCATCTATCTCCTGTTGATGGGCGTGTTCATGTTTTTTTACCTGCGCGAAATCGGGCTGTCGTCGCGCAGCGCGTTTCTCGGCGGGCTGTTCCTGATGCTGAACGGCGAAATCGTCACGCTGCTCAACGCCGGGCATATCAATAAACTCGGCGCGATTTTCCCGACGCCGCTCGTCTTTTGGGCATTGGAACGCGCCCTGAATCACCGGACGGTCAAGGCGTTTCTCGTGACCAGCCTCGCGCTCGGATTCGCTTTCTGGGAAGGGCATGTGCAGATTTCGTACTATCTCTGCATCGCGGTCGGCATTTACGCGATTGTCCGCGCCAGCATAATTTGGAAGCAAGCGCGCTCGTTCGCGCCGGTCAGCAGGCTGATTGCGCTCTCCGCGCTGATGGTTGTCGTCTTTCTGCTGCTGATTGCGTTCCTATTCCTGCCGATGCTCATGTTTGCGGGCGTCTCGGAGCGGGCGGAGGGCGTGAGCTACGACTTTG
>CAZCGG010000295.1:0-5076 GCA_964498135.1 uncultured Candidatus Moduliflexus sp.
GTGGATGACGACGCTTCGAATCTCCATCTGCTGACGAATTATCTGACCGGCTTGGGATTTAAAGTCCTGCCGTTGAAGAATGGGGAGCATATTTTCCAGTTATTAGAGCGGCGCAGACCGGAATTGATCCTGCTCGATATTTTGATGCCGGGGATTGATGGCTATGAAATCTGCCGCCGCCTGAAAAGCTCCCCGCAGACGCAGGACATCCCGGTCATGTTCATGAGCGCGCTGAATGATACGATTGACAAATTAAAAGGCTTTCAACTCGGCGCGGTGGATTACATCGCCAAGCCGCTGCAACTCGAAGAAGTCTCTGCGCGCATTCAAACCCACTTGACGCTCAGGCATCTGCAACGCCGCTTGCAAGAGCAAAACGCCCTCTTAGCCCGCGAAAAAGTCCGCTTCGAGCAATTAGCCGAGGCCACGTTTGAAGGAATTGCCATTCAAGATGGCGACGGCATCAGCGTGGTGAACGAGGCGCTCTGCCTGCTCTTCGGCTATCAGCAACACGATCTGATCGGAAAATCGCTGCTCGCGTTGATTCCCAAAAGCGACCATGCCGCCGTCCGCGAATATCTTGCGACTGGCGGAAAAACGCCGATTCAGGCGCATGGCGTGAAGAAAAACGGCGCGACGTTCCTCATCGAAATGCAGACCAAAATGATGTCGTATCACGATAAAATCATGCGCGTCGCGGCGATTCGAGATATTACGTGGCAGAAAGAAATGGAAGAAAAGGCCGCGCAGCTTGAGCGCGAAAATATCGAACTGCGCGCAAATATCCGCGAGCGTTATAAATTCGGCGACATTGTTGGGAAAAGCCCGGCCATGCAGGAAATTTACGACCGCATTTTGAGCGCGGCCGCGTCTGACGCGCATGTGGCGATTTACGGCGAATCCGGCACCGGCAAGGAACTGATTGCCCGCACGATTCATCAGCATTGCGCGCGAAGCCGCCATGAATTCGTGACGGTCAACTGCGGCGCGATTCCCGACAATTTGTTCGAAAGCGAATTCTTTGGCTATAAAAAAGGCGCGTTTAGCGGGGCGGATCGGGATAAGCCGGGCTTTTTTGATTTAGCGCATCACGGCACGCTGTTTTTGGATGAAGTCGGCGAACTCAGCCCGCACGAGCAGGTGAAACTGCTGCGGGCGGTCGAAACCGGCGAATATACGCCGTTAGGCTCGAACAAAAGCAAAAAAGTGGACACGCGCATCATTGTCGCCACGCACCGCAATGTCAATGAATTGCGGCGGGAAGGGCGATTGCGGGATGATTTTTTCTTCCGCGTCCATGTCATTACCATCACCGTGCCGCCGTTGCGCGACCGCAAAGACGACATTCCGTTGCTGCTCGATCATTTTCTGGAAGAACTGGCGCCGGATAAGAAACGCCCAGCCTTGCCCGGCAAAGTCATCGAAGGTCTGTATGCCTATGATTGGCCGGGCAACGTTCGGGAACTCCGCAATATCCTGCATCGGCATTTGGCCGGGCAGCCGCTTGAATTTGACGGTATGCGCCGCGAATTGCCTGCGGAAGCGCCGCCACGCGATGCGCCGCTGCGCGGCCTGCTCGACGAGTTTGAGAAACAGTGTATTCTCAAGGCGTTGCAGGCGCACCAGTGGCATCGCGAAGACACGGCGCGAGCCTTGGGGCTGCCGTTGCGGACGCTGCACCGGAAAATGAAGAATTTCGACATTACGCGGCGCAAAAAGCATGAATAACTCACATTGAATTCTCCTCTTGGGAGGGGAATGATTGAGACGCTGCGTAACATGAGTGAAGAATGGACGGCGTTCCGTTACGCTGCTAACGGATGTAAATAAACATGCCAAAAATGGCAGAAAATAGGCAATCGCGTGATGGAATGCAGATCTTTTTGTTATTCAACAGGTTGCAGATATTTCCCTTATGCCGTCCCGCCAATCTTGGCAAGTTTTCCCGCCAAATTTTTTTCATCTCGCACTGGCACGCCTTTTGCTAACGTTAGTTGTTAACTGTTCGACAAAAAAAGAGGGCATTACATGAGGTTTGTGCTTGACATCTTGCCCGCTCTTTTTATTTGATAGAAATCAACAGATGTTTGTCGAGCATCTGCGCGTATAGAGACATTTATCAACTGCAAACGTGAGGAGGGGGAAACGCTATGTTGCAGCAAATGTATCGAACGTTGACAGCGCATGAAGGGATGTATCTGTGTTATGTCGTGCCATTGGGCTATTTCGTGAGCATTATTGCGGCAAGCGCGTTCAATGAGTTTAAAGTTCGCAGGCAGGCGCGGCTTGGCAGCGTGGCCGCCGTCGTCGCCATTCTCGGCATTACGGCCGATTTCATTAATTATTTGTGCCTGTTTTTCAGCAAAACCGGCAAGTTGCTTCCGCCGCAAGTATTTTACGCAAAATACGCGCTTGGGTTCGTCCTGTGGGGCTGGGCGATCTGGTATGCCTACGCCGCTTATTTCTCGAAACAAGCGGCGGGGGCGCGATTTAATAAACGTCTGCTGATTCTGGTCGTCGTGCTGCTGGGCGGCTTGATTGTCGGAGGACTCGGCATCGTCCTGTTTCCCGCGCATCCTACGCCGGGGGCGTAGCGCATGATTCAGAAAAAGCATGAGACCTGACAGGTTGTGGAAGCCTGTCAGGTCTTTTTTATGGCGTTGTATCAGCGATTTCCTTCACAAACACGGCTGCTGCGGATCGTGCGCCTGAAATCTCGCCATGGCCTTTGCAGGGCTGGAATTCGCGTAACAATACACGCAGCCGTGAACGCAGGTATCATACGCGCCGATGTCGCGGCTGGCGAAACAACCGCACCCATCCCGCGTCGGCGCGGGCGCAAGCTGATGGAATTTCGCCGGAAACAGGTCGGCTAAAAGGCGTGAATCAATGCAATGCGCCTGCTGCACGCCGTCAATCGCTAACAAGCCGCTTTCGCAGCAAGCGGCGAGGCGGATGTTGTATTGCCCGGCAATGCCGACCAATTGGCGGACAAGCGCGATTTGGCCTTCCAGCGTCGGCTCTTCGCACCGGACGCCTTCTTTTGTCAGCCGTTCAAGATTGCCGCGCACTTTCCGATAAAAATCCGCAAAACTGATGACGCAACGCAGCGTGGCGCCGCGCAATCGTTCGGCCAAGCCGCCGAATTTCTCGACAAGCATGCCCGCAGGCGTGGCGTTTGACAAGAGAATCGGATCGAACCGCCAAATTAGATGGCGCGGCGAATAGCGTTGCGCCAGCGCATGAAAGCTTTCAATCACGCGCGCGGTCGGCGGCGCGTTCGGCTCAAATGGCAGGCCGTAATCGTTGAGCGTGCCATGAAAATACGCGCCATAGCCGCACGCGTCGAGTTCCGGCAAATACGGCCGCAGCGGCGCGTAATTCCGCGACCAGAACACGAAGGCCATCACGTCGTCCGGCCGGAGCGACACCTCGTAGATTTGCCCGCCGAACGGATTGCGATAACGGGCGAAACCTTCCCGAATTCGACGCATGAACCACTCGGAATAGAGGGCGGGAATATCCGTCCGCCGACTGGCCGAAATGACCTGCGAAGTTGATAAGTCAGCGCAATCCCTCATTTTTTCTACACATTTTGTATTTTTTCCTCTTGACAGCATGTAAACAATTCTCGAATATGAAACGCAGTTTTTGATTCCGCTTCTGCGCGGAAAATCATGCGCCGCTCAGAGTGAATTCTTTCAAGCTGTTTGCCGTCGCGCCACAAGGCTCATCGCCTTTTCTCTTCTTACGAGCCGCCTCCGCATGGCGCGACGAGATTTTAATGCATAACTTTGAAAAATGTCAATCTTCTTTTTCGAAATCGCGGCGAAAAGATGCTTCTTTGAATGTTTCCTCTGAAGATTGCGCGGCATAATTTTTGCTTATGTTTGTCCTGCGAGAAAGGCGTCAAGATCAATTCGGAATGCGTCAGGCAAGCACGACCATCTATAAACGTTTGTAATTTTCAAGATAGATCATTTAAATGAAAGATGCCCGGAAATATTTTCTTATCGGATGCGCGTGGGGCTTGAGCGCGTGCCTGTTGCTGTTGAGTGCGTCTCGCGCGGAGAGCTACCTGTTGAAAGACGAAAAGCGCGGCACGAGCGTTTCAATCTTCGGACTCGGCATGGTGCGCCTGAATCACGCCACCGTGAACGGCGACGCGGTTGAATTTGAAGAAAGCGACGACGGCTATGCGGACGGGTTCGATACCAGCCAATTCGCCTCATTCACGGCAAACGGGACGCTGTTCCACGATTACGCCGTCGATGGCTTTCTGCGCTACGATGACGAAGATGATCCGGATCTCAGTTTTCTGCTCAAATTCATGCGGGACGAGAGTTATCTCGCGGTCGGCGATCAAATGGGCATGTTCACCGAAAATTATTTCACCCGCTATGCTAACCCGTTTCGCGGCGCGACGCTGCATCTCGAATCCGACACGCTCGGCGTGACCACGTTCGCCGCCGTCGCGCGCGGCAGCGTGGAAAAAGAGGAATTGACGCCGAATGGCACGTCCGGGCCGTATCTGTTGGCGCATCTGCCCGTCGTGTCCGGCAGCGAGAGGATCACGATTGAAGTCCGCAACCGCAACGACGACAAACAGACCATCGAGCGGCGCCCGCAAGAGCGCAACGTGGATTATACGATTGATTACGATACCGGCGAAATCACCTTTGCCGAGCCGGTTGATCGGGAAACGTTTCACGGCGATCCGTTGGTGATTGTCGTGATCTATCGCAGCGAAGAGGACGCGAACGGGTTCGACAGCGCGAGCGGCGGCGGGCGCGTCAGCGTGTCGCCGACGGATTGGGCGGGAATCGGGGCGACGTATGTGACGGAATTTTCCAGCAAAACGTCGTTCTCGGATGGATTTGACGCGCGGCAGCAGATTTACAGCGTGGATGGCATGCTGCGCCTGACCGACGCGCTGAAATTGACGACGGAATATGCGGTCAGCCAAGACATGCAGAACGCGCAGAATGACCCGCATCAGGCGTGGAAGGCGACGCTCGCGGGCAAGTTCGGCGAGCGCGTTGACCTTTCCGGCTGGTATCATCGCGCGGAGCGGGA
>CAZCGG010000296.1:0-4980 GCA_964498135.1 uncultured Candidatus Moduliflexus sp.
CTGCAAACGCATGCCCAGCGCGTTTCATAAGCCACTCCTTTCTTAAAAACGAAATGATTCCCTTTACGCAAATTGCGCCACCGGAATCAACGCCATGCGTTCCGCTGGCGCTCGTTTCGCGGCAATCGCTTCGACGCGATGCAATAAACTGGCATGATAATATCGGTAGCCGCATTTGTCGCACACGCCTACCGGCACATGTTCTAACATGACAAAGCCGTCACGATGTTTGAACACTTCGCGTTCAACAAGATGCTCGCGGACAACTCCTTCGCAATATTCGCAACGATAGCCATACATACGAACTTCCCCTCTTGTTATTCGGTGATTGCATACACCGTGATAATCAAATACACCTTTGTTTCTTTGAAACGCCCGACAATCGCAACCTTCACATCCGCATCATCCGCAAAACCGATCAGTGTGTATTTCACGCCGCGCAAATCGTCCTCTTCGCTTTTCACGATCTCGCCGTTGAGCATCGCCTGTTCAATATCTGTAATACACAAGCCATCTTCAGCCATCTCATCAAGCGCATGATGGGTAACATCGTAATTTCCGGTTCGGATCGCTTCTCGAATTTGTCGTAATATCCGGCGCGACATGTTCTTCTTTCAGACCTCCCTATTATGTTGATGCCCAAAAAACATGATGGCCGCGATTTTTTTCTTGTCAAGATGAAAAGAATAGTGAAAATGGAATTGTTGAGGCAAATAAACGGGGTTCACAACCGACAGACGGGAGGATCGCATGAACAAATGGCATCGCAGAACATGGGTGGCCGCGTGTTGGCTGGCGTGCGGCCTGCTTATCGAAACGGCGGCGGCGCAGCCCGCCAAAATCGCCTTAGTCATCGGCAACGCCGGATACACGGACGCGCCCGCTCTGCCGCAGGCGAAAAATGACGCGCAGGCGATGGCGCAGACGCTGGAACAGTTGGGCTTTCAGGTGATTCTCGCGCTGGACGCCGACAAGCGCGGCATGGATGAGGCGATGGAGCGCTTCGGCAAACGAATCGAGAACGGCGGCGGCGCGTTCTTCTACTATTCCGGGCATGGCCTGCAAGAGGACGGCATCAACTATCTGATTCCGCTCGCGTCCGGCATCAAGAAAAAGGCCGATATTCCCTATCAAGCCGTCAGCGCGAATTGGGCGCTCGCCAGCATGGAAGAATGGAACGAGCAGGGCGTCAACCTGATGATTCTCGACGCCTGCCGCACGCCGTTTAAAGGGATGACCAAGAATGGATTAGCGCCAATGGAGGCCGCCGGGTCGGTTGTCGCGTATGCGACCGCCGCCAACACGCCCGCCGAAATCGAGCCGGGCGCGGCATACAGCGTTTATACGGCGCAACTGCTGAAGGTGTTGCAGGCGAATCCGTGCCAGAAAATCACGGATTTGCTGTTGGAAGTGGCGGATTTAGTCGTCGCGGGCGGCAGCGGACAGCAGCCGTATCTCACACTGTCGCCCGGCGTGCGGCGGTTTCAATTTGCGGAGTGCGCCGCGCCGACGCCTGCGCCGCAGATTGTCTATATTGAGGTGACGCCGACGCCCGCGCCAAAGCAACCCACCCCTCGCCCCTCCCAAGAGGGGAATACCCACCCCACCCCCTCCCAAGAGGGGAATGCAGAACTCCCCTCCTCGGAGGGGTCGGGGGTGGGTGCGGCGTGCTGGGAGAACGAAACGCCGGGCGCGACGTGCGCGGAAGAAACGACCGGCATGGAATTTGTGTTTGTGCCGGGCGGCGAGTTTTGGATGGGCTGCGGCGAACAGGAGACGGAATGCCGCGATGACGAAAAGCCGCGTCATTTGGTGCGCGTGAACGGCTTCTGGATGGGCAAATACGAGGTGACGCAGGCGCAATGGGAAACGATCATGAAGAACAATCCCTCGTATTTCACGGGCGCGGATCGTCCGGTGGAACAGGTGTCATGGAACGACGCGCAGGCGTTTCTGAAGAAATTGAACGCATCCGTAGAGACGCACGGCCGTGCGTCTCTACAATTTCGCCTGCCGAGCGAGGCGGAATGGGAATACGCGGCGCGGGCCGGAACGCAGACGGCGTATTCGTTCGGCGACGATCCGAATCAATTGGGCGACTATGCGTGGTATGGCTATGAGAATAATGCTGGAAAACAAACCCATCCGGTCGGACAAAAGAAACCGAACGCCTTCGGCCTGTATGACATGCATGGCAACGTGTGGGAATGGTGTCAGGATACCTATGGCTATGGCGATTACAACGAAACGCCAAAAGACGGCAGCGCGTATGGAAGTTTAGGCGATAAAAAGGCGAAGCTGCTGCGCGGCGGTTCGTGGAACAATGAGCCGAACAACGTCCGCAGCGCCTACCGCAACAGGCTCGAACCTGATATCCAGAACTACTACCTCGGGATTCGCGTTGTGCGTGTGCGGTGAGGATTCTTCCCCTCTGTTCTTTTACCCTTTTACGCTTTTCATGGGGGTTTTAGGGGGCGATAGCCCCCTAACGAAAATTTTTTTTGGAAAATCGTCCCGTCCGGGACGCGCCGCGCATAGCCCGCCGATTCATCGGCGGGAACGATGCGGCGGGCCATCCGGCATCAATTTGCGTTCCCGCCCGGTTCCGTTCCGCCAATACATTGGCGGGCTATGGGCGAGCCAGACGTTGAAACGTCCGGCTCTATGCCGCCGCCCTGTCAGGGCGGGAATTGCCGCAACGCGGCATCTGCGAGAAGGAGTCAGACACTTTTGGAAGTGTCTGACTCCTTTTATGATTCGTGAAATATTTCTTGACAAAAAAGATAATAAGTTATATTTTTATATTAGCGCGCAGCGAAAATAGAACACATTCAAACGGCGGAGAGAGCCATGAACGGTTGCGACGCTCAAGGCGTGATTCGGAACAACAGAAGGGATGGAATTGATGTCATGCGCTGTCATGGTAACCGCGCATGACATCTTCCAGAAGGCATGATGAAGCAATTGATTACGCGCATTGATGATGAGTTGCATGCGCAATTCAAGGCGGCCGTCGCCATGAGCGGCGAAAATATGACGCGGTTGGTTGAAGGATGGATTCGCAACTTTTTAGAAACACGAGAGAACGCGCGGGATGTTGAATTGTATGACAACCATGCCCATGACCCGGCGGACATTGACTTAGACGAGTATTTAGCCGAACGCGCCGCAAAGGTGAACGCATGAGTTACCGCGTGACCTTGACGGCGTTCGTAAGAAAAACGTTGCTGCGCCTGCCTGAAAAAGCGCATGACGCCATTATCGAAAAGCTGTTGACGCTCAAAGAGAACCCTCGTCCGTCAGGCGTGAAGAAATTGCAAGGGCGTGACGGCTGGCGCGTTCGCGTGGGGGATTATCGCATTCTCTATACGATAGATGACGCCGAAAAAATTGTGGCGGTGTTTGCGATAGATCACCGGCGCGACGTGTACCGCTAACCGCTAAAGGTGTCAGACACTTCCAAAAGTGCCTGACACCTTTTGCATTTTAATGCTTAAAATGCCGCAGGCCGGTGAAAATCATCGCTACGCCGAATTTATTGCAGGCTTCGATGACCAAATCATCACGCATCGAGCCGCCGGGCTGCACAATCGTCTTGACGCCGTACATCGCCGCGACTTCGACATTATCCGGGAACGGAAAAAAGGCGTCGGACACCATCACGGATTTTCCGATTTCGCTTTGAATGTAGCTTTCCGCTTTGCCCAGATCGCCTTTATATTCGGCTTTCAACGTCTCTCGGGCGCGTTCCAGGGCAAGCTTGGTCGAATTGAGGCGGTTCGGCTGCCCCGCGCCCATGCCGAGCATTTGCCGCACACCGTCCTTTTCGCGCACGACCAGAATCGAATTCGATTTGATGTTGGACACCGCCTTCAGGCCAAATTCAATCAACGGGCGCAACAGGTCAACGTCCGGCTTGTTCTCCGTGATGGCCTCCATTTTCGTCGCAAGCTCCAAATCCGCGTCCTGCGCTAAAAGCGAGCCGTTCAGGTAACGCAAATCTTTCGGGCAAGGCGCGGACGCGGTATCGTATTCAATCACGCGCAGGTTTTTATGCTTTTGCAGATACGCGAGCGTGTCCGCCGGAATCTGCGGCGCGATGATGACTTCGACGAATTTCCGCAAGCTGCGGTCTTCGGCGTCTAACAGGAGAAATTCGGCGGCGCGGCGTTCGAGCGGGCGATTGAAGGCGATAATCGAGCCGAACGCCGAGACCGGATCCGCAGCCCACGCCGCCTCGAAAATTTCGCGCTGATCGTCCCCCTCCGTCAAGCCGCACGGGTTCGAGTGCTTGATAATCGCGCAGCCGCAGCCATCCAGCCGCCGAACGGATTCAATTGCGCCGTGAATGTCGAGAATGTTATTGAATGATAACTCTTTGCCATGCAAGACCTTCATATCATAGAGCGAACTTACGCCCGCGTCCTTTTCGCGGTAATAGAAGGCTTTCTGATGCGAATTTTCGCCATAGCGCAATTCTTTTCCGCCGGTAAACGCCAGCCGCAGCGACCGTTCGCCGTCAAGCTGATCCATTGCCGTCGCAATCATGGCGTCGTAATCCGCCGTATGATTGAACGACTTGCGCATCAGTTGTTTGCGCGTTTCATAGCTCAACGCGCCCTGATTCGCGGTCAATTCAGCGATGATGCTCTCGTAATCCGCCGCGTCCGTCACGACCGCGACATATTTGAAATTTTTCGCGCCCGCCCGCACCATCGTTGGCCCGCCGATGTCAATGTTTTCAATCAGCGTCGCCTCATCCGCGCCCGCGTCAAGGACTTTCTTGAACGGATACAGATTGCAGACGACCAAATCAATCGGCGTAATGCCGAGTTTTGCGGCTTCGGCGGCGTCCTTTTCGCGGTCAAACAGCAGCGCGGATTCGATGGCGAACGAAATCGTTTTCATGCGCCCGCCGAACGCCTCCGGGTTGCCGGTGATGGCCTGAATATCGGTGAACGGCAGGCCGTTTTCCTGCAA
>CAZCGG010000297.1:0-4959 GCA_964498135.1 uncultured Candidatus Moduliflexus sp.
GGGGTGGGTTTTCATGCCGGGCGTGTGTCATCACATGTCATCAACGACTCCTTGCAATCAGCTTTTTGCGCTATCAGGCGCAACTGCGTCGTGAGTCGGCAAGAAATCGTTGCTATATTTTCCTCGTCAATTCCCCTTCACCAATCGTTCCAACGTCCCATCAGCCTGCATCTCCAGAATAACCCTGTTGATATCTGGAAGCAGGGCGGCGGCTTTGGAGGTTTTAGAAATCGCCATGTACATTTCAAGCTGCATCAAGGGCTTCGCCGCCGCCTTAAATTGCCCTTGAAATTCCGGGCGCAATTTGAACAGCATCTTGGCGACATTTTCCATGCACAGAAACGCATCAATCCGACCGGCGAGCAATCGTTTGAAATTCAATTCATCGCTTCTGGCATAATCCACCAGCAGATTGTGCGTTTTCACCATGGCCGGAAACTCATCTCCATAGCTATAATCAGTCGTGAGACCGATTTTATAGGCTTTCAAATCGGCGAAATCCTGCCATTCAATCGGCTGCGGCCGGTCGGCGCGATACCAAAAAAGGTAGCGATCCGGAATAAATGGGACGGTAAAGAGCATGTACTCTTCCCATTCAGGCGTTTTCAGCAGCAGCATGTGTCCGTCATGCGCGCCTTCTTTGACTAAAAACAGGCAGCGTTTCCAAGGATACAGCCACAATTCCACAGGAACGCGCAAGCGCTTGAAGACTTCCTGAATCACGTCCACCGCAAGCCCGCCTGTCGGCGGTTGCCCTTCTTCGCCTAACGTATAGGGCGGCCAGGGGTCTTCATTCAAAATCACTTTTTGCGCCTCCTGCGCCATTGCGGGAAACGCGAACATGCTTCCTAACAGCAGCAAACTCAATGCGCCGGTCATCCAATCGCGCTTCAGCATAGCATTGATGCTCATACCCAGCCACCGTCAACGCGCCGCGAGTCGCGGACGTTTGCGGCACAAGCCCTCGTGTCAAGGCAACCGTGCGAAGATATTGACGCAAACGCAGCCATCTGACATTTTTATGATCACTTTTTCAGCAAACAACGTCAAGAAAAAACAGCCGATGAGACTTTTGAAGTCTTGAGGACTTCAAAAGTCTCGATAAATGCTATTGTTATTGAAAAAATCAGCTTTGAAGCGCCTTTGCAAACGCCTGTTCCACAATCGCCAAGCCTTGGTCAGCGACTTCCTTCGTGATGGTGAGCGGCGGAAAAATGCGGATGACGTTCCCTTGCGTCAAATTCAGCATCACGCCGTCTTCCAACGCCTGCATGTAGATTTTCGAGGCCGTGTCCGCGTCGCGGATTTCAAGCGCCAACAGCAGCCCTTTGCCGCGCACGTCCGTGATAATTGCCGGGTAACGCCGCTGCCAGCCGCGCAGCCGCGCAAGAATCTCCTCGCCGAGCGCGGCGACATGCGCGGCGATGTCATGTTCCAGCAAATATGAGATGACGGCATGCGCGACCGCGCAGCCGAGCGGGTTGCCGCAATACGTGCCGCCGTGATCCCCTTTTTCCACCCGCGCCGCCATATCGGAGGACATGGCAAACGCCGCAAACGGAAACCCGCCCGCAATCCCCTTGCCGAGCGTAAGAAAATCCACGACAATATGTTGGCCGTCAATCGCAAACATCGAGCCGGTGCGGCAAAAGCCGGTCTGAATTTCGTCAATAATCAGCAGCGCGCCGCGCTGGCGGCAGAGGGCGGACACGCCTTCCAAATAGCCCAGCGACGGCACGTTGATGCCGCCTTCGCCCTGAATCGGCTCAAGCATGACGGCGGCGACGTTTTCATCCAACACGGCGTCCATCGCGGCCAAATCGTCATACGGCACGAAGCGGTAATTCGGCATCAGCGAATTGAATCGTTCGCGGTGTTTCGCCTGCCCGGTCGCGGACGCGGTGCTGATTGTGCGTCCGTGAAAGCTTTTCAGCGTGGAGACAATATCGAGCCGCCCGGAAATTTTTCGCGCTAATTTCATCACGGCGTCGTTCACTTCTGCGCCGCTGCTGCCGAAAAAGATATGCGTCAGATTGTTCGGCAGAATTGTGGTCAAAAGTTGCAATAATTTCGCCCTCGCCGGAGAATAGGTCAAGCCGGAGCTTGGATTTTGCGCGATTTTCCGGCTCTGCTCAAGCAGCGCGTTCGTGATGACCGGGTTGGCGTGGCCGATACTCGTGACGCCCCACCCGGCGGTAAAATCAAGATAATGCTTCCCGTTTTGATCCCAGACGGATACACCTTCGCCGCGCTCGATAGCAATCGGCAATTTTTGAAAAAACGGGGGCGTGTGCTGGCTTTCTATGGTAATCGTTTCTTGCTGTGTTGTCATAAAAAATCCCTCATGTGTGTTCATGATCATGTCGTGTTCGTCGCGGGGCTGCCGTAAGATGTGGCGCATTCGGCGATTTTCAGCCCGGAAAAGCGGCATGGCGGACGCGCCCGCGTGATGATGAAATGCCGAAGGCGTGACATGAAAGGAAGATTTGGAGAGGAGTGTCAAGTTTTTCCGCGTCAGCGAAAAATATTTCTCTTGACTTCTTCTTGGCGCGCGCGATAAATTTTTTCCGTAAGAAGTCGTTTGCCATTTCGCGCCAAGACGCGAAGGCGCAGCGTTTTTTTGATATTCTCGGCGTCTTGGCGCGAGATGAACCTGTGAGCGTGCGGCGTGAAACATTCTGAGCGCTTTACCTTGCGAGAGCCTGCGTTTTGGCTGCTGATCGGGCTTGGAACACTCTATTTTTATCGCCCGCTTTTCCTGCAAGAGACGTTTTTCTTTCGGGATGTTTACGGCTATTTCATCCCGATTAAGCGATTATTGACGGACTTCTGGCAAGCGGGCGAGTTGCCGCTTTGGGATCCGTACACGCACGGCGGGCAGGCGTTTTTGCCGAACATCGCCAACGGCGTTTGCTATCCGTTCAATCTTCTCTACCTGCTCCTGCCCTTTTTATGGACGTTTAACCTGATTGTCGTTCTGCATGTCGTCGGCGGCGCGGCAGCGGCGTATGCGTGCGCCCGCATGCTCGGTTTTCGCCCCGCCTCAAGTTTCGTCTCCGGCCTGATTTACGGGTTCTGCGGCTGCATGCTTTCGCTGATCAATCTCACGAATTTCCTGCTCGCCATGCCCTATCTGCCGCTGCTCGTCTTGAGTTGGCATCGCTACCTCTGCGGCGGGGCGCGGCGGTGGTTTCTGCTGACGATGCTGTTCGGGATATTGTCTGTGCTGCCGGGCGCGCCGGAAGTCAACATCCTGAGCATGTTAACGCTTTTGGTCTGGACGCTCTGTTATCCGTACCCGTCGCCGTCGGTGTTTCGCCGGACGGCGTTGTGGATGCTGCTTTCAGGGTTCATTCTCGCGCTGCTGGCATTTCAATTATTGCCGACGCTTGAAATCATGCAGCAATCCTCGCGCGGGCAGCGGCTCTCACTCGAAACGTCCAGTTCATGGGCAATGGAGCCGCAACGCCTGCTTGAAATAATTCTCCCGCATTTTTCCGGCTATTGCGACACGCTCGATCCGGCGCAATACTGGGCAACGCCGGTATTAAAAGGCGCGGCGTACTTGGTGAATATTTATTGCGGCGCGGTCGCGGTCGTTCTAATGGTCTTTGGCGGGCTGAATCACGAATCCCGCGACATTCTGCCGCGCCGCATCCGCCGCGCATTATTGATCTTATGGATCATTTCCGCGCTGCTTGCGTTAGGGCAGGTGTTTCCACTGTTTAACCCGCTCATGAGCGTCTTGCCGATCTTGAAAATCTTCCGCTATCCGAGTAAATTCTTGTTAGCCGGAATCTTCCCGACCGCCCTGCTCGCCGGATATGCGCTGGACATGCTGCTCTGCGAGGCGGCGGATTTCCCGCGAATCTCGCGCCGTCTTTTAGGAATCTGCTGGGGCATCGGCGGAATGCTCGTCGGCGTCGCGCTGCTTCTGAGCGCGTCGCAACAGGCGATGACATGGATGGAGCGCAGCTATTTTCAACAGCCCGCGACCAACGACATTCTGCGCGCCGAGTTGCCGCTCTCGCCGCTGCACGCTTGCGGCGTCTGGTTAGCGTTCACGATGCTGCTGCAATATCGCCGCCGCAGGCCGTCCGCATGGCAGGCATGGACGGCGGCGGGGCTGCTGGCGCTCGACCTGTTTGCCGCCGGGACGCGCTTCAATCCGACCGCGCCGAAGACGCTCTTTGACGCCCCGCCGGTTGTGGACGTCGCGCGCAAGGAAATCGGCGAGGGGCGGCTCTGGACGCAGGAAATCAGCACGTTCGAAATCGCCGCGCCGTCGAACGATATCCTCTGGCGCTTTCGTGATAACATCGAAACGCTGAAATCGTATCCATCCACATTCTTTCGGATTCCGGTCATTTTTCACGTGGATTTGACGCTCATGGCGCCGACGCATTTAGTTGCGCTCGACCGATGGCTGCAATCGCTTGTCTGGCCGCAGCGCATGCCGCTGCTTGCCGCCGCAGGCGTCACGCTGATTGTCAGCCCCGAAGAACTCAAACTGCCCAATCTCCGGCCATTGCCGAGCTTTCCGCATCACGGGCGGCATCCCTATTATTTTTATCGCTTTGAAGCGGCGGCGCGGCGGGTGGAATTCGTGACGGCTTGGCGCGAAGCCGCCTCCGACGAGGATGCGCTTGGCGGGATGTTAGCCGCCGAATTCGATCCGCGCCGTCATGCCGTGCTGCACAAAGAAACGCCGTCACATGGCGATTCCCGGCCCGCCGCGAATGCGTCAAACGCCTGCCCGCCCACGAGCATCGAACGGCGTTCCGGCAATACTCATCGCGTGGAATTGACCATTTCAACCGCATGCGACGGCTATCTCGTCTTTTCAGAGCCGTTCTATCCGGGCTGGCGCGCGCGGATTGACGGGCAGCCGTCGCCTATTCGCAGGGCGAATATCGCGTTTTCAGCCGTCTTCGTTCCCGCCGGGCAGCATCGCGTCGA
>CAZCGG010000298.1:0-4869 GCA_964498135.1 uncultured Candidatus Moduliflexus sp.
CGACATCATCACCCGTTCGTGGTGAGCCTGTCGAACCACGTTGCGTAAGTCCTGTAATCTATATTTCAGCGCGGGAACGCCCCGCTTGCCGTTGCATTCTCCTCGTTTCTCATCCACAGGCGCGCTCAATCGTCATAAAACCTTTCAAGCGTCAAAACAGTATTGACAAATTTCCCCTGCGTCATACAACGGTCAGCAATAATGCAACAACCCGAACGCGGCGCAGGCGTTCTGCCTGCTTCGCCTTCGGCATGACGTGACATCAAAGGACAGGAATGCCGCAAGCGTCTCGCAGATATGGCCGCGAGAACGAATGCGGCCTCTCTATTTTCGCATGGAAAAAACGTGGGGAGGGCGGTTTGCGCAGGATACGAACGCCCTTGTTGAAGAACTGAGCGCGTCCATCGGATACGATCAGAAATTATACGTCTGGGATATTCTCGGCAGCAAAGCGCATGCCAGAATGCTCGCGGCCTGCGGCGTCTTGACGCAGGCGGAAATGCAGGCCATTCATGCGGGGCTGGATGAAATCCGTGATGAAATCGCGGCGGGAACGCTCGAATTTACGATTCGCCTTGAAGATATTCATACGCACGTCGAACACCGCCTGATTGAGAAAATTGGCGAAGCGGGGCGGAAATTGCACACGGCGCGCAGCCGCAATGATCAAGTCGTGACCGACGTGCGCCTGTTTCTGCGCCATGAAATTGACCAGATTCTCGAATTGTTGCGCGAATTCCAGCGCGCGCTCGTGGAATTGGCGGAACGCTACGCGAGCATGCTGTTTCCGGGCTACACGCATTTGCAACGGGCGCAGCCGGTTTTATTAGGCCATCATTTCCTCGCCTATTATGAAATGCTCGCGCGCGACCGCGAACGCATGGCGCAATGCCGCGCCCGCCTGAACGTCATGCCGCTCGGCTCGGCCGCGCTCGCCGGAACATCATACCCAATCAACCGCGACATGGTGGCGAAAGAATTGGGCTTTGACCGCGTGTCCGCGAACAGCATTGACGGCGTGAGCGACCGCGATTTCGTCATCGAATTCAACGCGAACGCCGCGATTTTGATGATGCATCTCAGCCGCCTATGCGAGGAATTGCTGCTTTGGTCATCGTCTGAATTTAAATTTATCGAATTGAGCGACGCTTTTTGCACCGGCAGCAGCATCATGCCGCAGAAGAAAAATCCTGACGTGGCGGAATTGATTCGCGGCAAAAGCGGGCGCGTGTACGGCAATCTCATCGCCGTGCTGACCGTCATGAAATCGCTGCCGCTCAGCTATAACCGCGACATGCAGGAAGATAAAGAGCCGCTGTTCGATACGGTGGACACGCTGAATATCGCCTTGCGCGTGCTGCCGCCGATGCTGCGCGAAATGCAGGTCAACGGGGATCGCGTGCTGGCGACGCTCGAAGAGGGCTTCATGACGGCCACCGAAGTCGCGGATTACCTTGTGCGGCGCGGCGTGCCGTTTCGCACGGCGCACGGCATTGTCGGCGAGCTTGTCCGCTATTGTTTGGCGAGCAAAAAAACCTTGCAATCGCTGACGCTGCAAGAATATCAGCAAATTTCGCCGCAGTTTGACGAGGCCGTGTTAGGTGTCGTCAGCCTGCAAGAAGCGGTGAACAATAAGAACAGTCGCGGCGGGACAGCGTATCTGCATGTGCTGGATGCCATCCGGCAGGCGAAAGAGGATTTAGGGCGCGCATGCTAAACCTGAGAGGTTTTCGAAGACCTCTCAGGTTTTTAGATGACGCTTGGTTTGCATGAAGACAACACATCGGGTAGGTTTGCTTATCAGTTGCGGGCTGCTGCTTGCGGCGGGCTGCGGTAAAAAGGGGGATCCGGTCGTGCCGGTCATTCCTATCCCTCAGCCGGTCTCTGCGGTCAAGGCTCAAGTTGACAATCGCGGCGTGACGCTCTCGTGGAAGATTCCGACGGAATACGACACGAAAGCCCCGCTCACGCTGGACGATGTTCGTTCGTTCACGATTTACCGGAAAACCGACATGCCAGTCACGAATGGCTGGAATTTTGCGAAAAACGCCGAAGGCTGGAGCGAATCGGGGAAAACGCTCGCGGTCAAGGCATATAACGGGACGCTGCGCGCGCAATCATCGGAAACGTACCTGCGCATCAATTCGCCGGAGAATTTGGGCTTGGCGGCGGAAAAATATCGTTATATCCGCTTGAAGCTCTGGACGAAAAACTGCCAAGAAGGGTACGTCACGTTCACGACCGGCGCGGACAAAACATGGGATAAAGCCTTCAATCTCACGTTTGACCCAGCGGTGCATACGTCGGCGTATGCGTTCCAAAAAGCCTTTGGCTCGGTCAAATCGAAGGCGTTTGGGATTGACCCGTCGTCCGCGATGTTTGCGCGGGAATACATCATTGACATGCAAAGCCTCCCGTCGTGGAAAGACGCCATTGATCAAATCGGGCTGGTGTTCAAAAATAGCGCGGTGGATGGAGGAAATGTTGAAGTCGCGCTTGACAGCGTGGAATTTCTTGCGAGCGCGGTCGGGCAAGCCTTGATTTATCAAGCGCCGCCCTACTTGTTTCAGGAGGATGAAGAAGGCTGGACAAGCCTTCAAACAAGCGCGTTCGGCGCGACGGACGGCGTATTGTACGCCGCAGGCGGCGGGAATCTTCTGTTGACTTCGGCGGCGGGGCAGCAGCTTGCCGCCGCCGACGCGAAATATCTGCGCGTGAGAATGCGCGTGACGAGCGGGCAGGAGGCGTATCTCGTTTTGAATCACGACGCCAAGACACCGCTCGCGGTCGAAGATGCCATGTCGCCGAAGACATCAGCCGACGTGATTCGGATTCCGCTTGAGAATCATGGCGAATTCATCACCTATTCGGTTGATTTAGCGAACGCGCTGGCGTCCGCGCCGATGCCGGAAACGCCGAAAACAGATAAGCAGCCTTTGGCGGAAACGAAGAAAACCGCCGCGAAAGACAAGAAAAAGCAGATGATCACGCAAATCGGGCTGTTCTTCCCGGAAGCTACCGATGGCGGGGCGCGGAAGATTGCGATTGATTATCTTGATCTCGCCGGAAGCGCGGCGCAAAGCGACATGCGGGCGACGCGCTTGGCGCAGGCCGCGCTGCCCGATGTCGCCTTGCTGCAAGAGCATCTCGAACGCGGCCGCCTGACGGCGAGCATGGTGTTCGATCTGCCTTACGACGAGATTCCTAAAGCGGAAACCACGTCCGACGCGGAGCGGATGAAAATCGCGGAAATCCCCGCGAATAAGCTGACGCCGACCGATGCCAAAACGGGAACGTTCACCTTCACGGACACCGGCCAATTTGAAGTGACCACGAAGGACAAAAAGAAAATCGTTGCCGCGCTGACGCAGGGCAGCCGCTATACGTATTACATTGAAATGACGGATCGCAAGAAGCGCGCCGCCAAGCTTTCGGAAGGCGCGACGGCGGAAATCGTGAGCCTGTTGACGCCGCCGCAAAATCTTCAGGCTGAGGCCGGAGACCAAAAAGTGACGTTGACGTGGACGCCGCCGTTTTTGACGCAAGACGGCAAAAAAGTCCGGCATTTGGCGGAATATCGCATTTTCCGCTCGTTGATTTCCGAGCATTATCCAGACAAGCCGCTTGCCAAAGTTCCGGCGGGCAAGGCGAGTTTTGTTGACACGACCGCGAAAAACGGCGAGCAATATTTTTACGTCGCGCAGGCGGTGGCGTCGGAAACGGAAGAACCGGCAACGCGCGAAACGTCGAACGAAGCGTCGGCCACGCCGCTCGATATTTTCCCGCCGGAGATTCCGACCGGGCTGGTCGGCGTGTATATCGGCAGCGCCGTCAATCTGCACTGGAATCAGGCGCAATCCGCCGATTTCGCCGGGTTCAACGTCTATCGCAGCGACAAAAAAGACGGCGAATTCGTGAAAATCAATCCGCAGCCGGCGCTGAACGCCACGTATCAAGACGCAACCGCGGCCGCGAAAAAACGCTATTATTACCGCGTGACCGCGATTGATGACGAAACGCCCGCCAACGAAAGCAAGCCGTCCACCGTCGCTATCGTGGACACCTATCCGTTAGATTGACCGCCTCTTCCGTCTGGTAGCCCCGCGACGTGGCGCGGGGCTACCATTTCCATCCATTTTAATCAGGTTCATCAAGCTGCTCCTTCGGCTCAAGATATATCGTCGCCGTGTGCGAGGCTTCGTGGCCGTAATTCCGATATTGCACGACGACGTTGACGATGACGACGCGCGCGCAGAGCGGCGGCGTTTGCGCATTTCGGCAGCGCGGCTCGATGCGCGCCGTCACTGTGCCGACGGCTCGCCCCGGAAACTCCCGTAAAATCGCCTGCCATGCGCGAACGTCCTCGTAAATCTCTGAATCGCTGGTTGAAAGATCGTCCGTGTTTGCGTTGTTAAAGCGCCTCGCGTCATGCGAATTTCCGATGATGCGTTCCGTCATCATGGCAATCGCTTGCATCGCGTAGGTGCGGTTTTTGGCGCGGCGCAGTTCGCGGATGACATGCACGTAAATCGCAAACATGCTCAGAATGATGAACGCCAAAATCGTGATGGCGATCAGAACTTCTATCAGCGTAAATCCGCGTTGCTCGGTTTTCATAGGCATTTTGAACGCAAACCAGTCAAAACGCTCGTGAAAATCTGACTGGCCGACATTTTCATGTATGAACATATCCGCCTCTCTAATAGACCTCTTGCATACGTCGTTTTTGACCAGTCATCCCGTTCGTCCTGAGCCTGTCGAAGGCGGATGAACACGTCCTGCACACGCCCTTCGACAGGCTCAGGGCGAACGGGATGGCCTTTTGCAAGAGGTCTAATGCTTCAAGAACGTCCTTGTTGTGAAATCAAA
>CAZCGG010000299.1:0-4858 GCA_964498135.1 uncultured Candidatus Moduliflexus sp.
GTCGCGCCGCAGTTTTAACCCGCCGTTATTCGCCTTTCCGAAAGTTTGCGGCTTTCGGAAAGGTTTCCTTCATGAAAACGCCCGCCCTGCAAAGCGTTCGAGAAAAATCGTAAACTCTTCTGTCAAGCGTATTGACAAAACCGCCGTTTCATGCGTTTTGGTTTGATGAGACAGAGCATTCGCGGCCTTAAACGCCGAGAAATTTGGTTTTTTTATGGTAGCGAGACTTCAAACGTCTTCAAGACGTTTGAAGTCTTTTATCACGGAGGGGGTATGGACGAGAAATTGCGTGTAGGAGTGATTGGAGTCGGGCATCTTGGGCAGCATCATGCCAGAGTGTATGCGGAGCTTGACGCCTGCGAGTTAATCGGCGTGGCAGACACGGACGCCGCGCGCGGGCAGGAAATCGCGGCGCGGCACGGCACGCGCTTTTTTCAGGATTACCGCGAACTCTGCGAACAGGTGGATGCCCTCAGCATTGCCGTGCCGACCGCACATCATCACGCCATTGGCATGGAATGCTTGCGGCGCGGCGCGCATGTGCTGATTGAAAAGCCGATCAGCCGGACGCTTGACGAGGCGGATCAGCTTATCGAGCTTGCTGCCGCCCAGAAATTGACGCTGCAAGTTGGGCATACCGAGCGTTTCAACGGCGCGGTCGCCCGTTTAGCCGAATTAGTCAGTCGCCCCGCGTTTATCGAATCGAACCGGCTCAGCCCGTTTCCCGAACGCAGCACGGATATTGACGTGGTGCTGGATTTGATGATTCACGATATTGACATCATTCTCAGCCTTGTCAAGTCGCCGGTGGCGAAATTGGACGCGGTCGGCGTGCCGGTTGTCACCTCGAAAATTGACATTGCCAACACCCGCTTGGAATTTGCGAATGGCTGCATTGCGAATGTCACGGCCAGCCGCGTCAGCCTGAAACGCGAGCGCAAATTGCGCATTTTTCAGCCGGAACGGTACATTTCCTTAGATTATCAGGCGCAAAGCCTGAACGTCGTGGATATTCAACATCCCGAACGCCGCCATGATTTCCCGAACAGCCGCCCCGCCATCGTGCCGTATCAGGTGGACATTCAGAAACAAGAGCCGCTCAAAGCCGAGCTTCATGCGTTTGTCGAATGCGCGCGCGCCGCAGGAACGCCGGTGGTGTCAGGAATAGATGGACGAAATGCGCTGTCGGCGGCATTTCGCATTTTGCAGGCCATGCGCCTTGCGCCATATAGCAGCGAACAAGGGAATGCGTAAATTTTCCGCGATGTTTTAACCCTTTTTGCTGCCTATTGTCAAGTATGAGTAACGTAGATATTCATATCGAAAAGGCGAACGCGACGTCGGATGTGATTGTCGTGCGGATTGAAGGGCCGTTGGATACTGTTGCCTCGTATGCGTTTCAGGAGAAAATGGATCGGCTTATTCAAAATGGCGCGGCCAAATTCATCGTCAATCTGGAGCGGTTGGAGTACATCAGCAGCGCGGGCATTGGTATTTTCCCCGCCCTGTCGCAGGAACTCAAACAACGAAACGGAGGATTGGCGTTTGCGAACGTGTCGCCGAAAATCGCCAAATTATTTGAGATGATTGGCTTAACGACGTTGTTTACGCTGCACGGTTCGACAGAAGAGGCGTTAAAGGAGTTTATGTCTGATGAGTCATAATTTTTTGATCCGGAAAATCGGCGCGCAAGAAGATATTGCTCATATTCTCGTCCCCGCCGCCCTTGATTCGCAGACGGCTTACGATTTGCTGGAACGAATCGGCCTGCTCGCGCAGATGGGGCTGTCCAAGTACATCATCAATTTAGAAGATGCGCAATACATCAGCAGCACCGGGATCGAAATCCTCTTCAGATTGCAGAAGGAATATCACGAAAAATACGGCACGGTCGTCGTGACCAATATTCCAGAAAAAATCGCCAAAATATTTGAGAAAGTCGGCGCGCTCATTCTTTTGCGCGTCACCGATTCGCTTGAACACGCGGTCGAGCAATTCGCCGCGTGACCAACGTTCGCTTTTCCCCAATTTTTTGATTTCGCGCCAAGGCGCAAAGGCTGTTGTTCAGACATTCTTGGCGCCTTGGCGCGAGAAATTCTTTATTTTTTCTGCTGTTCAGCCTGCTCGATTTTCGCCCATGAATCTTTCAGCGACACCGTGCGATTGAAGACGGGCTTGTCCGCCGCCGAATCCGGATCAACGCAGAAATAACCTTGCCGCTCGAATTGATAGCGGCTGCCAGACGGCGCGTTCGCCACGCTTGGCTCAACTTTGCAGCCGGTCAAGACGGTCAGCGATTCCGGGTTCAAGCATGCGCGAAAATCCTCTGCCGCCGCCGGATCCGGCACGTTGAACAACCGGTCGTAGAGCCGCGCTTCGGCGTCCAGCGCATGTTGCGCCGACACCCAATGAATCGTGGATTGCACTTTGCGCCCGTCGGATGACCAGCCGCCTTTGGTGGCCGGATCATACGTGCAATGCAGCTCGACGATGTCGCCCTGCGCGTCCTTCACGACGCTCGCGCAGGTGATATAATAGGCATAGCGCAGCCGCACTTCGCGCCCCGGCGCCAGCCGGAAAAACTTCTTCGGCGGGTTTTCGCGGAAATCATCGCGCTCGATATACAGCACTTTCGAAAACGGCACAGCGCGCTTGCCCATCGTTTCGTCTTCCGGGTTGTTAATCGCCTCAACCTCTTCCACCGCATCGTCAGGATAATTGTCAATCACGAGTTTGAGCGGGTTCAGCACGGCCATCACGCGGGGCGCGGTGCGGTTCAACTCCTCGCGGATGCTGAACTCTAACATAGCGACATCCACGATGCTGTTCCGTTTCGCCAAGCCGATGCGGTCGCAGAAATTCCGAATCGCTTCAGGCGTGTAGCCGCGCCGCCGCAAGCCGCAGAGCGTGGGCATGCGCGGATCGTCCCAGCCGGAGACGAGCTTTTCCTGCACTAATTGAAGCAATTTGCGCTTGCTCATCATCGTGTACGTCAAATTCAGCCGCGCAAATTCGTATTGATGCGGATGGCACGGCACGGGCAGATTATCCAACACCCAGTCGTAGAGTTCGCGGTTATTCTCGAATTCCAGCGTGCAGATTGAATGCGTGACGCCCTCAATCATGTCCGAAAGGCAGTGCGTGAAATCGTACATCGGATAAATGCGCCAAGCGTCGCCGGTGCGGTGATGCGAAAATTTGCGAATCCGGTACAGCGTGGGGTCGCGCATGACGATATTGGGCGAAGCCATGTCAATTTTCGCCCGCAACACCCGCGAGCCGTCCTCAAATTCGCCATTTTTCATCCGCGCAAACAGGTCGAGATTTTCTTCGACAGAGCGGCTGCGATACGGGCTTTCCTTGCCCGGTTCGGTTAGCGTACCGCGCATTACCCGGATTTCCTCCGCGCTCGAATCATCCACATACGCCTTGCCGGCGTTAATCAGCATGACGGCGTAATCATGCAACTTCTGAAAATAGTCCGAAGCGTAATACAGATGTTTGCCCCAATCAAAGCCGAGCCAGCGGACATCTTCCTGAATCGAATCTACGTATTCGACATCTTCCTTCGTCGGGTTCGTGTCGTCGAAACGCAGGTGACAGCGGCCGCCGTATTGCTTCGCAATGCCGAAATCGGTGCAAATCGCCTTCGCGTGGCCGATATGCAGATAGCCGTTCGGTTCCGGCGGAAAGCGCGTGACAATTTCTTGATATTTGCCAGCGCGCAAATCTTCTTCAACGACAGCGCGGATAAAATCGAGGGACGGCGCGGCCTCAGTCTCTTGCGCCGCATTGGTTTTCTTTAGTGGTTCGCTCATAACGTCTCCATGTTTGGCAACGCGACGCGCTCAAGGTACGCTCGCGGCCTTGCGGTTGTGAATGCGCCGAAAACAGGCTGTTTGCGGTGGCTTGCATGTTGAAAGGATTTTTTGGCAAAGGCGGGGAAATCTGTCAATAGATTCTTGCGTTTTCTCAGATTGTCGGGGCAATTTCACATATTTTGTTTCAAATCATCATAAAAAACGTTGACAGATTTCCGCGCGAAGAAATGATTTCTGCGGCAAAAGGAGGTGTCCGGCATGGATGCGCAAACGCAGATTCGATTGACCGCCATGACGACCGCCGCCGGGTGAGCGGCGAAAATGGATCCGATGATCCTGGCGCAGGTGCTGCGCCCATTACAAGGGATGTTTTCGCCGGAAAGCTGCCCAAGCCTGCTCGTTGGCTTGCAGGTCAGCGATGACGCGGCGGTGTATAAAATCACGGACGACGCGGCGGTGATTCAAACGCTCGATTTTTTTACGCCGATTGTGGATGATCCGTATGATTTCGGCGCGATTGCCGCCGCGAACGCCATGAGCGACGTGTACGCGATGGGCGGCGAAGTCGCGTTAGCGATGAATATCTGCGGCTTTCCACCCGATTTGCCGCCCGCGATAGTGTCGGAGATTCTGCGCGGCGGCGCGGAAAAAGTCGCGGAAGCCGGAGGCGTGCTGGCGGGCGGGCATACGGTGGACGATAAAGAGCCGAAATACGGCCTGTCGGTCATGGGCATGATTCATCCGCGCCGCATTTTGACGAAAGGCGGGGCGCGGCCGGGCGACGCGCTGTTTTTGACCAAGCCGCTCGGCGTCGGCATGATTACGACCGCGTTCAAGGCCGATGTCGCGGAACCGGCGCATGTTGCGGCGGCCGTTGAAACAATGAAACGGCTGAATCGCGCCGCCGCGCAAGCGATCCAGCGCGTCGGCGTCCACGCCTGCACCGACATCACCGGCTTTGCGCTGTTGGGGCATGGCGCGGAAATGGCCGAAAAAAGCGGCGTCCGGCTGCGCCTGCGATTCGGGCAGATTCCGTT
>CAZCGG010000300.1:0-4848 GCA_964498135.1 uncultured Candidatus Moduliflexus sp.
TACGATTGTTTTTCAGCGATTTCTGGAAAGAGGAGCAATTCAGTTTCTTGATATTAGACCTCTTGCATAAGTCGTTTTGACCCGTCATTCCGTTCGCCCTGAGCCTGTCGAAGGGCGCGCTTGACCGTTGAAATACGCTCTTCGACAGGCTCAGAGCGAACGGGGTGTCGAGGAAATAATGACTTATGCAAGAGGTCTAATCAAAAAGCGATCACGGGGGTATGCAGGATGTTTCGTTGACGCCGAACCTGCCGGATGGCCCGCAAAATGCGGCAGGCGCGGCGCGAGCGATGCGGCGTATGAACAGAAAACGGCTCATCATGGCGGCGATTTGTTTGCAGATCATCGGCGGTCGGCTTCCCGCCAAAGCGCAGGAAGCTCCGCAAGAAACTCAAAGCGCTTGCCAACAGGCGCAAGATTTGTATTCGGAAGGCATGCTTCTCAGCGACGGAAGCGAGCAGGAAGCGGAATATTATCGTCAGGCGCTTTCCCTTTGCCCCAACTATGCCGACGCGCATTTGCGTTTAGGGGTGATTCTGGCTGAATGGGGAGAATATCAGGAGGCGACGCAGGAATTTCAATCCGCGCTGCGCGTCAACAGCAACTTTGCCGAAGCCTATTACGGATTGGGCGAAATCGCCTATAATCAGGGGCAATACGTTGACGCTGGACAGTATTATCAGCAAGCGCTGCGGGTGCGCCCCGATTACGTGCAGCCGCATGTCGGCTTGGGGCGCGTTTATTCGCGACAAGGGCAATACAGTCAGGCGATCAACGAATTGTTCGGCGTGTTAGAGCAGTTGCCGGATGATATTGACGTGCATTACGAATTAGCCGTCGCCTACGAAAAAGAGGGGAATTTGAAACAGGCGATAGAAAGCTACCGGCAGGTGAAACGCCTTGCGCCGCAGCGCGACGACGTGGCGGCGCGGTTAGGGACGCTGTACGGCGAGCAAAAGCAGTATGAGGACGCGATCCGCGAATTCAACGAGGCGCTTGCCCTGAATCCGCATAACGTGAATGCGAAACGGCAGCTTGGCGTCGTTTATTTTTCGCAAAAAAAATATAACGATGCGATAAAAATTTTTCAAGATGTGTTGCGCCTTCAAACCGATGATGTCGAGTTATACGAATATTTAGGGCAATGTTATCTTGCCAAAAAAGATTACAATAACGCCATTCAGCAGTTCCGCGAAGTGCTGCAATATAATCCGAACAGCGTGGAGACGCAGTATATGTTAGGCTCGCTGTATTTAGAAAGCGGCGCGTATGACGCGGCGGCGCGGGCGTTTGAAACCGTCGTGCAACTGAATCCGTCGCACGCCGGGGCGATGCTGGAGCTTTCCATCGTGTATGAAAAGCAGAAGGATTTAGTCAAAGCGATTGCCGCATGCCAGCAAGCGCTGCTGATTCAGCCGGAACTCCCGGACGGACACCGCACGTTAGGCCGCCTGTACGTGAAGCTCGGCAGGCAGGAATTTGAGCAGGCGAACGCCAAAGTCGAAGTCGAGGCGTTGAAAAAATTGGGGTATTAGAGGCTGTTTTAAAAGATCATAAACAACGCGGTAGCCCCGCCCCTACTGGCGGGACGTTGACGCCCATTCCCGCCACGTAGGGGCGGGGCTACCAAATTGTTCGCCTTATGGGGAACACGCGCACCTTGTAAAACAGTTTCTTCGTCCAGCCATATATAGCGGGGAAAAACCTGAAGCGCTTGACGTTACGCCTGAGGCAAGCGACTCTGTTCCACAAAAAATTTCAAAATCCCCACGATTTTACTCCCATCGTCGAAATTGTAAAAATAGCTGTCAATCGTCGCAATATTTTTTTGAAGCGATAAAAATTGCCAGAGGACGCCATCAGTAACGACCCCGTAAATTGGGGAAATAGGGTGCCCTTTTTGTTCGTTGAAGATTTTCGCCGCTTCCATTTCCGCGACGCACTGCCCCAATCCGCTCCCCAAATCCGATTTTTTCGCTTCAACTAAGACGACAACAGGCGACGTAATATACAGTTGATTGTCGCTTGTGCTGATAATCCCATCAGGATTGCCCGTCAACCCTTTCTTGCTATCAACATTAAACGCATTTTCCAAAAAAAAGCTGACATTGACATGCTGGGTTAATTCCATCAAAACATGGTCAACAATCAGCGCTTGCCGCGAACTTTCGGTGTTAATGCGAATGGCTTTGGTATAGGCGATCTTCATCGTCTCAACAAACCATGACGTTAATTGAACCGGAACGACGTGAATGTAGCATTCATTGTCGCTTTGTATCTCGATCCCTAATTCCTGATTCACTTGATCTAATGTCTTAAAATCACTATACGCCATACAGTTCCCTTCTTTATTGTGAGAGATCGAATTTTGTAGAACCCTATTGACATGCGAAATTATGAAGACGGCTTCTGGTCAACCACTTGAATCGCTTCTAATTTATCCTTGACCTGCCGAAAATAGAACTTCACTCCGTCATACACTTTGCCTTTGCCAATGGACATGATTACATCTTTTAATCCGCCGTAGAGCTTATCAAAGCGCGAGCGATTCAGATACATTAAATAGGCGTTTGCCGGACGCTTGCCGCCAACTTCATCCACAAACGCCGTAAAGCCGAATGCGATTTCAAAATAATGGCTGGCGTAAATCTGCTTTGAGGTGATAAACACATCCTCCTTGCCATTCCGCTTCCGGGTATAAATGGTGACATGATACAGGTTAATCACCGGCCGCAGCCCGAATTGCTCAATAGACCAATAGACGAAATTTTCGACATTCGGCAAGTGTCCTTTGGGGAAATTTTCAAGGTACGTGTAGAATTCCGGCACGTATTCCCGCAGGTACGTTGAATTTTCCAACACGCCGCGAAATGCGTCGGCGATGCGCAACGGCTCGGCCTGATCGTCGTATTGTCCCAACGCCCGATCCCCTTCTCGCAAATAGCGCGTGACATAATCAACAAGGACGCGCTTCATCAACTGCGTCGCCTGTTCATGATAATTCGCGGCATCCCAATCAATCTCCGTGCGGAAGCGTTCCATTGTGCGGGCGTCCATTTTGACCTTGCAATCCCCCGGCGCGCAGGTTTTTAACGCCGACACGGCTTCATCAGCCAGCGTCAATTCCTGAATATCCTCTATGCGCGGCGGCATGCTGAATTTCGCAATCGCCTTGACTTCCTCGCTTTTGGTAAACGAGACAATATCGCGGAATTGTTCCACGAACACCTCTTTCGGCAGATTCAGCCGCATGATGCCAAACGCGCCGACCTCATTTTCCACCGACGGCATTTCAAACACCTTCACAATGATTTCTCCTTGCTCCATTGCCGTCAGCTCGCTCTCGGAAAATTGAAAACAGGATTGCAAAAAGCCGTGCGGCTCGTGGGAAGTTGATGCGATGGCGGCGTCCTGATACGACACCGTCCGCACGCAGGCCGTAAGATTCATCAATGTGATCATCAACAATAATGCATATTTTAAATTACACGTCATGCGATATCTCCAATTTTAAAAGTATAAATAAGCTGTCAGACACCTTGAAGGTGTCTGACAGCTTTCCTTTAACGACTTACGCAAGATGGTTCGATGTGCGTTCGCCTCCCATTTTCGGAAAACGGCGTCAAGAAAAAAACGTGACGGCTGGCAGTTCTTGCTCGCCAAAAAACAAAAGCACGGCGGATGCGAAAACAACCTGCTTCACAGGTGATTTCCCGCATCCGCCGCGCTTCGGTAAAAAATTCTCGTGTTTAATTCTGCACGTGCAGCGTTTGGCGCAATTTATTGACGGCGTGTTCCTTAATTTGGCGGACGCGCTCCCGCGTAATGCCAAATTTTTCGCCGATGTCCTTGAGCGTTTGCGGCTCGTGATGATTCAAACCGTAATACAACTCGACAATTTCCCGCTCCCGGCCATTTAATTCCGCTAACGCGCGATAGGCAAGGTCTTCATCCATTTTTTGCAGCACCATGCGATCAGGGCGTTTTTCCTCGTCTTCCGCGATAAAATCCACGAACGACCCGGCGTCATCGTCGGCCATGAGCGGCGCGTCAAGCGATAAATACGGGTACGAGGCGTTCAATTTGCGCTTGATGCGCTCGATTTGCATTTCAATATAGCGCAGCGTGTCCGTATTCGTATCGTGCTGCTGAAGCTCGCTCGATAATTGATGCAGCTTGCGATGCTGCTTGAGCAGGGCGAGCACGCGCTTAATCGGAATCCGCACGATTTTGGATTTATCCGCCAACGCCTGAAAAATTTGGCGTTTAATCAGCCAACTGGCATACGACGAAAACTTGACGCCGCGCGTCTCGTCAAACTGGTCAATCGCGTTCATCAAGCCGATGTTGCCTTCATTAATCAAATCCGACAACGGCAAGCCAAGATGCTGATATTTTTTGGCAATGCTGACGACAAAGCGCAAATTGGACGTGACGAGCCGTTCTGCTGCCTCTTTCGAGCCGCCGCGACTCTGCCGGATTAAACACACTTCATCGTCATGCGAAAGAAGCGGGAATCTGCGAATATCTCGTAAATATGGCGTTAAAATGGTCGTTTCCATACGCTCCGCACCTCATTTCTTTAAAAAGACCTTATAACGAAAGAAGACCTTTTTCGTCTTGAATCATGGCAAAGAATCATCAATTCAGAGACATTTTGAGAGAGTGAAGGGAAAAATAAAAATTCGGAAGCAACGCTTCGCCAGAGACAGCGGCGAGGTTTGTGAATTGTGGATTATAGTTTCACCTCCCTATTTTTTTGAATTGTAAACAATATCATAATTTATGCATAGATTATGCCATTGTCAAAAAAAACGGGGAAGGCAAACGCAATTGTTGACTTAGCGG
>CAZCGG010000301.1:0-2426 GCA_964498135.1 uncultured Candidatus Moduliflexus sp.
TCACGCCGGAGAGATTACACGCCGAGCCGATTGCGGCGCAGAATTTCGCTGGTCGCATGCGCGGTCGTAACCTGATGGCCGGGCAGCGGCATGATGCGCTCATGAATGGCGTCGAGCATCCACGCTTTCTGCGGGAAGAAGACGTTTTCCATTTCGGCGGCGGGCGTAATCCAGTTGCGCGAGCCGACAACCACCGGCGGCGCGTCGAGGTAATCGAACGCCAACTGCGTCAAGTTCGCGGCGACGGTGTGCATGAACGAATTGCGCTCGCATGCGTCGGTCGCTAACAGGACTTTGCCGGTTTTCTGGATGGACGCGACAAGCGGCGCGTAATTGAGCGGATTGGCGAAACGCAAATCAATCACGTCGGCCGTCATGCCGTAGTTGGCCTGCAAGTCGTCCGCCGCCTCTAACGCCGGATAGAGCGTGGGGCCAATCGTGATAATCGTGATGTCTTTCCCTTCGCGCCGAAGCGCCGGTTCGCCTTCCGGCGTTTCATAATAGCCTTCAGGGACGCCGCCGCGCTCAAACAGTTCGCCGATGCCGTACAGTTTTTGGCTTTCGAAGAAAATGACTGGATCCGTCCCGCGCAGCGCGAGATTCAACATGCCTTTTGCGTCATAGGGCGTGGCCGGATACATGACTTTCACGCCCGGAATATGGGCGACGATGCCCGTCCAATCCTGCGAATGCTGCGCCCCGTATTTGCTCCCGACTGAAATTCTGACCACGAGCGGCATCTTCAAAATTCCGGCGGACATGGCCTGCCATTTCGAAACCTGATTGAAAATTTCGTCTCCGGCGCGGCCGAGAAAATCGCAGTACATCAATTCGACGACCGCCCGCCCGCCGCTCACGGCGTAGCCGACGCCCGTGCCGACAATCGCGCCTTCGGAAATCGAGGCGTTGAACAAACGATGATACGGCAGCGCCTCAGTCAGGCCGCGATACACGGCAAACGCGCCGCCCCAATCGCGGTTTTCCTCGCCATACGCCACCATCGTCGGGTCTTCGTAAAAGCGGTGCAGCATCGCTTCAAACAGCGCGTCGCGGTACGCAAAGACTTTGTTCGCCGGAAGCGGCTTGCCATTCTCGCCGATGCCGTAGCGGGCTTTCGACGCCAGCGATTTCACTCGGGGATTTTCGGCCTGAAACATCAAGACTTCCGGCTTGCGGTCATCGAACCGGTCAACTTTTTGGTTCGAGAACATGACCGTTTCAATCGCGTCGGCCGCAATGCGCGGGGAAATCTCCAGCGACGCCGCCCAATCGGTCACTCTCGTGATTTTGTCAACCGCGTATTCGGCGTATTCCGCCATTTCCGCGTCGGTTAAAATGCCATGCTCTTTGAGATACGCGCCGAACCCCTTGATGCAGTCGGCTTCCTGCCACAGTTCAAGCTCTTCCTTCGTGCGGTACGACGACGCATCCGACGGCGAATGGCCGGACAGCCGGTAGGTAATCGTATCGAGCAGCGCAGGGCCGCGCCCTTCCAGCAGAATCTCTTTCTTGCGCGTCACCGCGTCGGCGACGGCTAGCGGATTATAGCCGTCCACGCGCTCGGCGTGCATGTTGTCCGGGTTCACGCCCGCGCCCATGCGCGCCAGAATGCCGTAGCCCATCGTTTCGCCAGCCGTTTGGCCGCCCATGCCGTAAAAATTGTTGAAGAAATTGAACAGAATCGGCGGCGCGCCCCCGACTTCCTGATCCCACAGCGTCCGATATTGATCCATCGCCGCCATGCAGATGCCTTCCCAGACTGGGCCGCAGCCCATTGAAGCGTCGCCGATATTGCCGATCACAATGCCCGGCTTGCGGTTGATCCGCTTGAACAACGCCGCGCCGACGGAAATGTCGCCGCTGCCGCCGACAATCGCGTTATTCGGCATGCTGCCGAACGGCGGGAAAAAGGCGTGCATCGAGCCGCCCAAGCCTTTGTTAAAGCCGGTTTCGCGCGCGAAAATTTCGGCCAGCGTGCCGTACAGCGTGTAACTCATCGCCAATTCCTTCACCGTCGCATGATGCGCTTTTTCCACGACGCGCAGACATGCGCCGCCCATGAACGTCTGCATAATCGCCATCAATTTGTCGTCGTCGGTTTTGTGAATCGCGGAAAAACATTTGGCGAGGATTTCGCCGTGGCTGCGGTGCGAGCCGAAAATCAGGTCATCCGTCGTCAGCGCCGCGCATTGTCCGACCGCCGCCGATTCCTGCCCCATCGAGAGATGCGCCGGGCCTTTGTGGTCATATTTAATGCCCTGATACGCGCCCTGCACTTTAATCGAGTTGAGCATGGATTCGAATTCACGAATCAGCAGCATGTCAACATACATCTGTTTTAAGCCGTCATGCCCGAACGTCTCGACTTCTTTCTTGATGTTCGGCTTGTAGCGGTTGACGGGAATGTCTTGAATCTTGAGCGTCTG
>CAZCGG010000301.1:2526-4843 GCA_964498135.1 uncultured Candidatus Moduliflexus sp.
TTTTGATGTGAGCATGAACCGGTCTGGGTAAAAAATGTGTTGTATTGATAATGTATTGAGTACATATTGTTATATATTGGGTAAATTAGCAATAAAAATTTTGCAAATTTTATAAATTTTTTCTTTTTTTTGTTTACATTTTGAGTATGTTTCCTGAGAAGTGTTTAAAATAGGCAGAAATGACGTAGAATAAATTGGCAAATTGGTTGTGGTATCATTCGCCAACACAACAACGAAGAGGAGAAGAGAACGAATAATTCGTTTGTTTCTCCTATCCGCCGTTGTGTGACGATAACGTCTTGAAACTTCAACGCATACAACAAATTGAAGCATATCTCAGGCAGCATGGCTCTGTTCGGTTAGATGATCTTTGCCAGCAGTTTGACGTGTCGAAAAACACGATTCGCCGGGATATTGAGGATTTGGAAGCGCGGCAGATCATTAAAAAGGTGTACGGCGGCGTGGTGCTGAATGACGAGGCCGCCCCGATTCCGCTTTCGAAGCGGCAATTGACGATGAATGCGGAAAAAGCCTTGATTGCCGCCGCCGCCGTGAACTTCGTGCAGGATGGCGATATTATTGTCTTAGACGCCGGTTCCACGACAATGCGCGTCATGGAAGCGTTATACGGCAAGCGCGGCGTCACGGTGATTACGAACAGCGTTCCCGTCATTGCGGCGGCGTCCGGGCAGGATCATCTGCATGTCATCGTCACGGGCGGGGACGTGCTGCGTTCCACCAATTCGTTAGTGGGGCAAGACGCGATTGCCATGCTGAAAAAATTGAACGCGCACACCGCGTTTATCGCGGCGACCAGCGTGTCTTTGGAGAAGGGCGTGACGAATTCGTCGCTGATTGAAACGGATGTCAAAAAGGCGATGATGGAAATCAGCGAGCGGCGCATTCTGCTGATTGATCACACCAAATTCAACACCGTGTCGTTAGTGAAATTTGCGGAAATCAGCGATTTTCACGTCATCATCACGGATGCCGCGCCGCCGCAGGATTATGCGGATTATTGCCGCGAGCGCGGCGTGACGCTGATTGCGGCGGATGCCGAAACGCCGCGCGACGCTGCCTGAAGCGCGAATATCCCATTCAAATTCTGATAGTGGTTTCATGTGAACCGATCTGTCAGGATGGTCAAATCTTGATTTGACCGCGAAATCAAGATTTCGCACTCCAAAAAGCTGTCAGACATCTTGAAGGTGTCCGACAGCGTTCCTTCATCCACGCCGCAGAGGTCTATTGTTCCGTCGTGACCAATTCCGCGCCGCGCAGCACGATTGGCGAGGGCTTTATTTGCAAGGCGTGCAGCGTCGTCGCGTTCAGAATGCGCCGCCCGAAGTGATTCCGCGTAATGGGAATCTCGGCGACCGACTTTCCCTGCATTGCGCTCAACAGCATTTGCGAGGCGGCGCTGCCTTGCTCTTCGCCCGTTTTGACAACCGCGCATAACGCGCCGAATTTTACCCGGAACGGCGCATTTGTTAAGATCGGCTTCCCAAATTTCGCGGCGACCACAGGAAGCATCTCTTTATCAGTCATCGCCTTTCCCGTGTGATTCGGCAGCCCCTCGAACGTGATATAAAACAGCGCGTCGTTCGTCTGTTTCATCGCCTCAGCCATCGTTTGAAGTTCTTCAAACGTTTTGGGAATTTTGGCCTCTGTAAACGCAAGCGGATATTCCCCTTTTTCTTGTTCGATCTGCGCGAACAACGCCTTGCCGGTCGCGTCGTCCGGCAACAAGATGCCAAATGTTTTGACGCCTCGCACAAGCTGCTGAACCAAAAAAAGCGATTCTTTAAATTGCTCTCGCTCAAGAATTCCAGAGACATTCGCGGCAGGATAGCCATATTGGGACGGTTCTGCGTTGACTCCGGCAAACATAACAGGGGTCTTCACTTTGTCCTTCAAATACGGCACGACGAACAGGGATTGCGCGTTATCATCCACCGCGATCACGCCATCCGGCTGAAATTCTTGATACGCCGCGTAGGCTTCTTCTGCCTTTTTCGCTCCGCCATTCGGGTCTGTTTTGGTATTCATGTACACATACCGAAGCTCGCTTTGCGAGCCTAACGTTGATTCAATGCCGGCTTTTACCTCTTGACACCACGGAAAATTTTCTTCGTAACTCATCACGACCAGTATGTTGTATTGAGCGGCATGCGCGGCCATGTTTCCGCCCAACACAGCGAGGATGCAGGCCATGCAACACAGAATTTTTTTCATCACAGATACCCTCCTTTTCGTTCTTGTGGTAAATAGACCTCTTGCAAAAGTCCCTCCCGTTCGCCCTGAGCCTGTCGAAGGG
>CAZCGG010000302.1:0-4817 GCA_964498135.1 uncultured Candidatus Moduliflexus sp.
CCGCGCATTCCTTTTGTAAAAGATTATGCGGCTTTCAAACGATTTTCTGTATTAGGGCAAGAATTGATTGACATGCACTTGATGAAAACATCTTCGCCTGATGAAACGGTGTCTTTTCCTCAAGAGGGAACTGATATTGTCGAGACCGTTCGATTTGTTGAAGGCAGCGATGCGATTGGGCGAATTTATATCAATAAAACGCAATATTTTGATCAGATTCCTTTGGATATTTGGCGGTGTCATATTGGGGGGTATCAAGTTGTAGATAAATGGCTTAAGTCGCGGAAAGATCGCGTGTTATCATATCAAGAAAAGGAAATGTTGAAAGAGATCATTTTGATTCTTAAATTTACATGTCAGCAAATGCGGCGCATAGATGAGGCATGGCAAGAGGTCATGTGAGCGCATGAAAGCAGGCGCTGAACGCTTATCACCAAAGGAGGTTGTTATGTTGAATATTTATTATTCACATCCAAAAGCGACAATTTATTGGGACGACAGCAATCAGTGGATTTATGCGGAGTGGCGAGACATTCCAACAACGCAAGAAGTTCAGCAAGGCGCTGGGGCGATTCTCAAGCTCCTGAAAGAAAAGCAAGCGGCGAACGTGCTGAATGACAATCGCAAAGTGACCGGGAAATGGCCGACTGAGGCGGCGATCTGGATTGCCAATACGTGCTTTCCCCAATTATTTGAGGCCGGATTACGCAAGTTTGCGTGGATTCAGTCCTCGGATCCAGGTAGCCGGGTTTCGGCAAAAATCAGTGAAACCCCCAATCGAGAAAAAGACATCATTCAGTTTTTTCTGAATGAGGCTGATGCGCGAGCCTGGCTTCAAACGGAATAGAACTTATTTACCGCAGATTCACACAGTAACCGAGAGTTTTGAAGTCTTGAAGACTTCAAAACTCTGTGGTCAACATGTCAGAATGATTTACTGCATGGCATGTTTGTAAATCGCAATAATATCTTCTTTCGTCACAGGGCGCGGATTGCCGCCGGTGCAGACATCACGCAGCGCTTGATCGGCAAGCTTTCCAAAATCTTCTTCTTTGACGCCCATTTCTCGCAAGCCTTTCGGAATGCCGACTTTAGCCGACAAACTTTTCAGATAATCAATGACAGCCGTTTTGATCTCGCCTGCGGACAAATTCTGGGTAGAAATTCCAAAGACTTCCGCCAATTTTTTCGTCTTTTCAGGGCGCGCTTCCAAGTTGAATTCTTCGACATAAGGCAAAAGAATCGCGTTCGCCATGCCATGCGGCATGTTATATTCCGAGCCGAGTTGATGCGCCATTGAATGCACGATGCCAAGCCCGGCATTCGAGAATGACAGCCCGGCAATAAACGACGCCCACGCCATTTTCGAGCGCGCTTCGACATTCTGCCCGTCTTTGACAGCAGTTTCGAGCGATTCGACAATCAATTTCATGGCTTGAAGGTCTAACGTATCGGACAATTCAAACGCCCCCGCCGTCACAAATGCTTCGATAGCATGCGTTAACGCATCCATGCCGGTCGCGGCGGTCAGCTGCGGCGGTTTTGCCATCATCAGCAACGGATCGTTCACTGCAATGGTCGCAAGGCAGTTGGCGTCCACCATGACCATTTTGATGTGCCGCTCTTCATCGGTGATGACGTAGTTGATCGTCACTTCAGAGGCCGTTCCGGCGGTCGTGTTAATCGCAATAATCGGCACGGACTTGTTTTTCGATTTGAATACGCCTTCATACGCAGAGATTTTCCCGCCGTTTGTTTTCAGGATGCCGATGGCTTTGGCGCAATCTTGCGGCGAGCCTCCGCCAACCGAAATCAGAAAATCGCAGGTGTTGGCGTTGAACGCATCCAGCCCGTCATGGCAGTTTTTCATCGTCGGGTTCGGCTGAACATTGTCATAGACATGAAATTGAATGTGATGCTCATTCAGTGCGTCTTCAACGTTTTTGACAACGCCCAATTTGTTCAACACCGCATCGGTGACGATCAACGCTTTCTTCAAGCCCATTTTGGCGATTTCCGCGCCAGCTTCTTTTAACGCGCCGGGGCCGACGATATTAATTGCAGGCCAATACAATTTTCTTACAGATAGCATTGAAAACTCCTTGAAATATATTAAATATGTAATGAGTATATCATGAGTACGTAATGAGTATCTATTGAGTATAAGATGAAAATTTGTCAACTATTTTTTTAGATTTTTTTGAATTTTTAGCATGCGAGTGTCTCTTTCAGGCGTTTTGTCGCGAAATCGAACGGAAGAGGATGTTGGCGTTTCGCCCGCCGTTCACCCTGAGCCTTTCGAAGGGCGAACTTTTTATATTGATTATTGGAGGAAGAGGGACAGTCCGTTCCGAAACCATGAAAAGAATGACTTGAAAAGTGGATTTTTCGGAAATCATCATAGATGCCTCACAACAGCGTGAGGCGGACGCAAAAGGCCGCGCCGCTTCACGCCCCGCCTACTTCACCACAAACACCGAAATCTCCTCGCTGCGGACGATCTGGCCGTCCTGACCGCTTTCGGCATGAATCCGGTGCGAGCCGGGCGCAAGCGGCCATGCGGCGCGAAACGGATACGCGACACGCTCCCACGCCTCGCCGTCCACATACCACGTAATCTGCGGAATATCGCCTTCGACAACGGCGGAAAGCTGCACGGTCTGAAATTCCGGGCGCAAAATCGGGTCAAGCGCATACACATCGCCGTCGTTCGGATGCGCGATGCGGATCGGCGCATCGGCGCGGGCGGTGGGCGACAATTGCGTCGGCGGCGATGGGTACCCCATTTCATGCGCCCACGTGTGATACATCGGCGGAAAATGCGTGAACACCGTCTTTTTCGCGCGCGGATCGGCGGCATCGGTCAGCAGACCGTCTTCTGCATTTACCCACACGGCGCGGTGCATGTCGCACGGCTCGGTCGGCGCGTTTTCCGCCAAGAAAAGCTCATTGATGCCGTGCGGGCAATCCGGCTGAACCAATTTCCCGGAAAGTGGGCAGATATGGCGCGAGACGATGCCGTCCGGCACGGGATCGAGGAAATTGATGGGATTATAATCGCGGTACAGCGTCAGCATGACATCCCGATAAATCGGCGCGGCGCCGGTGATGCCGGAGACTTTTCGCATCGGCGTGCCGTCGAAGTTCCCCACCCAGACGCCGACGGTGTAATCCCGCGTAAAGCCGACCGTCCAATTATCCCGGTAATCCTTCGATGTGCCGGTTTTGACCGCCGTGACGAACGGCAAGCCCAACGGCGTCTCTTCGCCGAACGCCCGCACGGCGGCTTGCCGGTCAGCCAGAATGTCCGCGATCAAATACGCGGGGCGCGGCGCGAATAGCGGCATCTCTACCGTCTGCGGCGCGTTATCGAGGCGGAAACGCTCGCGCAGCGACCGACCGCGCCGCGCAAGAATCGCATAGGCTCTGGTCAATTCCAACAGCGTCACTTCGCCGTTGCCGAGCGTCAAGCCGGGGCCGTAAAACGACGACAATTCCCGCAGGCTGGCGAAGCCGTATTGACGCAGGCGTTGATGCAGCGTTTCGACGCCAAGCTGCTCCACAAGGCGAAACGCCGGAATGTTGTATGAACAGGCGAGCGCCTCGCGCAGGCGCACTGGGCCGTGAAATTTCCGGTCGTAATTTTCCGGCAGGAACGAGCGCGGCGCGGCGGGAAAATCCTTGATGTCCGGCAGCAGCGTCGCGGTCGTGTGCGCCCGTTCTAAGGCCAATTGATAGGTGAACGGCTTGAGCGTCGAGCCGGGCTGCCGCAGCGACAGAACGCCGTTGACCTGCCCCGAAATGCTGTCGTCGAAATAGTCCTTCGAGCCGACGTAGGCGAGGATGTCGCCCTGTTCATTGTCCAGCACGAGGACGGCGGCGTTGGTGACGTGATAGTCTTTCAGTTCGTCAATGCGGCGCGTGACAATCTCCTCGATCTGCGTTTGCAGGTAATAATTGAGCGTGGTTCTGATTTCCTTTGAATTGTTCTCGGATGCGGTCAGAGAATTCTGAACGACATCGCAGAAATGCGGGGCTTTGAAATGGATATTTTTCGAGACAAGGCGCGCGGCTTCATTGTTCGCAAGCTGATATTCGGCGTCGGAAATCGCGCCGCGCCGCCGCATCTGCGCCAATAATCGCCGCTGCCGCCGCAGTGCGTTGTCCGGGGCGCGATACGGATTGAATTTCGACGGCGCTTGAATCAGGCCGACGAGAAAGACGCTTTCCGCCAACGACAGATGCGCCGCCGGTTTGCCGAAATAGAGGCGCGCGGCGGCTTCGATGCCGAACGCCTGATTGGAAAAGCTGACGCGGTTCAAATATTCGGTCAAAATCTCCGCTTTGGCATATTTCCGCTCGACGCGCAGCGCCATGAGCATTTCGCGGCATTTGCCCCACGCCGTGCGCGGATAGCCGAAACGCTGCTTGACAAGCTGCTGCGTGATGGTGGACGCGCCGGAGACAATGCGCCCGGTCATGAGGTTCTGCGCGACCGCCCGCCCAAGCGCGAAGGCGTCCACGCCGGGATGAGAAAAAAATCGGTGATCTTCGACTTCAATCAAGGCATTCACGACCGTTTCCGGCAGTTGCGGATACGTCAGCCATGTCGCGCGGCCGCCGTCCGGCGCAGTCGTTTCGCGCAGCAGAATGCCGTGCCGGTCAGCGATTTTGATTGACGCGGCATTCTGCGCAAAGAGATCGTCTGGGAGCGGCGCGCCGATGTAGGTAATCAGGCTGAACAGCAGGAGCGCGCATCCTGCGCCGAGCGTCAAACCGGCTTGTTTGATCATGTTGCGTTCACGCATATTTTCATT
>CAZCGG010000303.1:0-4790 GCA_964498135.1 uncultured Candidatus Moduliflexus sp.
TTTCTTTGCGTCGCTTTGCGCGCTCTGCGAGAGCATAATTTCTCGCAAAGGGCGCCATGCGCCGCAAAGAAAAACACCCCGTTCTTAGCGGCGCTTCGCGCTCTTCGCGAGATTGCCCTTCCACCAACGCGATCTCCTCCGGCGTCAGGCCATAGAGCGCATAGACGCGCCGGTCGATCTCGACTTCGAGGGCGCGGGTGTGTTTGACGGCGAGCATCCGGTCAGGTTCACACCGCCATCACATAGCGTTCGATGTCATCAATTCGGCGAAGAAGTTCCTCGATGGGCTGTTGGATTCGAATTGCTTGTTTTAATTCTTCTAACTGATATTCGATATCAAGTTTTGCCTTTTCCTCGAAATAGGCGTGGCGAAATTCTTCTGACTTCAGTTGTTGTTGAAAGTAGGTGTGAGCGATATTCATCGGTTTCCTCCCCATGCGTGGCGAATGGTTCGCGCTTTTTCGATCTCGCCTTTGGGCGTTTTTTGTTCTTTTTTGATAAATCCATGCGTAAAAATAATCTGGCGGTTCGACTCGTAGAAATACAAACTTCGCGCAATCCGGTTGTCGAAACTGACGCGCAATTCGAAAATCCCATCATCGAGATGTTTCGACAGGTTTTCTTTGGGCTGAAGCGCATGATTCTTGATCTCGATCAATTTCTCAATCGCCGCAAAAATTTTCGCGCGTTCTTTCGGCGTCAGGCTCTCCAAAAATTCGATCATCGGGACGCGCTCATTGACCTGGGCAAACTCATACGTAAAATTCATAGATTATTCGTGTTTTCCTTCCACAATGGCGATTTCCTCCGGCGTCAGGCCATAGAACGCATAGACGCGCCGGTCGATCTTCATCTTGAGGGAGCGTCATTTTACAAACTATTCATTATCATCACTGACTCGATATTCTATTTCATATTTCTTAATAAACTCTGTTTCTTCTGATGTTAAGCCATATAACGGACATACTAAATCATCAATATTATCGATGAATTTCTTGGATTTGCCAATCTTATATTCTTTAAACGAATCAATATTCGCATATTGTTTCGTCATACGAATATTCGCATTCTGTTCAATATCTTTCAAATATTCTGCATAAACATTTTTTATTTCTTGAAGTAACATTTCATTGAATTTATGTATAGGAATAGGGAACGATTCAATCTCATATGATTTTAAATCAAGATTATTTGAATAAATCTGATAATACCAAAAGAATAAATTTGAGCTAAGAATCGCTCCCATAACGTTTCTTATTGGTTCTTCAAAAAAGATCGCTTTTTCTTTTGTCGAACCTGTTGAATAATTGGTAATGACTTTAAAATATCTTCCTCCCGTTGTTCTATAATAAATAGGTGCGCCGCCTTTTTTCAAAAGGTTGCCAATAGTTTGTTTATGAAGAAAAAGTTTAGTTAAAATATCTTTTTCGATATTCAGACTAATTTTAGGATAGCGGCCTTGTAATTTATACGATTTTACATCAATAAATTGAAGATTCGTTAGTAATCGATCTAAGCTGACATGTTGATTTTTACGATACATTTTGGTAAGCAAAATATGTTGTGCTTGTGTTTGTGTTTTTTTCAAAAAGATAATCGACGTATTCACTACTGCATTTTCAAAAACAGGTTGAGGCCGAACTGAATATGAGGATATTTTGATCAATCCGCATTGTTCTTCTAAAACATGATGCATGCCTGTCATTGAATCACTTGATGTTATTGAAATAGGAATAATGAAATGAAGATTGCCATATCGCTTCAGCGTCGTTAAGCCCAATTCAATAAATAGGGTAAATGTATCTAACGAACCTTTTTGAACGCCTTTCATCGTTTTCGTGCTACGATAACGGTCTTGAAAATATTTTTTATCTGTTTCAGAATATTTGATGCCATAAGGCGGATTGCCGATCACAATATTAAAACCGTCCTGCATCCCGAACATCCATTCGGCGTCGAAAAAGTCGGCAAAGGCATTTTGATCGTAGGGATCGAAGGCGACAAGCTGCCGCGCCGTCTCGTTGTTCCAGCCGTCGCTGACGAGCAAGCTGGCAATCTGCTGACGCAGCGCGGCGTCTTTTTCCTGCGCCGTCAGTTTGGCGTGGCGCGTTTTCGCCGTAAAATAGTCGTGGCGCAACGCTTTCAACTCCTTTTCCAGCCGCGCGATCTCCTGATTTTTCAGGGCGTACTGGTGGCCTTCCGGCTTCTCCAATCCGATCAGCGTGTTGGCGGCGACGAATTTGGTTTCGAGGTTCGGCAGCGCGCGCAGGCCGAGATTCGGGGCGGCCGGGTTCGGCTTCTGGTCAATAATCAGCGAAATAAAGCAGCGCAGTTTGGCGATCTGCGCGGCGATGGGCTGAATGTCCACGCCGTAAATGCCGTTTTCGATCAAATAGAGTTTGCGGGCGTAATCGTCATCTTGAAATTCGCGGTCAAAGACCGCTTCGATTTCCCGCAGCCGGTCGTCAATGGCGCGGATCGCCTGTTCCCGCACTTTCTCGTCGCTGAGTTGCGCCGCGACCGTTTTGTCGCGCCGGAGTTCCGCGATTTTCTCGCCGATGAGGCGTTCGCGCTGTTCCGCTTTCCAGAGGCGGTTATCGGGATCGAGCTTATGCAGCATCAGCACGAGCTTGTGCAAGACCCCCATCGGAAACGCGCCGGAACCGCAGGCCGGGTCGAGAATTTTGGCGCGGTTGATGGCGGCAATCAGGGCGCGGCACTCCTCGTCAGAGAATTGCGGCGGCTCGTCCGCATAAGACAGGAGATGGCGCAGGCGGGTTTCTAACGCAAGAGGCGCAACAGGCGCAAGAGACGCCAACGTTTGCGGCGTTTGCGTCTGTTGCGTCGCTTGCGTTAAATACGCCAGCAGGCTTTCATCCACCATGTAATTGACGATTTCGCGCGGCGTGTAGAAACTGCCGGTCTGCTTGCGGGCGGTGGTCTGCGTTTCCGGGTTATAGCTGGCGAGCAGGTTTTCAAACACCTTGCCGAGCAGTTCCGGGTCCAGCGCGATTTCTTCTTCAATCGGCGTGTTTTCGGCCACCGTGAACTTGTAGCTGCTCAGGATGTCGAACAGGCCGCGCACCTTGCGCAGCAGCGGCTTTTTGGCGGTCGGATCGTAGGCGGCGGTCAGGTCAATTTCCCGCTCCTGCGCCATGAAAAAGAGCCGATCCGGAACGTTGGCGCGTTGCTTCGGATTGCGGGAAAAGCCGTCCACATAGGCCACGCGCTGCCCGTCGTCGGTGTTGTCGTCTTTATCGAGACAATCGAACAGGCCGCCGTTCAGGAACGGAATCCCGGCGAAGAGTCGCAACGCCTCTTCCTGTGAGACGCGGAATTGATCGGCGTAGCGCATCAGCGTTTTGACGCCGAATTCCTTGCGATTGTGCGGCCAGCCGCGCTCGTCGGCAAAGGCGCGCTCCCCCATCGGCTTGTTCAGCGTGGCGAAAAAGAGGTTTTGCAGAATCGCCTGATAATAGGACGAACCCCGGTCATCTTGCAAGAATGCTTTCAAAATGCGCGGCATCTCTGTGGCGTCGAACAGCGTCTCCGGCACCAACGATTTTTCTTTGAGAAACCAGATGAAGATGATGCGCGTCAGCAGGCGGATCAGATTCGTCGCGTTGCGGATGTGCGCGTCGCGTTCTTTATCGGCGGGAAATTCCACCTGCGGCAGCGCCCAGAAATACCAGCTCGCCAATTCCTGATAGAAGCGTTTATTGAGCAGCGCGACGCTGAACACCGCCAGCCAATGGGCGTAAAGCGCGGCGAAGGTCGTGATCGCCTGCTTGCCGCCGCGCTCGATGCGCAGCCCGTCCAGAATCCTGAGATGCCCGGCATGCGGCTGCGCCGGATGGACATCTTTCAGTATCGAAACTTTCCCGGCCTTCTCGCCTTCGCGCCAAGTCTGCTGATACGGCAGCCGCTCGCAGCTTGCGAACGAAAGTAGCATCTCACCCCTTCCGGTTGGGGAGGGGACGGGGGTGGGGTATTGAAACACCACGACGACCGGCGTATAGTGAAATTCGCGGTTGAAGGCTCTGGCGATCTCCGCCATCTGCGTCCGCGTCGGGCGCGATGTCAGCGTCACGCCGAAAATCAGCAAGCCGTCATATTGCCGCGCCCGCAGTTGCGGCACGGTCAGCGCGGCCGCCTGCTGCTGAAAAATCGCGTCATCCACGCCGCCCACAAGATACACATCGTCAAGCAATTGATGCGCCGGATTCTTCGGATTGAACGTCGTTGTCAACATCTCGGCCGCCGTCGTCGGCAGTTCCGTCAGCGCATACAGAGGAATATTCAGCTCGGCAAAAAATCGCCGCAACGCATGATACACGTTCATTTGCGTAAAATACGTTAAATTCATAGTAGTTTTTCTCTCGCAAAGGCCGCAAAGCCACGCAAAGGTTTTTTTATGTATTTTTCTTTGCGCCGCCTCGCGCTCTTTGCGAGAGAACAATTTCTCGCAAAGGCCGCAAAGCCACGCAAAGGTTTTTTTATGTATTTTTCTTTGCGCCGCCTCGCGCTCTTTGCGAGAGAACAATTTCTCGCAAAGGCCGCAAAGCCACGCAAAGGGTTTTTTTATGTATTTTCTTTGCGCCGCTTCGCGCTCTTTGCGAGAGAACAATTTCTCGCGAAGGCCGCAAAGCCACGCAAAGGGTTTTTTTATGTATTTTTCTTTGCGCCGCCTCGCGCTCTTTGCGAGAGAAGAATTTCTCGCGAAGGCCGCAAAGCCACGCAAAGGGTTTTTTTATGCTTTTCTTTGCGCCGCCTCGCGGTCTCTGCGAGAG
>CAZCGG010000304.1:0-4770 GCA_964498135.1 uncultured Candidatus Moduliflexus sp.
GTGCGCGTATTCAACAACTTTATTCGTGGTTTCCATAATGAAATCGCATTTGTTCCCTGTTTAGCGACCGCGATTCCCCTCTTGGGACGGGCAAGGGGTGGGTTCACGTCGCGCAAGAATGCCCCACCGCATCATGTAGGGGCGTTCAATTGAACGCCCCTACATGATGCCGAATATGCTTGTTTCAAAGGCAATTGGTATTAAGTGATTATCAATAATTTTTTTGATTTCGCGCCAAGGCGCCAAGAATGTTTGAACAACAGCCTTTGCGTCTTTGCGCGAGAAATTCAGAAAATTATTTGTAATCACTTATATACGTTGAGGCATTCACGGCATGACCATTATTGCGCAGCCCGCATCTACGTCAATATCATTGACGCCGGATAAAAGAGTTTCCATGTTTTTTATTGACATGCGCGTTATTTATAGGCATGACACCACGCAAATCATTCTGTTGAAAGTCGTCAATAACAACGTTGTCAGACGCCTGCGACGCGCCTGGCAACTGCGCAACGTATCGGAGGGAAGTGATGAGACGGAACTTGGAGAAACATAACTTGACGCAGGGGCAGACGTTCAATATCGGTTTGGAAGAGACGCGGCGCGTCATCGTGCAGCACAACCTCGGCGCGGGCGGCTTCGGCGTAGTCTGGAAGGCGGTTGATCCGGCCACCGGCAAAGAATACGCAATTAAGCATGTCAACGCGCCGAAATTGCTTGAAGAGGGCAAAATCCGCCGCGACGAAAAAGACTTGCTCATCGAGCGCATCCGGCGCGAATCGCGGATCGCCGTTCCGTCGGAATACGTGGTGACGTGCTACGGCGTCCATGAAATTGAGGAGAATTTCTTTCTGCTCAATGATTACGTCCCGTCTGACGGGAATTTGAAACTCTGGATTCGCTACAATGCGCAGACGGCTTGGCGCGTCAAAAAAGCCTTATTTCTCAAGATTCTCTGCGGCGTCCGCGATTTGCATCAAGCCGGAATCATTCACCGCGATTTGAAGCCGCAGAACATCCTGCTCACGTCTGAGACGAAAATCCCGAAAATCATTGATTTCGGCTTGGTCAAGTTAGAGGGCGTTGATCTCAGCAAGTCCGGCGACCTCTCCGGCACGTTCGCCTATAAAGACCCGTCCATCGGCGGGAAAGGGATTAAATACGTCAACCGCACGGCGGACATCTACGCGCTCGGCATTCTGCTGTATGAATTGATTGTCGGCAAGCATCCCTGGGAAGCGAACGGCATTGCGACGGAGGAATTTTTTGAGCGCATCCGCGACAAAAACAACGTGCTGGATATTGACCGCCAATTCAGGCTTGACGCGACGCCGGACGAAATCGCCGCCGTCAAGGAAACGATTCGCCGCGCCACGAATTTTTTCGCGCCGGAGAAACGCCCGCAATCGGCGGATGACATGACGCGCTTGCTGGGCGGCGTCCCTGAACTTGTCCGGCCTGCGCCTCAGAAAGAGCCTGCGCCGCCTCGCGTCGAAACGCCGCCAAAACCGGCTGATTCTGATTCGACAACGCAAGTGGTTCGTCAAGCGCTTCTTAATGAACAGAAGTTGCAAAAAGGCAATCATCCGAAACGCCCATTTCCCATGCGCCGAATGATGACGCTTGCCGCGCTGCTGGCGGCGGGCGCGTTGGGCGTGATGTATTTCGAGGACGGCGCGCGCCTCTGGCATGATATAAAAGGACAATTATGGCCTCAACCGCAGCCAACTGTCACGCCTCAACCGGCGATTTCATCGCCAGTTTCTTACCAACCGAACAGAGGAACGATGCCGGCAGCAACCGCCACCGCCGCGCCGAAAGCGGCAGAGACGCCAGCGCAACCCACCCTTCATCCCTCCCAAGAGGGGAAACCAACAGCGACGCCTGTTCCGACGGTGACGAATACGCCGGAACCAACAGCGACGCCGACGCAGAAGCCAACCGTTACGCCGATCCCGTCGCCGACGCCAATTCCGACGCCGTCTGTCGCAGAATTATTGAGCGAGGCGAACGGATTATTTGAAAAACAGCAATTTTTGACGCCGGAAAACCGCAACGCCGTCAGCCTTTATCAGGAAATTCTGCGGCGCGAACCACAGCGCGGCGAGGCGCAAAAACAGCTTGACAGAATCGCCGCCGCGTACAAAGAATGGGCGGAGGCGAAATATCAGGCAGAGCAAGACGGCGACGCGCAGACGTATTATTTGCGGTATCTGAGCGTGGCCGAATTTCTGGAAACGGTCGCGCCTGACCCGCGCCGCGCCGCCGAGATTGTCGCCGCGCGGGAACGGCTTGCTCCGCATATCCGGCGCGTCGAGGCGCGCGACGGCGACGGATTTGTCATCGAGCCGCAAGAAGAGCTTTATATCGTGACGCCGGGCGAACGCTTGACCATCGCTGCTCATGTCGCCAATCTTTCCGGCGCGCAATTTACGATTCATTATGAGGCGATCAAGCAGGCCATCAGCGCGGACGGTGCGTATATCGCGGGCGCAGCGGGCGAACAAGACATCGTCACGATTACCGTGACAGATTCGACCGGCCATGCCGCGCCGCCGGTGAGCGTCTCGCTGTTCGTGAAGGGAAATTAACGAAAACAGTATCCATCCTTGCGAAGGGTCGCAGCCTTCGCAAGGATGGGGCAAAGGAGCGATGCGATGTTACTCTTGGAACTTGAGCAGCAGGTCAAACCGCTCACCCGCAGCGAACGATCTGCCTTGATGCGCTATCTGCTCGATTTAGCCGCAGATGATAATGAGACGGCATTCCGGCAAACCGTTCCGCCGGTGTCGTTTTTGCAAGCCGCGCAGGAATTCGCCGGCTGCATTGCCGACACGCCGCCCGATTTGTCAACGAATCCGGCCTATATGGAGGACTATGGCGCATGAATGATCGGATTATTATTGATACCGGCGCGTTAGTGGCGTTTCTCTGCCGGGCAGATCGGCGTCATGACTGGGTGACGCGCCAATTGGACGCTGTCCGTCCGCCGCTCATGACATGCGAAGCGGTTATTTCCGAGACGTGCTTTTTATTGCGGCGGCATCATGCCGAAACGACCGCCGTGCTGGCGTTGATCCAGCGACGGCTGCTGACCGTGCCGTTTCGCGCAGAAGATGAAAACGACGAGATTGTGCGGTTGATGAAGAAATATGCGGATTTGCCGATGTCGTTTGCCGATGCCTGCCTTGTGCGAATGAGCGAGCGGCATACTGAGCGCGTTATTTTAACGCTTGATCGTGATTTTCAAACATATCGCCGGTTTGAGCGGCAGCCAATTCCAATCATGCTGCCGTCAGACTGATTGCTTATGAACAGACCAAGAACATTTTTGGCGCGTGATGTCTATCGTGAAATTAACGTGAACCCGCGTGAAGGCTCTGAATCTTCGCGCGGGCAGCAAAAAAAGGAGTGACGCATGAAAAGGAGTGGCATGCACATCGTGGCCGTGTTGATCGGCCTGCTCATTGTCGCTGGCCTGGCGGCAGCGGCGCCGAGGGTGAAAATTACAGTGCTGGCGGAATCGCCGGTCGAAATGACGCTGCAAGCCCGCGCCGACGCGCCGGGCTGCGCGTTTGCATGGCGGTTGGACGGGGCGGGCGAGTTGCGCGGAAATTTGAACAGCGCGACCGTGCTGTATGTCTTCCCGACGGATGATTCGGCGCAGGCGCGGCAGGCCGCGCTGACCGTGACGGCGACGGATAAGGCCGGACAGACGGCCTCCGCGAACAAAACAATCGCGCTGCCCGCGACGGTCACGCCGACGCCGAAACCAACCCCAAAGCCGACCGCCACGCCCGCGCCGTCGCTGCCGAAAGAATGGAAAGACCCGGTAACGGGCATGGAGTTTGTGCTGATTCCGGCCGGGGAATTTATGATGGGAACGCCTTGCAAGATATGTGAGACGTTGCCAAAAGAGCCGCCCTGTCAGGATGATCCGTTTACGGAAGCCGATGAAGCAAAACCATGCCTTGAAGAGTATCAGCGCGGCGTGAGCGAGTGCCAAACGTGTCAGAAAGGCAGTGAATTTCCGGCGCACCGCGTTGTCATCAAAGAACCCTTTTACATGGGAAAATACGAGGTGACGCAGGAAGAATGGTATAACGTCATGGGGAACAATCCGGCATATTTTAAAACAGAAAAAGTCGGCGGGGATTCGCGGCGGCATCCGGTGGAATATATTTCATGGAATGACGCGCAGGAATTTCTGAAGAAATTGAATGCGAACCCCTCTCACTCCCCCCTGAATCAGGGGGGACAAAGGGGGGTCTTCCGGCTGCCGAGCGAGGCGGAATGGGAATACGCGGCGCGGGCGGGAACGTCAACGGAATATAGTTTCGGCGACGATCCAGCGCAGCTTGGAGACTATGCGTGGTATTCTGACAATTCCAACAGCATGACGCACCCGGTCGGCGAGAAATTGCCGAATCCGTTCGGCCTGTTCGACATGCACGGCAACGTGTGGGAGTGGCTGGCGGATCCGTGGCACGAGAATTACGACGGCGCGCCGACGGATGGCAGCGTTTGGGGAAGCTTAGGCGATGAAAAGGCGAATAGGCTGCTGCGCGGCGGGTCGTGGCGCAACAATCCGCGCGGCTGCCGCTCGGCCAACCGCGACGGGCTCGACCCTGATGATAGGTACTTCGACTTCGGGGCGCGTGTGGTTGTTGGTGCGCGGTGAGGATTTTTCCCTTTGCCCTTTTGCCCTTTTTGTCTTTAAAAAATAAGGGGAGTCCAGAGGGGCGCGCCCCTTTGGCGGGGTGCAGGGGC
>CAZCGG010000305.1:0-3010 GCA_964498135.1 uncultured Candidatus Moduliflexus sp.
GCCTCAATCTCCGCCAGCGTCCGCAGCGGCGCGGGCTGATAAAAATAGCGCGTGAAGGAAATTTCATAGCCGATTTGGGTTTTGTGCGCATCCACCCACGCATCCGGCGCGTAGGGGCGCGCTTCGCGCTCGAAAAAGCCCGCGATGCCGCCCGTTTCGAGCAGCGGCACTTGCTCGGTGTCGCGCAGGTTCGGGTCCGGCTCATATTCGACGAGGCGCGGCGCGCCGTTGATGTCGCGCGCAAACAGGCCATGCAGCGGATCGGCCTCGCCGCGCGCGTGGATTTTTTTGATGACCGGCGTTCCGGCGTCATCGGCGCGGCCTGCGGCGAGCAGCGCCTTGATTTCCTTGGCGGCGTAAGCGCGGTCAGGCTCGATGCCGGAGAGCCGCAGCGGCCGCTCCACCGTGATTTTCCAATAGCCGAAGGCCGCGTTGGGGAAGATTTTTGATTGCGCCGTTTCGCGGAAATTGACGACGAGATCGCAGATGCGCCGGATGTGTTCTTCGGCGAGTTCGCAATTTTTCTGGCCGAGATTTTTGCGCAGCGGCGCGAACCACGCGTTAGCGTCAATCAACTGCGCCTTGCCTTGTTTTTCGGGAGGTTTGCGGTTCGTCAACACCCAGATATAGGTCGCAATGCCGGTATTGTAAAACAGATGTTCCGGCAGCGCGATAATCGCTTCCAGCCAGTCGTGTTCGATGATATAGCGGCGGATATTGCTTTCGCCCTGCCCGGCGTCGCCGGTGAAGAGCGACGAGCCGTTATGCACTTCGGCGATGCGGCTGCCGAGCGGCGTGTCGCGCTTCATTTTGGCGAGCTTGTTGACGAGAAAGAGCAACTGCCCGTCGCTGGAGCGCGGAATCAGGCTGAATTCCGGGTCGCCGCCATGCGCGACGAGAAAGCGCAGGTCTTTCACATCCTCTTTGCCGCCTAACCGGTCGAGATCGGTTTTCCAGCTTTTGCCGTAAGGCGGATTCGAGAGCATGAAGTCGAATTGATGCGACGGGAAGGCGTCGGCGGAGAGCGTCGAGCCGAATTTAATGTTGTCGGCCTGCGCGCCTTCGCCCTTGATGAGCAAATCAGCTTTCGTAATCGCGTAGGTTTCCGGGTTGATTTCCTGGCCGTACAAATAAATCGAAGCGTCTTTGCCGCGCTCGGCCGCGAGCTCGCGCAGGCGTTCTTCCGCGACGGTCAACATGCCGCCCGTGCCGCATGCGCCGTCATAGACGAGATACGTGCCGGATTCAAGGCGGTCGGCAATCGGCAGGAAGATCAAATCCGCCATCAAGCGCACGACATCGCGGGGCGTGAAATGTTCGCCCGCCTCTTCGTTGTTTTCCTCGTTGAAGCGGCGGATCAACTCCTCGAAAATCGTCCCCATCGCGTGATTATCGAGGCCGGGCAAGCGTTCCTGCCCATTGCCGTCCAGCACCGGCTGGGGGCTGAGATTGATCGTCGCGTCTAAAAATTTTTCGATGAGATGGCCGAGAATATCGGCATCAATCAGCGTCGGCAGTTGGTTGCGAAATTTAAATTTCTCCAGAATTTCCTGCACGTTCGACGAAAAGCCGTCCAAATACGCTTCGAAATCGGCTTTCAACTGCTGCTGCTTGGCGCGGGCTTTCAAATCGCGCAGCGTAAAAGGCGAGGCGTTGTAAAACGCCTGTTCCGCCGCTTGACAAAGCGCGCCATGTTGATTGACGATGCCGGTGGCGTCCAGCCGCTCTTTCATCTGCAACACCGCCGCTTTCGTCGGCTCAAGCAGCGCGTCGAGGCGGCGAATGACGGTCATCGGCAGAATCACGTCGCGGTATTTGCCGCGCACGTACACGTCGCGCAGCACATCGTCGGCAATGCCCCAAATAAAGTTAACAAGCGACGTGTGAAGTTGATAATTCATCATGATTTTTTTAACGCAAGAGCCGCGAACGGCGCAAGAGACGCAAACGCCATCTATTTTACGCTTGCGTCTTTTGCGCCCCTTGCGCCTTTTGCGTTAAAGTTTTTGTTCTAACACGTCATCAAAAATATTTCCTTCGCACACCCTCGTGACCGCGCCCGTCATCGTGATTGAAAAATCGTCGTCCATGCTGATTGTTAATGCGCCGCCCGGCATGTGAACGGTGATGTTTTTGTCGCACAAGCCCAATTTATGGGCGACGGCCGCCGCCGCGCTGCTGCTGCTGCCGGAGGCCAGCGTATAGCCTGCGCCGCGCTCCCAAATCTCGATTTGAATATTGGCGCGATCCAGAATTTTCAGAAATTGCGCGTTCGTCCGGCGCGGAAAGCGCGAATCGGTTTCAATCAACGGCCCAAAACGCCGGGCGTCGCCTTCTGAAATCTGATCGCGCAGGACGACGCAATGCGGATTGCCGACCGTCGCGGCGCAATACGTCAGCGTTTCGCCATCCACAACCATCGTTTCATTGAGAACTTCACGCGGCGCGCCTGTGACCGGAATCTCCGCGCTCTGAAAGCTGACGCGCCCCATTTCGACCGTCACCGATTTCCCTGCGTTCTGCACGTGCGCCCGCACGTTGCCTCCGGCGGTTTCAATCGCAAACGGCGCGGCGTGAATAAGGCCGCAATCCCACAAATAACGGGCAAAAATCCGCAGGCCGTTGCCGCTTTTCTCCGCCTCGCTGCCGTCTGGATTGAAAATCCGCAGCCGAAAGTCGCATGTTGCCGACGGCAGCGGCCCAAGCAGAATGCCGTCTGAGCCGACGCCGTAATTTCGATGGCAAATCAGGCGAATCGCCTGCGGCGTCAACTCGCCCGGCGCGTCTTCCGGGCGCATCACGATATAATCATTTCCAAGCCCATGATATTTCGCAAATTTCATGATCATGCAATTTTTTAACGCAAGAGACGCAAAGACCGCAACAGCCGCAAACGTTCGCGTCTTTAGCGGCTTTTGCGCCTTTTGCGTTAAATCTTTATTTTTTGTTGAAGCGCGGCAGCGGCTTCGGGCGCGTAGTGTTCTTTCAAAAGCGGAATCAACGCCGCGAT
>CAZCGG010000305.1:3110-4740 GCA_964498135.1 uncultured Candidatus Moduliflexus sp.
TTTTATTCGTAAATCGGCGGCCACATCGTTTGGCCGACATCGGTGCGGTAATAGCTGCCGGGGCATTTCATTTTTTTGATGTTGCGGTAGGCAATTTCCAACGCCTCGTCAATCGAATGCCCCAACGCCGTGACATCCGCAATGCGGTTCGCGCCCTGCCCGGACGTGGCGATATTCCCCTTCAAATCGCGGTCAACCTCATTCCACCAGACATCGCAGTCGAACGGCGCGGTCACTTCGACGGAGAGGCGCGGCGGCGTCAATTGCGTGTACGGATAGCCGTAGCCCGCTAAGGTTACGGAGCAGCCGAACCGCCGGTCGCCCGCCAATTCCAGCGTCACGTCGCGGTTATTGACCACCTGTTCCAACGCCTGAATCGGCTGTTTCATCATGCGGAGAATCAGCGGCCCGCTCGTCACGCCGAGCCGAATATTGAACTCCAGCACGTTCCAACGGTGTTCATGCCAAATCGCGGTCACTTGCAGCGGCCCGTGAAACTTCGTCTCCTTGAACCACGGAAGCAAGGGCTGAATCAGCGCCTTCGAAATGCCGTATTGATCGTCCGGATCCCATTCAACCAGCCCGCCGAGCGGCGCGCCTGCGACAATGCCGAGATTGCCGTTGAAGGCGTATTTGTATTCCTGATTCGTGACAAGCGAATAGACCTTGCCGTTGCTGACGAAGACGATATGCCCGGCCTCGTTGCGCCCCATGTATTTTTGCAGAAACACGCCTTCTTTGTAATCAATATGGTTCAGCCAGTGGCGCGTCTGCTCGATGGTTTCGCTGACAATCGTATGCACGGGGCTGGTCGGCGAGCAGAAGGTATTTTTGATGACGTAGGGCGCGGGGTCTTGGCGCAGAATCTCTTCGGCCTCGAACTTATTCCGCGCGACGTAGGATTTGGCAAACGGGACGCCGAAGCGTTCGCAGATTTTTTGCGAAAAATCGCGGCTGCGCTCGATGTGGTAGCCTTCGCCGGTCGGACAAAGAATCGGAATGCCGAGGTTCATGAATTCGTCCGTCCACTCCTGCAACGCCCAATCAATGGACATCGGCATGACGAAATCAATCTGCTGCTCTTGCAAAAGCTTGCACGGGTTCGGATAGTAGAGTTTATGAAACGTCTTGCCTTCCTGCATGGGGCCGTAATGGCCGTAATCGCGGGTTAAGTAGGTCGAAACGTTCGCGCCGGCGTCTTTCAAAATCCGCAGCATGCTCTGCGTAAATGCGCCGACGCCGAAGACCATGATGTTATACGTTTTTTGTGCGCTCATAGGATGATTTTCCTTTCAAAGAGACTATTTCATGTTCAATATCTTTTCTACACGTTGGGATAAGAGTTTATACCGAAATTCTGTATCATAGCCTGACAAGATACGCTGGCGATCTCGAATACTTTGCTGTTCTCGTAGAGGAAAACATGTTTCCGTGAATTGATCTTCAGTGAAATCAAGTTCATCTCCATTTGGCAAGCGGTTCCAATAATGACCATCCCCATTATTAACAGGACAGCGTATGAGATCACCGCCAACATAATCTTGAATAACAAGCGCAGTCACCGCGCATTGCCCTGCTGATGGATGTTGCGCATCCCATTCGCCAAAGACGGTATCTGCTCCCCATGATT
>CAZCGG010000306.1:0-4734 GCA_964498135.1 uncultured Candidatus Moduliflexus sp.
GATGTCGGCGGCGTCGGCTATCAGGTCTTCATTCCGCTGTCCACATTTTACGAACTGCCGGAGCGCGGCGACGCGCTGACGCTGCAAATTTACACTATCATCCGCGAAAACGCCTTTGAATTGTTCGGCTTTCTCAGCGCGAAAGAAAAAGAGGTCTTCAAACTGCTTTTGAGCGTCACGAAGATTGGCCCGAAACTCGCGCAGAATATTCTCTCCGGCGTGTCGTGCGACGATTTGACGGCCGCGATTGCGTCTGGCGACATCATCAAATTGCGCGGCATTCCGGGCATCGGCCAGAAAACTGCCGAGCGCATAATTCTCGAACTCAAGGATAAAGTGCCGAAAGCGCAGGCCGCTGGGCAAGAGGCCGCGCTGCCGGGCGAACTTTTTGACGACGCGCTCTCCGCGCTGCTGAATCTCGGCTATAAACGCCCGAACGCTGAACGCGCCGTCAAACGCGCCATCAATGAGGCCGGGCGCGACACGCATTTGGAAGAAGTCATCCGGTTGTCGTTGAAATACATGGCGTTGTAACGTATCATCAATTTGAAAAAGGAACAAACGATGCCAGTCAAAAAAAGAAGAGCATGGGTCGCATTTATCCTTTCATTGATTGTCTCAGGGCTTGGACAATTGTATAATGGGCAATGGAAAAAAGCTATCCTGTTTTATGGAATCAATCTTGGAATGACGATCCTATCGCTGAGAGTTTTAATAGAAACTTTTTATGGACTATTGGGTTCTCTCGCTTATGCGGTCGTGTTCGTTCTTTTTACCTGTATTGAAGCGGCATTTCAGGCGGTCAAAACCAAAGAAATCGTCTTGACAAGATACACTCGATGGTATGTCTATTTTCTGCTTTGGTTCATAAATATCTTTGTGAATCTCTATCTTATCTCCTCAATTTCTTCATATCAGTCATACAAGACGTCAGCCGGAAGTATGAAACCATCGCTTGCTCTCGGAGATTATTTTATTATCAATAAAACGTTTTATCAGCATCATCCTATCGAACGAGGTGATATAGTCGTCTTTGCGTATCCCGATGATCCTTCACGAGATTTTGTCAAGCGTGTAATCGGCTTGTCGAATGAAAAAATCGAACTTATGAATAAAGAGGTCTTTATCGATGCTCAACCGCTTCAAGAGAATTATATTCAGCATAACAGCAACGATGTGTTGCCGTCAGAATATAGCCCGCGTGATAATTTCGGGCCGGTTATCGTTCCTCCCGATTCGATTTTTCTTTTGGGCGATAATCGAGATAATAGCATGGACAGCCGTTTTTGGAAAAATAGATATGCCAACATCAACACGATAAAAGGCAAAGTCTTATATCTATATTGGTCAAAAGATTTGTCTCGAATAGGACTTACCGTGAAATAGTTGACACGCATTGAACATGAAAGCCCAATTGATATGGACGCTGAAAAACGCTTAGTCAGCCCGGATATTCGCCTTGAGGACGCCTTTGAGCAAACGCTGCGGCCGCAGCAGATTGACGAATATATCGGCCAGCAGAAGCTTAAAGAGACGCTCAAAATTTTCATTCAGGCCGCCAAAGAGCGTGGCGAGGCGCTGGATCACGCCCTGTTTTACGGGCCGCCCGGACTCGGCAAGACCACGCTCGCGCACATCATCGCCAAGGAGATGAACGTCAATATCAAAACCACGTCGGGCCCGGTCATCGAACACGCGGGTGAACTGTCCGGCATTTTGACGAATCTCGCGGAAAAGGACGTGCTGTTTATTGACGAAATTCACCGTTTGAACCGCGTTGTTGAAGAAAATCTCTATCCGGCGATGGAGGATTTCCAACTTGACTTGATTGTCGGGCAGGGGCCGAACGCCCGCTCCATCAAGCTGAACATCCCGCATTTTACGCTCGTCGGCGCGACCACGCGCGTCGGGCTGCTGACTTCGCCGATGCGCGACCGGTTCGGCATCATTCACAGGCTCGAATTTTACACGCCGGACGAATTGCGGGAGATTGTCGCGCGTTCCTCAAAGATTTTGAAAATCCACGTCGAGCCGGAAGGCGCGGCGGAAATCGCGCGCCGTTCACGAGGGACGCCGCGCATTGCGAATCGCCTGCTGCGCCGCATTCGAGACATCGCGCAGGTGAAGGGGCAAAACGTGATTACGCTGGAGATTGCGAAACTGGGGTTAAAAATGTTGGAAGTTGATGAAATTGGGCTTGACTATATGGATCGAAATCTGCTATTGACAATTTTAGACAAATTCGACGGCGGGCCGGTCGGTCTCGATACGCTGGCCGCCGCCATCAGCGAAGAAAAGGACACGATTGAAGACGTGTACGAGCCGTTTCTCATCCAATGCGGCTTTTTGGAGCGGACGCCGCGCGGCAGAAAAGCGACGCGCCTCGCGTACCGCCATTTCGGGCGCGAAGCGGCTCGGCAGGAGCAGGCAGCAGCAGAGTCGAATCAACAGGCGTTTTTGTAACGTTCACACAGGAGGAGGGAACAATGCGAGACACGATAGCCATGATCCTTGCAGGAGGACAAGGAAGCCGGTTGACGATTTTTTCGAGCGCGCGGGCAAAACCGGCCGTGCCGTTCGGCGCGATTTATCGGATCATTGATTTTTCGTTGAGCAACGTCATGCATGCCAACATCAACGTGGTCGGCGTGTTGACGCAGTATCGGCCAAGCTCGCTCATGGACCACATGAAAAAGGGCGATCCGTGGGATTTTATCGGGCGCAGCCGCGAAATCAAGATTCTGCCGCCGTACATGGGAACGCACAGTTCCGACTGGTACAAAGGGACGGCGGACGCGATTTATCAAAATCTTTGGTACATCAAACGCTATCGCCCCAAAAACGTCATCATTCTTTCCGGCGACCATATTTATCGCATGGATTACTGGAAAATGCTGGCGTATCATGAGGAAAAACAGGCGGATTTGACGATTGCCACGATGAACGTGCCGGTTGAAGAAGCGAGCCGGTTCGGGATTATGACAGTCAATGACGAGAACCGGATCGTGCGCTTTCAGGAAAAGCCGAAAGAGCCGGAAAGCACGCTGGCTTCGATGGGCATTTACATTTTCAACGCGCAAATCCTCATGAAAAAGTTGGAGGACGACGCCAAAGACAAGGAAAGCCAGCACGATTTCGGCGGCAACATCATTCCGGGCATGATTAAAGAGAATCGGGTGTTCAATTACGTGTTTGAAGGCTACTGGCGCGATGTCGGCACGGTGCAGTCGTATTTGGACGCCAACATGGACATTCTGAACCCGCACTCCGGGCTTGACCTGAGCGCGTGGGACGTGCGCACGAACCTCGAAGAGCGCAACGTCGCGGATCGCCCGCCTGCCAAGCTGCTGAATAACGCCAACGTGTCCGATTCGCTGCTGTCGAGAGGCTGCATCATCAATGGCACGGTCGCGCACAGCCTGCTGTCGCCCGGCGTGATTGTCGAAAAGGGCGCGGTCGTGCGCAACGCCGTCATCATGCACGATTGCGTGATCCGCGAAAAAGCGGTCGTGGAAAACGTGGTCAGCGACAAAGACGTAACGTTCAGCAAGGGGTGCCAAGTCGGCGTGAGCGGCGAGAACCTTCCCAACCGCACGTACCCCAAATATCTCACCACCGGCATTTCGATTTTCGGCAAAGGCGCGATGGTGCCGGAAGATGTCGTTATCGAACGCAATTGCATGATTTATCCTCGCGTCACGGAAGAGCATTACGCCGGAACGCTTGTCAAAAGCGGCGAAAGCGTCGGCTCGGACGACGTGGCGTAATCGCGTGACAGACCTGACAGATTGCCCAACCTGTCAGGTCTTTTGTTTGGAGGAACGTATGCGCATGCTTCGCACAGTTTTTCTCGCAGTGTTCAGTCTCGCCGTCATGCTGATTTCCTGCCCGGTTTTCGCGGCGGATGAGCCGTTTGTGATTGCGGTAGATCAAGGCGATCCGCCGTTCATGTACGCGTTATCGGGCAAGGCGGAAGGCATCTACCCGCGCCTGTTGCAGGCCGTTTTTGAGCGCATGGGCGCGCCGGTGGAGGTAAAGCCGTTTCCTTGGAAACGGGCGTTTTTGCTGAGCAAAGATGGCCGCGTGGCGATTGGCGGCTTGTATAAAACCTCAGAACGCTTGGAGGTGTTTGATTATTCCGCCCCATTGCTTGTCGAAACGCTGCGCATTTACGTCAAAAAAGGGAGCGAGTTTGCTTTCCGCGACGTAGCAGATTTGAAGGGGAAAAAGGTTGGCATTATTTTAGGATGGAGCTATGGCGAGGCGTTTGATCAGGCCAAGGCCGACGGGGTGTTTCAGGTCGAAGAGGTGACTTCCGAAGAATTGAATTTTACGAAATTAGTGTTGGGAAGAGTGGATTGCGTGATTGCCCCTGAATTGTCCGCGAATATTCTCCTCGCGCAGCACAATTTTCGTGAGCGGTTTATCGCGCTGCCGCAGCCGCTCACGGAGAATGCCACCTATTTGGCGATTGCGAAAATCGCCGGAAAACAGGCGTTGCTTGAGCAATTCAACGCCGCGTTGGAGGCCATGAAAGCTGACGGAACGCATGACAAGATTGTCAGCGATGCTCTCGCCGCGCTTACGCCATAGCCAGGCATGCGCCTGGAAATCACAGGCGAACGCATGATTTTTGCTTGACAAAATCGAGAGATGCAGCCATTTTTAAATATGCGAGATGGCACGTCTCTCGATTTCCGGCATGGCTATATGTAGCCATCGAGCAGCGAGACA
>CAZCGG010000307.1:0-4649 GCA_964498135.1 uncultured Candidatus Moduliflexus sp.
CGGGCAAAGCGTGGGATGAGAAAATTTTTTGCATCGAGCGCGAGCAGCAGGGGCATCGCCTGACGATTTGGGGCTGTTAACCAGGAGACAGTATGAAATTTTTCAACACCGAAGGGCCAATTCAGGCTGACATTCATTATTGCATCCCGCCGTTGTCTCGTTGGAATCTCTCAGAGCTTCTCACCTTAATCGACCAACGGAAATATTTCGTCGTCCACGCGCCGCGTCAGACCGGCAAAACGACCTGCCTGCTGGCATTGCAGGAGTATTTGAATCAGCAGGGCACGTATCGGGCGGTCTATCTCAATGTCGAGGCGGCGCAAGCGGCGCGAGAAGATGTCGCGGCCGCCATGTCGGCCATTGTCTATAAATTGGCCGAGCAAGCCCGCGCATCCTTGCAAGATGCGCGGTTGGCGAATCAATATACCGAGTTGACGCAGCGCGTCCCGATTCATGCGATGCTCTCGGCAGCCTTCACTGAGTTAGCTCTCGCTTCCGAGACGCCGCTTGTCCTGTTGCTTGATGAAATTGACTCGCTTATTGGCGATACCTTGATTTCGGTTTTGCGCCAACTCCGCGAGGGGTATCCCTCGCGACCGGCGCGATTTCCGCAGTCCGTGATTTTGTGCGGCGTCCGCGACGTGCGCGATTACCGGCTGCGCGCGGACGACGGCAAAGCGGTCATTACTGGCGGCAGCGCGTTCAACATCAAGGCGAAATCGCTGCGGCTCGGCAATTTTTCCCACGATGACATTGCCGCGCTCTATCAGCAGCACGCGCAGGCCACCGGTCAACGCTTCGAAGCAGGCGTCTTCGCGCATGTCATGGCGCAGACGGGCGGCCAACCGTGGCTCGTGAATGCCTTAGCGCAGGAAGTCTGTTTCGAAATGGCCGAAGGGCGAGATCGAACCCGCGCCATCACGCCGGAGCTGATCGAACAGGCCAAAGAACGCCTGATTCTGCGGCGCGACACGCATCTCGATCAATTGATTGACAAACTCCGCGAGCCGCGCATCCGGCGCGTCATCGAGCCGATCATGGCCGCCAGCGACGCCATTGAATCCATTCCGACGGATGATATTCAATATGCGGTCGATTTGGGCTTAATTACGGAACGGAAGCCGTTGACGATCAGCAATCCAATCTATCAGGAAATCATTCCCCGCGAATTGATTCATGCCACAGAATACACGCTGCGGCAAGAATCGCAATGGTATGTGGACGGCGCGACCAGTCGCTTGAAAATGACCGATCTGCTGCGAGCGTTTCAGGAATTTTTCCGCGAACATTCCGAGCATTGGATTGAGCGGTTCGACTATAAAGAGGCCGGGCCGCAGTTATTGCTGCAAGCGTTTTTGCAGCGCGTGGTGAATGGCGGCGGGCGCGTAGAACGCGAATATGGGCTTGGCCGCTTGCGGACAGATTTGCTCATCTTGTGGCCGACGCCGTCCGGTATGCAAAAAATTGTGCTGGAATTGAAATTGCTGCGCAAAACGCTTGACAAGACGATTGAACAAGGGATGCTGCAAACTATCGAATATCTGGATCGCACCGGCACAGCCGAGGGGCATCTCGTCATTTTCGACCGGACGGCGGGCAAAACGTGGGATGAGAAAATTTTTTGCATCGAGCGCGAGCAGCAGGGGCATCGTCTGACGATTTGGGGCTGCTAAGTTTCTCGGACATGCAAAGGCTTGCCATGAACGGACATAAGTACTTTTTGGATATGAATCTATTGATGAGCAATTACAGATTGTCAATCCATTTTTAGCAAAGGACTTCAATAGACCTATTGCAAAAGTCCATTCCGTTCGCCCTGAGCCTGTCGAAGGGCGGATGAATACTTCCTGCGCGCGCCATTCGACAGGCTCAGGGCGAACGGAATGACGGGTCAAAAACGACTTATGCAAGAGGTCTAATAAAGAGGCTATGGCCGCAACGCTGAAAAAATTGGTCAAGCATGTCAAAAAATTGCTGTGCCAGCCGACGTATCGCCGCGAATTTTTTGTGTTGCGTCGGTTAAAAAAGATGCCGCGTTACACCAAAACGACGGTTTCGCTTGCCAATATCGAATGGCAACTGATTGATCCAGCCTCTTTTGTGTTTCAGTATGCCGAAATTTTTCAGAAGCAGATTTACCAATTCCCTGCGCAGACGCCCGCGCCGCGCATCATTGATTGCGGAGCGAATATCGGCTTGAGCGTTATCTATTTCAAACGATTGCATCCTGAAAGCCGGATTACCGCATTTGAGCCAGATCCGTAGATTTTTTCCGTGTTAAAGGAGAATATCCGTCAATGCGGCTATGCTGACGTGGAATTAGTCAATAAAGCGGTCTGGACGGAAGCGGCGACGCTGGAATTTTTGCCAGATGGCTCGGACGGCGGGCGCATGGTGCAGATGTCCTCTGACCGTCAGCGCATTCAGGTGCCGACGGTGCGTTTGGCCGATTTTTTAAATGAGCCGATAGATTTATTGAAAATAGATATTGAAGGCGCGGAAACTGCCGTGTTGCAGGATTGTCAAGACAAATTGCAGCATGTCCGTCATCTGTTTGTCGAATATCATTCGTTTACAGCCGAACAACAACATTTACACGTTCTGCTTACAACATTAGCGGCGGCTGAATTTCGAGTGGCAGTCAATCCGGTCAATACTCTTCGTCAGCCATTTATCAAACGTAAAATTTATTCCGGCATGGATATGCAATTGAATATTTTTGCTTTTCGAGAACAATGAATTATTTGAATTGCGGTTGCGGTCAACGTTTTCATGTGGAGTGGACGAATATTGACAGTGTTCCACGCGGAACATCTGTTCTCGTGCATGATTTGAAGAAAGGGATCCCTTTTCAGGATCAGTCTTTCGAAGTGGTCTATCATTCGCATCTGTTAGAGCATTTTGCGAAAGCGGACGCGGACGGTTTTTTACGCGAATGCTTTCGGGTCTTGCGTCCACAGGGAATTCTGCGCGTAGCCGTGCCGGATTTAGAGCAGATTGCGCGAACCTATCTCGTTGCGCTTGAACAGGCGGACGCCGGTTCTGTCGAATGGGCGGCGAACTATGAATGGATGATGTTGGAACTCTATGATCAAACCGTGCGCCAACGTTCCGGCGGCGAAATGGCCGCATATTTATCGCAAATATCCGTGCCGAATGTCGAATTTGTTGTGCAGCGCGTAGGTCACGAGGCTCAATCAATTATGGAAAAAGCCGCCATCAAACGCCAAAGCCATCACGCCTCGCGTTCAAAATCAAAAAAGCGTGAACGGCTCATTTCATGGGCGTATTGGCGTGAGCGACTGATCAAAAAATTACTCGGCGCGGAATATGCCGCGTTAAAAATTGGACGCTTCCGGCAGAACGGCGAAATTCATCAATGGATATATGATCGTTATTCGATCCGTGTCATGTTAGAGCGTTGCGGATTTATCAATGTTACGCTGCGCTCGGCGACTGACAGCGCGATTCCACATTGGGCTGAGTTTCAGCTTGATACGGATATCAATGGCGTCGTTTATAAACCAGATTCGTTGTTTATGGAAGCGATAAAAGCATAAAAAGATGCCTGCAATACGAGTTGTTCATATCAGCGCAAATGACATTCGCGGCGGCGCGGCGCGGGCGGCGTATCGCTTGCATTCCGCATTGAACGCCGCCGGCGTTGTATCACGCATGTTCGTGCGCAAGCGAACAAGTCAGGATAGCTCGGCGTCGGCAGTGAAACAGACAAACGGATGGCTGCGCCGCCGTTTGCGGGCATGGCGCAAACAACGAATCAAGCGCGAATTCGAACACTATCAAGGCATTCTCGGCGTTGATTATGATTTCTTTACCGATGACCGGAGTATTTATGGCAACGAAGCGCTTGAACAACTGCCAGACTGCGACGTTATTCATCTGCATTGGATTGCCGGGTTCATAGATTATCAGACCTTTTTTCCAGCGATTGCCCGACGGCGAATCCCGATAGTATGGACGTTGCACGATATGAACCCGTTCACCGGCGGCTGCCATTATAATCGCGGCTGCGAACGGTTTATCGAAGGCTGCGGCGCGTGCCCGCAATTAAAATCATCCGATGCGCGCGATCTCTCGCGGCAGATTTTTTTACGCAAACAGTTCGCCTTTTCGCAACTTGCCCCTGATATGCTGCATCTTGTGACGCCAAGCCGTTGGCTGGCAGACGAGGCGCGGCGCAGCGCGCTATTGCGGCGCTTTCCGGTCAGCGTGATTCCGAATGGCCTTGATACGCGCGTTTTTGCGCCACGCGACCGCCGGACGGCACGGGAAATATTCAATATTCCGTTAGATCGCAATGTCTTATTATTCGTCGCCGGTTCGCTCAAAGACGTTCGAAAAGGATTGGTGTTCTTACCGCAAGCGCTGGCGCATGTGCCTAATGCGGAACATTTGCTGCTTGTTTCCGTTGGAAAAACGGAATGGGCAACGGATATGAACATCCCATACCATGCGTTAGGCATGATTGATGATGACCGCTTGCTCTCGTTAGCGTACAGCGCGGCGGATGTGTTTGTCCTTCCTTCGCTTCAGGATAACTTACCCAATACGGTGATGGAATCGTTGTCATGCGGCACGCCGGTTGTTGGTTTTGATGTCGGCGGCATTCCCGATATGGTGCGCCCCGG
>CAZCGG010000308.1:0-4645 GCA_964498135.1 uncultured Candidatus Moduliflexus sp.
CGCCCCACGGCGCGGTGCTGAACTGGATCGGCGAAACGATTTCAATCACATTGCCGCCTTCCTCGTTGTATTCAAACAACGCGATGGCGGTTTGTTCCAGCGCAGCGCGATCGCGGGGCGAGGTCAACATGGTTTGCGCGAGGTCGGGATGCCGCGTATGCGCGACGGCCATACCGGAAGCGTCCATCAAAATGGCGTATTTGAGGTCGTTTTTGCCAACGCTGTCGCTCACGCGCTGAAACATGGCGGAAAGATTGAATGCCGCCAGATCATTCTCCACTTGCCGGGCTAACGCATTGGCAAGGCTCTGCCCGCGCTCAATGAGACTGTCGCGCATAAGGCGGCTGCGCTTGCTCAATTCGCGTTGCAAGACGGCGGTTTGGGATGAAATCTGCACCGTCGTCAAGATGAGCATCAAGCTGACGATTAACGACGCAATCAAGAGCATCAGTTTCCATTTGATGCTCCAGCGCACCCGAATCGCGCCATCATGTTCGATGTTCAGGCTGGGCATGGCTCAAAACGCATACCGGACTTCCAGAATCACGCTTCTACCCGGCATGGGGAAATCCACAGGCAAGCCATCTTTCGGAGTCGGCACGGTATAATCCTTGTCGAAGAGGTTATAGACGGAGCCTCGAATTTCCAGCCCTTCGAGGCGCGGCGCGAGACGCTTCGCCAGCAGCGTGGCGTTGACGACGGCAAAGCCCGGATTGTCGTCCTGCCGGGAATCGCCCGGCTGCCGGGTAAAACCTTCCTGAAACAGCAGGTCGGCATAGGCATTCAGATGCCGGGACACGCGCGCGTTCAGCATCACGTTTCCCTTGTGGCGCGGGACATTATACGGACGCTCGCCGGTGTCGAGATTTTTCGCGTCCTGATAGGTGTAATTCATGGCAAGATACCGGCCTTTGCCGACATCAAGCTTGCATTCGGCCTCAATGCCCTGCGTCCGAATATCGCCGCCGTTCTCGAACACGTCCTGCGTTTCATGCGTCGCCAAATCAATACTGTCCCGGATATGGTTGCGAAAGCCGGTGACACGCCCGCTAATCAGGCTGACCGGCTGCGCCCCGACGCTCAGTTCAAACGTGTCCACGATTTCCGGGTCTAAATCCGGCTTGCCGACGAACACGGGGTTATTCATCGTGTATAATTCGTAAAAGCTCGGCGCGCGGAACGCTCGGCCATAGAGGGCTTTCGCGTCAAATCCGTCGTGAAACTGCCAGATAATCCCGGCGCGCGGGTTGAAACTGCCGCCGAAATCGCTGTAATGATCATAGCGCATTCCGGCGGTCAGCCGCACATTGTCGCGCGCGTCCCATAAATTTTCGAGATACGCGGCAAGAAAGGTGCGATCAACATTTTTGCTGTATGTAAGTTCATACGGAACGTCGCTGACTGCGCCGCGCGGAATCACCACGTTTTTGACGGGCGTGGCGAAATAATTGGAGCGGGCGCTGACATCGTACTGCCGCATGAATTCGCATGTCGCGCCGCCGACAAACGTATCGGCATTGCTGATTCGGTACGTGCCTTGCAATTCAAGCCCGGTGCGGGTATTTTTGTTTTCCGGCTCGCCGAGCAGCCCGTCCGGCCAAACTTGCAAGCCGTCCGGCGTCGGCAGCGCCACGCCGTCGGGAAAGAATTGATAGGTGTAATCCATGAACGTATAGTGATGATACGCATTGCCGGACAGCGTGAAATGGTCGGTCATCTCCCGCGCATAGGCAAGATTCAGCGCGTAATCGGTGGTCGGGGTTTCGCTGAGGTCGTTCAAGACCGTGCTGATGCCGAGATTCGGCGTCTGCTCGCGGTCGGCATAGCGGCCATCGAACCGGAAGCCGCCGTATTCCAGCGTCAGCATCAGGTCAATTTTTTGAACGGAATCCCGCATTTCGCCCGGCGCAAGGGAAGCGCGCGTTCCGAACAGGGCGTCCAACTGCGTCTGCGAGTCTATCGTGAGATAGCCGTCGTAGCCGTCATCTTCGTAATAATTGACATTGCCGGAGACGCCGAGCGCGCCAAACTTTTTGCCAAAGAGCAGATTCGCCTGTTTCGCCTCGAACGTTCCCGCGCCTGCGGTGATTTGAACGCCGTCCACATTCTCGGCGGTTTTCGTGATGACGTTCACCACCGCCGCAAATGCATTCGCTCCGTACAAGGACGAACCCGGCCCGCGAATCACTTCCACCTGCTGAATGTTATCCACCTGAACCGGCAAAAATGACGGGCTGACGCCACCCCAATAATTCGTGTTCAGCGAATGGCTGTTGAGCAGGACAAGGATATGCTGATCGCCGTCTTTGACGATGCCGCGCACGTCAATATCGCTATTGCCGTGCCGTTCGAGTTGATAGCTGAATCCGGGAACGGTTCGCAGCACATCGGTCAAATTTCGCGCGCCCATGCGCCGGATGTCTTTGTCCGTGATGACCGTGATGGATGCCGCCGATTTTTTGATGTCTTCCAGCACTTTCGAGGCCGTAATCACATAGGTTTCGGCCTGAAGCCAGTGCATTTCCTCGTCAACGCGGCCTTGCAGTTCTTGCAGGTCGGCAAACGGATCGTCCTGCGCCCAGCCTGCCGCCGAGAACATCAGCGCGCCCGCCGCAATCACTGACTGAATCTTGTGCTGCCATAAATTCATAATAGCCCAAATTATTTACTCATGTTACGAAGCGTCTCCGCGATTCCCCTCCTGGAAGGGGCAAGGGGTGGGTTTCGTCATGCAACGATTCCCTCGCCTCGTTAACCCACCCCAGCCCCTCCCATGAGGGGAGTTTGTGGATTCGCATCGAATCGGCTGCATAACATGAGTTATTTACTGATGTCAGGCACATCACCTTGAAGGTGTCTGACAGGTCTGCTCAGGTAAATGCCGAAATCCCCTTCAAAATGGCATTCCAACATCAATCATTTCAAAATCGCATTCACCGAGCCGAGCGCGTCCTGATTATAGGCGACGTTGTATTCCGTGATTTTTTTGAGATTGAGCGTGATATACGATCCTGCCGGAAATTGCACCCGTTCGGGTAGCTGTTCTCCGGCCAGCACGGACGACGTAATCGCCGCCGCCTGCCGCCCGATAGTCGGCGCGTCCACCGAAACCGCCAGCGCCGCGCCGTATCCGGCGAAGGCTTCATGATACGAAAAAACCGGAATTTTGCGGGCGTCGCAGAAGGCGAGAATCGTCTGCAAATCCTGCGACGTTGACATGACGAGCGGATCCGGAATCAGCCAAAAAGCGTTCATGTTTGCCGGAAATTTTTTCAGCGCATGCTCTAATGATTCGTTGGCGTTCAGTTCATGCGCGACCAGCGACAGCCCGAGTTCTTTCCCCTGCGCGGCGGCGGTTTGCAGCCATTCCTGCGTATATTTGCGGCTATACAGCACTCCAATCGTTTGAATGTTTGGGAAAATATACCGGAACAGCATCATTTCCATGCCCGCATGCAGTTCGTTCGAGACGCCGTACATCTGCTTGGAAACCGGCAGGCGCAGCCAGTTGATGATGGACGAAAAGACCACCGGCGTTTTTCCGGCGTATTTTTGCGCGAGCAGATACGATTTCGTCCCGATGCAATAGACAACATCCGGCTCTTCGTCATAAAAAAGCTCTTCCAGATCAGCCCGCTTCCATTTTTTCTCGGCCAAATTAATTTCAATGACCGGGACGCCGACGGCCTGTGTGAATTCTTCCTGCGGCAGGCGATATTTTTCAACGGAGGCATCCGAATTCAATACCAAAATTTTCGCCGGTTGTTCGGCCTGCGCCGAGCCGAAACAGCCCAAGAGCGCGGCAAGGATGCAGCATGCGACGGCGTGTTGACGTGTTTGTGCATTCAGCATGGCGTTATTTCTCCAATGTCATCAGGTCTGACGTTCCAAGCGGCTGCCAATTGTCCAGCCCGAGCATTTTAAGGTTTTCTTTGCCGTTCGGCTGGTCTGGCATGCCTCGAAGAATGGCGATCAATTCCTGCGCCTCCGCCTCGCGCTGCTCAGAAACCGCGACAATCAGCAGCAGCGATTCCCGCGTTTCGGCAAGCGTTTTCAGCTTTTGAAACAACGCCGGATTCATGCGCGCGAATTCCTGCAATGAATGCGCCGTCGTGATGGCGGATTTCGCCATGCCGAGACCTAACGAGATGAGCGCGTCCATATCTTTGGGAACAGTAAGAATCTTGCATTGTTCCACCGCCTCGCCGACAACCTCGCGGAGCAAATCTTTCGTATATTCCACGCTTCTGGCCGAGGCGATCTGCCCGGCTTTCGCGGCATTAATATCCAGCGTTTCTTGGCGGGTCGTCAGCACATTTTTCTGCGAGTTCGCGCCGTCGCGCATGCCGACAAGCACCGGCGTGAGGTGAAATTGCTGGTAAATATTCGCGTAGTGCCAACTGGACAGCAGCGCGACGCATTCCGGGTGTTCCGCAAGATATGTCTCGAACGTGGCGCGATCATTAAACGGTTGGAAGGCAAACGCGCCGAACGTCGAAAAATAGGTGTCGAACGCCTGTTTCAATGATTTAAAATTGTTGATGTTGGTCTCCGCGCTATAGAAGCACATCGTGTTGAGAGGGGCGGCGAAAGAAGGCGGCGGCGTCCAGCAGACCGCCAAGACGCAGACGATGAAGCCGCATCG
>CAZCGG010000309.1:0-4610 GCA_964498135.1 uncultured Candidatus Moduliflexus sp.
CGCCGCCGCGCAGAGGAACACGATGCTGACATGCTACAACATCGAAAATAATCGCATTGTCGAATGCGTCAAAGAAGACGCGATATTGAGCTTTTACGCCGAGCCGAGCGCAGAGGAAATCAACGAGCTTGTCTCGACGCATCATCTCCATGAATACGATGTTCATTCGAGTTTGGATTTAAACGAACTCAGCCGTTTGGATTTCGACGATGATTACACGCTCGTCATTATCAAAAACCCCAGAAATTATTCCGCCCCCGTCAATCTGTTGTTCGAGGTCAATTCCATCGGCATTTTTTTATTCAAGAAGAAAATGATCGTCGTGACCGATGAGAATCTTCAGCTTTTCGAGAAAAAGCAGACATTAAAGATCAAAACCTTGAACGACATCTTGATCAAAATTCTCTACACCACCATTATGCACTTCGTCGAGCATCTGAAAGTCATGGACATGATTGCCGAAGAGCTTGAGCAGAAAATCAATCAGTCTATGGGCAATAAATATCTGCTGATGATGTTCAAGCTGGAAAAGAGCCTCGTGTACTATTTGGAAGGGGTGAATTCCAACGCGAAAGTGATTGACAAGATCAAGACGACCGCCGCCAAGCTTGGGTTTACCGAGGATAATGTCGAGTTGATTGAGGATATTCAGATCGAAAATCAGCAATGCCAAAAGCAGACAGAAATTTATCTGAGCATCTTGACGGGGCTGATGGACGCCAGAGGCTCGATTGTCGGCAATAATCTCAGCGTCTTAATCAAGCGCCTGACGATTGTGAGCATCGTCTTCATGCCATTGAATTTATTGGCCGGAATCGGCGGCATGTCGGAATTCAGCATGATGACGCAAAGTCTTGGCTGGAAAGTCGCCTATCCGCTCTTTCTTTTGGGCTTGACGGCGATTGGCACGGCGACGTATTTTCTGGTGAATTTCATGATCAAACGGTTCGGGACAGAAGAATAACGCCGGTTCACGGCATATTTCTCCGCGTCCCCGCGCCTCTGCGGTGAGTTGTTATGTACAGCCGCGACAAAGCCGAGCAAATTCTGCTTGACGCGATGCGGAAATCGCTGAGCGTCGGATTCGTGCCGATTCAACTCGGCAACGCCCGTATCGGGATCAATCTCAATGGCAAAATCGTTTCCGCAGGGCTAGATCGCAGCCATCCGCTCTCCGTCAATATGCTGAACGAACGCGCCCTGAAAACGGTGCAAACCGAGATGCTTCAGCAGTTATTCCGGCGATACGGCGCGGAATTTTCCCCAGCAGAAGCCAACGCGATGATGACGACGCTGTTAGGCGCGAGCGTCACGCGCTACGCGAAAAGCTTCATCAAAGCGATTCCCGTCATCAGCCAGTTTCTTTTGGATGAAACGCACAGCCTGCCGGTGTTGGCGGCGGCGTCAACCTATGCGCTCGGCCAAGTCGCCGTGCTTCGCCTTGAGCGCGACTGCCCGTTTTTCCAGTTGAATGAAGAGGCCATCACGCGCGTGTATCAGCAGGAAGTCGAACGGGGAAAATCGCTTGCCAAAACATTGGAATCCGGCCACAGCAACGCGGCGGTCGCGCTGGATTTCGAGACGCCGAAGCAGCGATACGAACAGGGGTGCCGCGCGCCAATCACGCCAGAAGATGATCCATTTGCAATTTCCATCGAAGACGCCGAACCGCATGCCGGAAAAGCGGGCTCGCAGCGGAGATCGGCCACAACGCCATCGAACGAGCCGGAAACGCTCGTCGCCAAATTTGAGCAGCTCGCCCAATTGAAAGCCAGCGGCCTCATCACGGAAGAAGAATTTCAGGCGCAGCGCAAGAAATTGTTAACGCGAATGTGAACCTCGCCACAAAGGCACGAAGAACACGAAGAAAGGCATAGTGAAATGACCGGAATCACGACAATTTTTTGGGATAATGACGGCGTATTAGTGGACACTGAACCCCTCTATTATCAGGCCACTCGGGAGATTTTGGCAGAACTCGGCCTTGAGTTCACGGCGGAGCAATACCGTCAATTTGTGCTGGTGCAAAACATCGGCGCGTTCCATTTGGCCGAATTGCAAGGGATGAATGAAGAGGCGATTGCCGAGTTGCGGCGGCGGCGCAATGCGCGCTACGCGGAACTGCTGAGCGTCACACCGACGCTGATTGACGGCGCGGCCGCGACGCTGCGAGCGTTAGCCGGAACCTATCGCATGGGCATCGTGACGAGTTCGTGGCGCGAGCATTTCGAGATTTCGCACCACGCTTCCGGCCTGCTGCAATATATTGATTTCGTGCTGACCGGCAACGATTTCACGCACTCGAAGCCGGATCCGGAGCCGTACTTGAAAGCGATTGCGCGGAGCGGCAGCCGCCCTGAGGAATGCCTTGTCGTGGAAGATTCAGAGCGCGGCTTATTGGCGGCGACTCGGGCGGGCTTGCGGTGCGTGGTGGTTCCGCGCGACATGACGCGCGACAGCGATTTTCGGAACGCCTATCGCGTCTTGCATGACATTACCGAACTTCCGCCGCTGCTCGCCAAACGGTAGCCCCGCGCTATGTCGCGGGATGTTTCTGTTGCGTCGCGGGGTATTTTCGCGCGCCGTTATGGAGCGTTTTCCGCGATTTTTTACGATGGCGCAATACCCCGCGACATAGCGCGGGGCTACCGCAATTTCCCTTAATACAACGCCCGAATCGGCTGCTCTAACATCGCCTTCAATTCGGTCAGGAAGACCGCGCCGACCGCGCCGTCAATCACGCGGTGATCGCAGGAGAGCGTCAACGCCATGTTGGAATGGATTTCGATGTCGTCATCCTCATTCACGACCGGCTCTTTGCGAATCGCGCCGACGGCGAGAATGGCCGATCCCGGAGGATTGATAATCGCGGTGAACTCCTCGATGCCGAACGCGCCGAGGCTGCTGATGGTAAACGTCGCGCCGGTGTATTCCTGCGGCTCAAGGCGGTTGTTCTGCGCTTTCTGAATCAAGGCGCGCAATTCGTCGTCAATTTGCGCAATGCCTTTATTGCCGCAATTCCGCACGACCGGCGTCATCAGGCCATCCGGCTGCGCGACCGCCAACCCGACATCCACGCTGCCATGCTTGACAATCGTGTCGCCATGCCACGTCGAATTGACAATGGCGTGCTTTTTGAGGGCTTCGGCGACGAATTTGACGAGGAACGCATTCAGCGACACTTTTTCTTTGCGCGTGGCGTTTAAGGCCGTTCGCGCCGCAAGAATGCCGTCCATGTTGACCGTCACTTTCAGATAAAAATGCGGCGCGGTGAACATGGATTCCGCGAGCCGCTGCGCGATGATTTTCCGCTTCTGCGAGACGCGGATCGTTTCGTCCGCGAGCGACGGCGCGGCGATTGTCGCGGCGGCGTTCGGCGCAGATTCCGCCGGTTTCGTCTGCATGGCCTGTTCGATGTCGCGCTTCACGATGCGCCCGCCGGGGCCTGTGCCAGTGACGCCCGCCAATTCAATCCCGGCGTCTTTGGCGACTTTGCGCGCCAACGGCGATGATTTGACGCGCCCATCGCTCGTCGGCGCGGACGCTTCCACCGACGCGGCGGAAGCCATTTGTTCCGGGCTGCTCGCCGTTGATGGAACTGGCGCGACAGCGGCTTCCGCGAGCAGGCTGCTGATGTCTTCGCCTTGCTGGCCGAGAATCGCAATGATTGCGCCGACGCTCGCTTCGCCGCCCTCTGGCACGACGATTTTCAACAGCACCCCTTCCTGCGGGGTTTCATACTCCATCACGGCTTTATCGGTTTCGATTTCGCACAGCACCGTGCCGGATTTCACGACCTGACCTTCCTGATAATGCCATTTCGCCACCGTCCCGACTTCCATAGACGGCGAAAGCACTGGCATGCATATTTTTTCTGCCATAATTATGACGACAAACCATCTCAAACGATTCTTTAAAATGGCTTGCTCCCTCTGTTCCCGCATTGATAACTCATTCGCCCGAAGGCGGAACACTTCGGACGAGAGAAACCTCCCCCCACATTTACATGAACATTCGTCTCTATGTTAACGTTCTCATATTCATAGTCATTCTGACAAGTATTTTTCGAAAAATTTTATCATTGCATTGAAAAACAGGCTGTTGATAATTGGCGGGTTATGTATTAGTCTCAATGAAAGATGACTTAAAACATTTCACATAAGCGACATGGCAGGACAAGCATTCTTGCCTGTGTTGGGCAGGCAGGAATGCCTGCCCCACTGGAAATTTTTTATTTATGGATAAACTCTAAATAAATCCGAATTTTTTGAGAAAATTGTCAAGAATATTTTTGAATAATGTGAATGGGCTGTTCAAACAAGAGGGGGGAATCTTGCGAAGGTGTTGCTCCCTTCGCAAGAAGGAGGACGCATGATTATAACGGAATATGCTCGATTAATAACATGTATAAATCGGCAAGCACCTCGCTGTTTTGAGGAAAACCGCCGTTCTCGACATACGGAATTAAGGCAGAGCGAGGCGCATATTGATACAGAAATTTCAGCGCAAAGGCTTGCGTCGCGCTGCCGAAATGACCAAGTTCCGCGCGGGGAACGTTCTTTTGCAGCGTTTTGCCGACATAGACCACCCCCAAATCATACTTTGCGAGC
>CAZCGG010000310.1:0-4605 GCA_964498135.1 uncultured Candidatus Moduliflexus sp.
AAAAAATAATCCCTTTTTCTGTAGATTCTCTCCTCAGAGAAGGTTCTGTATAGGCATGTTGCGTGTCGTATTTGCGCGCATGCCGGACGTGATGTCATTTCATTTTATTCAGCATCCATCAATCATTGCAGCGATTACTCTCAGGCAGAGACCACGAGCAAAAGCGGCCTTGCCCTTTTTGGCGCGGGTTTTTCAGCCAATGATCGCGTAACCCATTCCGACTAATTGACAAGGGGATCGGACGATTATGAGTGATTTTATCAAAACAGGCGGAGAAAACGCCAGCCAGAATCAGTTAAACATTGCCGAATTGCAGCGGCGCAACATGAGCGAGTTGACCAACGTGGGGAAAGATTTGGGGGTCATTGGGGTCAGCGGGCTGCGCAAGCAAGAACTGATTTTCAAGATTTTGCAGGCGCAAACCGAACGCAATGGCCTGATTTTTTCGGAAGGCGTGTTGGAAACCCTCCCCGACGGTTTCGGGTTTTTGCGCGCGCCGAATTATAACTACCTGCCCAGCCCCGACGATATTTACATTTCGCCGTCGCAAATTCGCAAATTCAGCATTCAGACCGGCGACACCGTGTCCGGCCAAGTGCGCCCGCCCAAAGAAAATGAGCGTTACTTTGCCCTGTTGAAAGTCGAAGCGATCAATTTTGAAGACCCTGAAAAGGCCAAAGATAAAGTCCTGTTCGATAACTTGACGCCGCTGCATCCCGATGAACGGCTGATGCTGGAATATGATCCGAGCGATCTTTCCACGCGCGTCATGGATCTCATGACGCCCATTGGCAAGGGGCAGCGCGGGTTGATTGTCGCGCCGCCGCGCACCGGAAAAACCGTCCTGCTGCAAAAAATCGCCAACAGCATCACCACCAACCACCCCGAAGTCGTTCTGATTGTCCTGCTGATTGATGAACGCCCCGAAGAAGTCACCGACATGCAGCGTTCCGTCAAAGGTGAAGTCATCAGTTCGACGTTCGACGAACCGGCGCAGCGGCATGTGCAAGTGGCGGAAATGGTGATTCAGAAGGCGAAGCGGCTGGTTGAGCATAAGCGCGACGTGGTGATTCTGCTCGATAGCATCACGCGCCTCGCCCGCGCGTACAACACCGTCACGCCGCCCAGCGGCAAAGTCTTAACCGGAGGTCTGGACGCCAACGCGCTCCAAAAGCCGAAACGCTTTTTCGGCGCGGCGCGGAACATCGAAGAAGGCGGCAGTTTGACGATTATCGCCACCGCGCTGATTGATACCGGCAGCCGCATGGATGACGTGATTTTTGAGGAATTCAAAGGCACGGGCAATATGGAAATTCATTTAGATCGCCGCTTGGTTGATAAACGGGTCTATCCGGCGATTGACATTGACCGCTCCGGCACACGCAAAGAGGAATTGCTGCTTGAGCCAGCTGATTTGAGCCGCATTTGGGTCTTACGCAAAGTGCTGCATTCGCTCAATCCGGTGGAAGCGATGGAACTGTTGCTGGAAAAATTGGAAAAAACCAAAACAAACAAAGAATTCCTGCAATCCATGAACAACCGTCAATAAGGCGCGGGCCGCATCATTCTGCTTCGCCCCTGCCAAAATTAACTTGACAGAGGAACGCGGATTTTCCTAAAGAGTTTGTGTTTTCTGTTCACAGAAGTTGATGATTATCACACGCCTCTGCACACGCCAGAGGCGAAAACTTGGAGCTACGAATTATGAAACCGGATATTCATCCTAAATATTTCGAAACCACAATTACATGCGCTTGCGGCCATGTGATTCACACCCGTTCCACCAGAGAGAATATTCGCGTGGAACTGTGTTCCGAATGCCACCCGTTTTTCACCGGCAAACAAAAGTTAGTGGATTCCGCCGGGCGCGTTGAGCGATTCCAGAAAAAATACGGCATCAAAAATCAGCCCCAATCATGATCAAGCCCGAATTATATGTCGGCGGACAAGCCGTCATCGAGGGCGTCATGATGCGCACGCCTGCCGCGCTTGCGGTAGCCGTGCGCTCGCCCAAGGGCGAACTTGTCGCCAAAACCCGCGCGCTGCGCGACCCGTCCACTCGTCCTAAAATCTTGCGCTTGCCGGTGATTCGCGGCGTCATCACGTTGTTTCAGTCGTTGTATTTGGGTATTGACGCTCTGAATTATTCCGCGAATCAATCGCTGGACGAAGAAGACGGCGAAATCGGGGCAGGGGCGCTGACGCTCACGATGGCGTTTGCGTTCGCGCTCGGCATCGCGCTGTTCGTCTATCTGCCGCTGCAATTGACGCATCTGCTGGAATACGTGTTTCCCGTCGTTGGAACGCATTCGCTTCTGTTCAACCTGATTGACGGCGTGATCCGGCTGGTGATTTTCCTCGCCTATTTGCTCGGCATGTCTCAATTCAAAGACCTGCGGCGCGTGTTTGAATATCACGGCGCGGAGCATAAAACGATTTTCGCTTACGAAAACGGCGAGGAATTAACGGTGGAAAACGTCGGCAAATACAGCACGTTTCACCCGCGCTGCGGCACGAATTTTCTGCTCATCGTGATGATGATGAGCATTCTGATCTTTTCGCTGCTGCGATCAGATGCGCCGTTTTACCTGAAATTTCTCTCCCGCATTGTTTTTGTTCCGCTCATCGCCGGGTTGTCATACGAAATGATTCGCTTTGCCGCGAAACATCAGGATCAAGCATGGGCGCGCTGGATAACCGCGCCCGGCCTGTTTTTGCAGCGCATCACCACGAAACCGCCGTCAGCGCAACAATTGGAAGTTGCCATCCGCGCCTTGCAGGAAGTCTTGACGATGGAAAAAAATCGCCCGGATGCCGCGCCGAGAACGTTCGAGATCGTGCTGTAAATGCCGCATGACCGATTTTATGGAGAATCCCTATGCTGAACGCCCTCACGTTCGATATTGAGGACTATTTTCAGGTCGAAGCGTTCAAACAGCACATTCCGTATAGCGAATGGCCGAATTACGAAAGCCGCGTCGTCGCAAACACGCAGAAGATTTTGGCAATTTTAGACGAGCGGAACGTGAAGGCGACCTTTTTCATTCTCGGCTGGGTGGCGGAACGCGCCCCGCAGATAGTGAAAGCCATCGCCGCAAACGGCCATGAAATCGCCTCGCACGGCTACGCGCACCAGATGGTCTATACACAGACGCCGGAAGTGTTTGAAACCGATTTCGCCAAATCGCTGGAAATTCTGGAAGGACTCTCCGGCCAAAAAGTGCTGGGCTATCGCGCCCCGACGTATTCAATTATCGAACAATCATACTGGGCGTTGGATATTTTAGCGAAATACGGCCTGCAATACGATTCCAGCATCTTCCCGATTACGCATGACCGCTACGGCGTCCCAAACGCGCCGCGCTTTCCGTATCCGATTTACGAAAAAAACGGGCAGAGGTTGATTGAATTTCCGCTTTCAACTCTGCGCGTCGGCAAATGGAACTTTCCGATTGCCGGGGGCGGCTACATGCGGCTGCTGCCCTATCTCGTGATGAAACTCGGCTTACGGCATCTCAACCGGCAGGGACAGCCCGGCATCATTTACCTTCATCCATGGGAACTCGACCCGGATCAGCCACGCATCCCGAATATCAAACCAACAACAAAATTCCGGCATTACGTCAATCTTCACGCCACCGCCTTCAAACTCCGCAGTTTCGTGCATGACTTCGAATTCGCCCCGATCCGAAACGTGTTGCGCCTCCCCGGTTTCAGCCAATATCCCGTGAAGTCATGATGTCGCGCGGTTAGCAGCATTTACATAAAACGCATGGTGACTGTCAATGATTTTCTGGCGGCAACGTGGACGGAACGGCGGCGCGTCTTGCGCAAAAAAGAGACCGCCAGACGCCTGAACAGATGGAGTGATACGTATTCTATCTTCACATGCGAAGAAGACAACGATCAGAACACCGTATTGTTATGGAAGATGTTCCAGATCATCAAGGTCTTTATGTCGTCCGCTGGCGCGTTTATTGCGCTTGAGATTCTCCAAATCAATCAACGACACCTCAATTCCATCAAGGACGGTCAGAATTCGCGCGAGATAACATTCATCGAACTGAACGCCGGAAATTGTCGTCGTGATTTCGATGCGGATCGGCGGATACCCCATGCGAATAATCTTGTCTGATAAAAAGAGTTCCGGCGACAACTCCGGCGGATCAAACCCGAATGCTTGAAGCACGGACACCATCCGCGCAGCATTCTCAGGGCGGGCGGCGATCCAAATATCCATATCATTGGTCGCTCGCGGATACCCATGATAGCCAACGGCATACCCGCCAATCAGAAGATACTCAACGCGGCGCGCGTGGAGCAATCTCAAGAACTCTTTGAAGTCGGGCGGCAGCCTGATTTCCATAGTTGATCCGTCGCAAGCGTTCGATGTGACGCAGACGTTCTTCCGGCGATTGCGCCCACCAATAGCGCGTCTCCTCTGACGCATCGAATGAGGACGAGATTGAAAATGCGCGTCTATCAAGCGCAAGGTTCGGCAAAGGTGTCTTAAAGGTGTTGATCGTTGATGCTGTCATATTTTCCTCCTTGAGGGGGCAACGCTACACAAAGCAGGCGTACTTTGTCAAGTAGAATGTGGCAGGG
>CAZCGG010000311.1:0-4603 GCA_964498135.1 uncultured Candidatus Moduliflexus sp.
CCGCATTCTGTCAAGCGTTTTTTGCGTATGCGGCGCGGAGAATTTTCGATAAAACATCATATTTTCTCCTTGCCTTTTGGACGCATTCGCGGAAAAAACGTTTGCGGAAGGCGGATGTTCACCTGCCTTCGCGCTGGCTCACGATGTTGTTATTCATCTTCACTTCCTAACATTTTTTGCTCACCCACCCCCAACCCCTCCCAGGAGGGGAGGTATCGCAATTCCCCTCCTGGGAGGGGCAAGGGGTGGGTTGTAAAAAATATGTTAGGAAATTCACCTATGCAAGCATGACGCGCAGGTCATGCCTGCCTGAACGCGACGCGCTATGGAACTTTTATTTGATATTGGCAACACGCATACCGTCATCGGGCTGCATGTCGAAGATGCGCCATTTAAAATCTGGCGGATCGGCACGAAAAGTTATGAAACGGAAGACGAGCTTTTTTCCAAACTCTACACGTTGTTTCAGGTCGCGCAGATTCAGAAAGAAGAGATTTCGAAAATCGGCGTCTCGTCCGTCGTGCCGTCCGTGAACTACATTCTCGAAAAATTGGGGGAAAAATATTTTCAGCAGCCGACGCAATTCGTCACGCCGGATGCCCGCGTCTTCGAGATTGAATATCGCGTGGATTATCCGCAGGAAATCGGCGCGGATCGGCTGGCGAACGTCTTCGCGGCCAAAAAAATTTATGGGAATAACGTCATCGTCATAGATTTCGGCACGGCGATTACGCTGGATATTTTGCAGGGCGGCCATTTCATCGGCGGCGCGATTCTGCCCGGGTTTCGGACGGCCATGCTCGCGCTCTTCTCGAACACCGCGCAGCTGCCGCAGGTTGAGCTTCGGATTCCGGCGCATTCCGTCGGCACGAACACGATTGACAATATTCAGATCGGCATTCTCAAAATCACGATTTTAGGCATCGAACGCCTGATTGAAGAAATTACGCGGGAAACGCGCGCCACGTACAAAATCGTTTCGACCGGCGGCGTCGGCAAGTTTTTGCAGGGAAGTTCCGCGCTTTTCGATATTTATGAGCCGGATTTGACGCTCAAAGGAATTCTTTACTTTTTGCGGCATCGCACGCGATAAGGCGTGAAAAGGTTGTCAGACGCCAGGTGTCTGACAACCGGAGGAAATGGGCTTACTGCGGCCAGATATTCGTCTGAACGCGCCGGTTATACGCTTCATGGCTGAGCGCTTCGACCGGCACGAATTTTGAGTCTTTTTCCCGTATAATCAGGCGGTAACTTGACGGAAGCGGAATCGAAATAATTTCGCGGTTGATGTGCGTCAGCCGCTTGCCTCGAAATTCTTCATACGACGCCCCTTCCGCGAGGCGAGCGAGATACTCTACGGCGCGGCGGGCGACATGCGCGGGCAAATGATCTAACGGAATCGGCGCGTGCGCCAACGCCTCGTTCTGCTTTTTCTTGACGACGGTTTCCCGCTCCTGCTGAGCGCATCGGTGGCAATATTGTCCTTGTCCTGAATGTCCGCACGGAAAGGTTTTTCTCATAACATCGTTCTTTGCGCCGCAGCCGTCAGCGAAGACGGCCGCGGCCTGAAATTATGTGTAAACGCCAAGAACCCCCGTTTTTTCAAGAAACGGAGGTTTTTGGCAATGATAAAATCACATTACACAGGACTTACGCAACGTGGTTCGACAGGCTCACCACGAACGGGGGGGATGATTATTGGTGTTTCACCCACCGCTCGCCCTGAGCCTGTCGAAGGGCGAATTTTTTTGCGTAAGTCCTGATTACATATATTTCGGCATTTTATACGTGTGCATGTCGTGAACGCCCCCTTCAATCTGGGCGGACAGGGAGCGGCCTTCGAACCGCAATGCTTCATGATGCAGCGCGTCGTGCAGTTCCGCGATATTCCGCTTGCCGAGGTCTTGAAACGCATGTTTCAAGCCTTGAATCAGGTACGGGAGGTAATCGAACACCGAGCCTTTATCCACGACGCTACCGCTCACGCCTTGCGCGACCTTGATTTTCCCTTCTTCCGTGAAATACCGCTTGCCGCCGCCCTTTTCAAGGGCTTCCGGCGACGCCATGCCGCGATACCGTTTCTGGCGGACGCCGTTTTCATAAAAATATTCGCCGGGGGCTTCTTCCGTTCCGGCGAACATTGATCCCATCATCGTCGCGCTTGCGCCTATAGCAAGGGCTTTGGCGATATGCCCGATATTGGCGATGCCGCCGTCGGCGATGACCGGCACGCCGAACAGCCGGGCGTATTTCGCGCAGCGATACACGGCGGTCGCCTGCGAACGCCCGCAGGCCATCGTGGTCTGCGTCGTGCAGATTGATCCAGGCCCCATGCCGATGCGCAGCGCGTCCGCGCCCGCGCGAATGAGGTTGTCGCACTGCTCCTCCGTGACGACATTTCCGCCGATGACTTCTATTTGCGGATAAAATTTTTTAATATGCTGGATCATCTCGATTTGATACATCGAATTCCCCTGCGCCGAATCCACGACAATCACGTCCACGCCGACTTTGGCGAGTTCCGCGAGGCGTTCTTTCGCTTCTTCGCGGGTGGAAATCGCCGCGCCGACGCGCAATTGCTTGCAGGCGTCTTTCGAGGCGTTCGGATAATCTTTATTTTTCAGCAAATCGTTGCGGCTCATCAACGCCACAAGATTGCCGTCCACGTCCACAATCGGCAGTTTCCCTTTTTTCGACGCTCGCAGAAATTTGTTCGCATCCGACAGCGAAATGCCTTGCTGCGCGGTCAGCACTTCTTTCGTCATGACTTCCGACAATTTGCGGCTGCGATCTTTTTCAAAATCAATGTCGCGGTTCGTGACGATGCCGACTAATTTGGAATGAAGTTTGCCATTTTCCGTAATCGGAATGCCCGAAAAGTTATATTTGCGCTTAATCTCGTCCACGTCCGCTATCGTGTGTTCCGGCGACAGCACCATCGGATTCATGATGAATCCGTTTTCATATCGCTTCACTTTGCGCACATGTTCGGCTTGCTCCGCGACCGTGTTGTTATAATGCACGATGCCGATGCCGCCCAATAACGCCAAACTGATCGCCATCCGCGCTTCTGTGACCGTATCCATCGGGCTGGAAATCACCGGCTTTTTGATGCGGATGTTGCGCGTCAACTGCGTTTCCAGCGTCACTTCGTCAGGCAGAAAATCAATATATCCCGGTAAAATAATAAAATCATTATATGCTAAGCCGAAGACCGAATTGAATAATTCTTCGGCAGAATAGCCATCTCGTTTTTTAGGATTCATCACGACCTCCATAGGCAAGTTGAAAAAATACCCCATTTTGCTAAAACAGGCTATTGCATATTGGGGGCAATTGTTGTCAAGTGAGAACTTACAGGAATCGAGCGGAAAAATCTTGACGCCCGGCCTGAAAAAAATCAGAAGCGAAACGTTCGCGGTCTCATGATTTCATCGAAACCGCGAAAAATGCACTCAAAAAGAACCAGCGTGAACGCGCCTGATGATTGGCGGTTTACGCCTACGCAAGGGAGGCTGACATGTTTTTTGATCTTCCATTGGAACAATTGCGGCAATATGCCCCAGAGCGGCGCGAGCCGGAAGACTTCGAGGCGTTCTGGCAAGCGACGCTGGCCGAAGCGCGGCAGCATCGCCTGAATCCCCAATTCGCGCCGGTCGCAACCGGCTTGGCGTCTGTGGACACGTTTGATGTCACGTTTAGCGGCTACGGTGGTCAACCGGTCAAAGGCTGGCTGAATCTGCCGAAACAGCGCGCGGGCGCGCTGCCGTGCGTCGTCGAATTTATCGGCTACGGCGGCGGGCGCGGCTTCCCGATTGATTGGCTGCTCTGGAGCGCGGTCGGCTATGCGCATTTCATCATGGACACGCGGGGGCAAGGCAGCGCGTGGCGGCGCGGCGACACGCCCGATCCTGAGCCGGACGGCGCGAATCCGCATTTCCCCGGATTCATGACGCGGGGCATTCTCAACCCGAAAACATACTATTATCGCCGCGTGTTCACCGATGCGGTGTGCGCGATTGAGGCGGCGCGCAGCCATCCGGCGGTTGACGCGGCGAAAATTCTGCTGACCGGCGGCAGTCAGGGCGGCGGCATCACGCTGGCCGCCGCCGGACTCGCGCCGGATGTGTTTGCCATCATGCCGGACGTGCCGTTTTTGTGCCAATATCGCGCCGCGACGGAACTCACCGATTCCGCGCCGTACAGCGAGATTTCCAGCTATTGCAAAACGCACCGCGATCAGGTTGAAACCGTTTTTCGGACGCTCGCGTATTTCGACGGCGTGCATTTTGCCGCCCGCGCCGCCGCGCCCGCGCTGTTTTCGGTCGGGTTGATGGATGATATCTGCCCGCCGCGCACCGTGTTTGCCGCGTATAACCATTACGCCGGAACGAAAGAAATCATCGTCTATCCGTATAACAACCACGAAGGCGGAGAAACCTACCAGCAGATGGAAAAAATCCGCTTCGCGCAGCGGCTGCTCGCGTAAGTGGGCAGAAAATGGTAGCCCCGCGCTGCGTCGCGGGGTTGCCAATACATTAGACCTCTTGCATAAGTCGTTTTTGCCCCGTCATGCCGTTCGCCCTGAGCCTGTCGAAGGGCG
>CAZCGG010000312.1:0-4595 GCA_964498135.1 uncultured Candidatus Moduliflexus sp.
GAAGACGGGCCGGTGTTTTACATCACCTTCCCGGAGACATGGACAGGAGAATGGCAGGAAGTAGAAGGCGCGAGCGTGCTGCATGCGCTGCCGAAAGATGAAACCCTGTACATCTCGATTGTGGCCGTGCATGACGCAAAAGATTTCAAAAGCGCGGCAGAGATGATTGACGCGATTCTGGCGGAAGTCGTGACGGATTATAGCTTCAGCGATCCGCAAGCAGGGACGTTGAATGACATTCCGGTGCAGATGTCGGAATCGAAAGCAAAATTGAAAGAGGGCGGAGAAGAGACAGAACTCGGCCTCATGTTTTTCACGCCGAAAGAAAACGCGAACTACATTCTGTATTCTATCGGTTCCAAAGAAGCGCAAGCAGCGCATAAAGATGAAATTGACGCCATTTTCAGTTCTCTGCGCACAAAAGAATAACATCAATTTTTTGATGAAACACTGAATACAACCCACCGCTTGCAAGGTGTTATCACGATGCAGTATGTTTTTGAGCGGGCAACGGCCGAAAGCGCCTGCGCCCGCATCAGAAACGCCACCTCTCACGCCTGCGAGCAGTTTTCTTCTCATTTTTTCCTGTTTGAATACACGACGCCATGTCGTTTTTCCGCATTGTTTTCAATTCGAAGCAATGCCTGTTCAACAATCACAACCCCACCAACAAGGAGAATGCTATGAGCCAGAAAATCGTCTTAATCGGCGCAGGAAGCGCAACATTCGGATTCGGCGTGTTGGGCGACATCTTCAAAAGCGCGGTGCTGCCCGGCGCAACCATCATGCTGCATGACATCAACCCGCAGAAATTGCAGAGCGTCGAGGCGGTTGCGCGGCAATACATGCAGGCGCGCAATCTGCCCTATACGCTGACGGCGACGACCTCGCGCCCGGAAGCCTTGAAGGACGCCACGTTCTGCATCATTTCCATCGAAGTCGGCAACCGGTTCGACTTGTGGGAACAGGATTGGCGCGTGCCGCAGCAATTCGGCTGCAAGCAGGTGTATGGCGAAAACGGCGGGCCGGGCGGCCTGTTTCATTCGCTGCGCATCATTCCGCCGATTCTCGACATCTGCGCCGACATCGCCCGCATCTGCCCGCAGGCGCACGTCTTCAACCTCAGCAATCCGATGAGCCGCATCTGTCTCGCCGTCAAACGCAAATTTCCGACGCTTTCCTTCACCGGCTTATGCCATGAAATCGCCACGCTGCCGGACATTCTCACGAATTCGCTCGGCGTCCCGTTCGAGGAACTCGCCACAAAATCCGGCGGCTTGAACCATTTCACGATCTTGCTGGAAGCGAAATATAAAGCGACCGGCCAAGACGCCTATCCCGATATTCGCAAAAAAGTCCCGGCGTATCTCGAAACGCTGCCTGAATTGAGTGATTTGCTCAAGGATCAGCATAACCAAATGCGGAACGACGCGAAATTCAAGGGGCATCGCTTTGCGGATCGGCGCTTGATTATGGGGGTTTTCGAGGCGTTCGGCTATCTGCCGATCACGACGGACAGCCATTTCGGCGAATACATCCAATGGGCGCAGAGCGTCGTGGATCATAAGGGGATTCTCGATTTTTACAATTGGTACAAAGATTGGTCGTTCACCCACGCGCCGGAAATCAGCCCGGACGGGACGGGCGGCCATGAGCGCGTCATTCCGATTATCGAAGGCATCATCACCGATTCCGGCCACGAAGAATTGGCCGTGAACGTGCTGAATGACGGGCTGATCGAGAACATGCTGCCCGACATCGTGGTGGAAGTTCCGGCAATCATCAACAAAACCGGCGCGCATGGCATCACGCTCGGCAAGTTCCCGAAAGGCATTGTCGGCTTGTTCAATAATCAGGCCGCCGCGCACGATCTGACGGTCGAGGCCGCGCTGAATGGCTCGCGGGAATTGGCGCTGCAAGCGCTGCTCGTGGATCCGGTTGTGGATCGCTTCGATACTGCCGCGCCGATGCTCGCGCTGATGATTGAATTGCAGCAGCCGTATTTGGGCTATTTAAAATAATTCCGGCGGTTTTTCAACCCCGTCGGGGCTGAAAGATGACAAGAAGAAATGCGGTCGGGCAGACATTCTTGTCTGCCCGAAGCAGGCAGGAATGCCTGTTCTACCGGCAAAAAGGAGGCAGTATGACATTCATGCGCTGTCTGGCGTGGCTGACGCTGTGCGCGTTGTGCGCGTGTCCGATTCAGGCCGAGACGCCGCCGAAAAAAGGGCCGATTGCGGACAAAATTTATTTCAACGTGAAGATGAAGCCGGAAATCGGCCTGAAAGACGCGGCCGAAGGCTTGACCGACATTTTCTTTTTCGGCGTGGACGGGCCGGCCATTTTCGGGCTGGATCAAGCGACGCGGGACAAGCTTGACCTTTACGTCGTGCCGGGCGGAAGTTGGTCGCTTCTGTTCAATCCGATTCCCAACCGCGCCCCCTATCTCGTCAAAGTCGGTGAACAGGAGCAATTCAATCCATTCGCCATCCGCGAGGCGCGTTTCGCCCTCAATTATCTCATCAACCGCAAATACATCGTGGATGAAATTTTGTCCGGCGCGGGCGGCGCGATGTTCACGATGGCCACGCCCGGCCAGCCCGGCGCGCAGAAATATACCATGTTGGCGCAGCGCATGGGCTTGACCGAAGAAGGCGACGAGCAGAACGCGTTGCGCGACATCGCCGCCGCGCTCGAATCCGCCGCCGCGCTGCCGGAATTGCAGGGGCGGCTCGCGAAGCGCGACGCCTGGTGGACGTTTGACGGCGCGCTCGTGACCGTGAAATTCCTGATTCGCGTGGACGATCCGCAAGGACGCCTGAAAGAAGGGGAATACGTGGCGCAGCAGATTGAAAAAGCGGGCATCAAAGTCGAGCGCCTGCTCTGGGATCGCGCCAAATGCAGCCAGACCGTTTATGGCGGCAATCCGGCCAATTATGAGTGGACGATGTACACCGAAGGCTGGGGCGCGGGCGCGACGCGGGCGTATTGGGAGCATATCGTCGCGCAGATGTACGCGCCTTGGTACGGCTACATGCCCGGCGGCGCGAACCCTGAGAATTGGCGATACGCCCATCAGGAGCTTGACGACGTGACGCGGCGGGCGTTTTCCGGCAATTTCCTCACGGAAGACGACTATTGGACACTCGCCTTGCGCGGCGCGGAACTCGGCATCAATGAGGCGGTTCGCGTCTATGTCGCGTATCAAAATCAATATTACGCCGCAAACAAAGCGCGGTTCACGCGCCGCATGTTATACGGCCTCGCGGACGGCCTGAACGAATGGTCGCTGCTGTCGGCGGAGACGCCGGACGGCATCCTGAACATCACCGGCTATTCCGCGAAAGGCTCGCTGTTCATGCACGCGTGGGATCCTGTCGGCGACGACGGCTTCAGCGACGTGTACAGCCAAGTTTGCGCCACGCCGACCGGCATGGCCGCGATGTTCGAAAGCCCGGCGACGGCCGCCGATACGCCGATGCTGGTCACGCCGCGCGATGTGATGACGCAAGCGCGCCAAGCCGATGACGGCAAGCTGGTTGGCGATCTGCCCGTTCCCGGCGAGGCGATCCGGTACGATTCCGCCGCCGATGCGTGGGTGCGCGTCGCCGCCGGAACCACCGCGATCAGTTCCGCCACGTATGCTTTCCAATCGGGCAAATTCCATCACGGACGGCCTATCGCAGTCGCCGATTTTCTCTACGTCAACGCCTTTGAAGAAGAATGGTCGCGCAAAGACGGCGAGCAGGATCGCTTTTATGACGCCTCATTTGAATCGAGCCATCAGCCGGGGCGCGACACGCTGAAAGGCTGGGTGATTCATCCTGACCAAACAATCACCACGTATTTCGATTATAATTTTCCGGCCTCGAAACAGCGCGTGGCATCCAAAGGCGCGCCGACGCTGAGCGTCCTCTCAGGGAGGCCGAACATCACGGTGGCGTGGGAAATTTTAGAAGCGGTCAGCCGCTTAGTCGCGGAAGGAAGCGCGTCCGGCACGGCGTACAGTTTCACAAATGGCGCGGCGACCAGCGTTGATCTGCTGCGCCCGTCGTGCGTCGCCGACATTCGCGCCAAACTCGCGGAATTGCGGGAAAAACGCCTCGTCCCGGCGTCGCTGAACGCCTACGTTACGCCGGAGCAGGCCGCCGCGAACTACGCCGCCGCGATTGCGTGGATTGACGCGCACGGCCACGCGCTCATCGGCTGCGGCGCGTTTTACATCGAAAAATACGATCCGGCGACGAATTACATGGAATTGACAGCGTTCCGCGATCCGGCGTATCCGTTCACTCCCGATTATTGGCCGAACGCGCTCAAAACCACGTCCGCGCGGATTGACAGCGCGGACATTCCGGCCATGTTCGCGCTGGAAGAAAAAATCATGTCGGTAAGGGTGCAACTCATGGAAGTAGATTATCCCAGCGATGCCGCGAAACCGGCGGAACACGGCGCGGTCACGGTCACGCTGGTCACGGAAACGCAGGAAATGAGCTATCCGGCGGAGTATGTCGAGCCGGGCGTTTTCGAGGCGCGGATTCCCGTCGAAACGCTCGCCGCCGGAACATACGCGATCCTTGTCAACGCCGAATTAG
>CAZCGG010000313.1:0-4583 GCA_964498135.1 uncultured Candidatus Moduliflexus sp.
ATTCACAAAAAATTTGGGCGAAGGAGAAAAAATATGGGATTAGAACTTGGAAGTTTGCCGCTGCTGCAAGAAGCGGCGCGGCGGTTGGAAGAGGGATTTCGGGATTTGCCCGATTACGCGGTCGAAATTGACGCGGCGGCGCTGCGAAACGTGCTGATGGACGTCGCGGAGCGGATGCAAGATAATTATCCGTATCATCATCCGATGTACGCGGGGCAAATGCTGAAACCGCCGCATCCGGTCGCTCGCTTGGCGTACATGCTCGCGCTGTGGATGAACCCGAATAATCACGCGCTCGACGGCGGGCGCGCAAGCTCGGCGATGGAAAAGGAGGCGGTGGCGAACATCGCCCGCATGTTCGGCTGGCAAGAGCATCTCGGCCATTTGTGCGGCGGCGGCACGATGGCGAACATGGAAGCGTTATGGGTGTCAAAGCGGCTTGCGCCCGGCAAAAAAGTGGTCGCCTCGACGCAGGCGCATTATACGCATGCCCGCCTGTCGGAGGTGTTGGGGCTGCCGTTTGAGGCGATTCCGTGCGATGCGCGTGCGAGAATGGATGTGAACGCGCTGGAAGATGCCTTGAAACGCGGTAATATCGGCACGGTTGTGGCAACGATTGGCACGACGGCCGCCGGTTCGGTCGATCCACTGCCGGACATTCTCGCGCTGCGAGAAAAATACGGCTTCCGGCTGCATGCGGATGCCGCGTATGGCGGCTATTTCGTGCTGGCGGAGAATCTGCGCTCGGAAACCCGCGCCGCGTTTGATCTGATCGCCGAAGTGGATTCGATTGTCGTGGATCCGCATAAACACGGGCTGCAACCTTACGGCTGCGGCTGCATTCTTTTCAAAGACCCGACGGTCGGACGGTTTTACAAACATGACTCTCCCTATACCTATTTTAGTTCGGCGGAGCTGCATCTCGGCGAAATCAGCCTTGAATGCTCGCGGGCAGGCGCGGCGGCGGTCGCGCTCTGGGCGACGCAGCGGCTGTTGCCGATGACGCGGGGCGGCGAGTTTGCGAAAGGCTTGGAACACGGGCGGCAAGCGGCGGTTACGTTCTTTGAGAAGCTTGCGGCGGATGCGCGATTTTTGACCGGATTTCCGCCGGAACTCGACATCATCATTTTTGCGCCGAAGGCCGACCGCGCTCAAGAGGTCAGTCACTTGTCCCGACAACTTTTTGAGACGGCGGCGAAAGAGTCGCTGCATCTTGCCGTCGCAACCTTTCCGGCGGCCTTGTTCCGCGACGCTTGGCCGATTCAGTGGGATGCGGAACAGGTGGCCTGCATGCGCTCCTGCCTCATGAAAGCGGATCATCTCGCATGGCTTGACCCGATCTGGCACGCCTTGAATCGCGCGATGTCGCGCTTATAACGCCATACATAGAACGCGGCTTGGGTTGATTTGACAATCATCTCAGCCCAAGTTGTTCTATGCGTCGTGTCGGATTTGTTTACAGCAGGCATTTTCCCGCCATCTCGCGTATTTTCAAGGATATTCCCGCCGATTTCGCTTTTAGCGATGTCGAATCTCTTTACATATTCTTTGATAATTTTGATTCATCCTATCAACCTATACCAATAGGTAGGTAAAATATTCCCCCTTATTCTCAAGACCTCTTCGAATATTATTCTCATATTTTCTATTTATTGGCATATCCTGTGCATATAGGATGAATAGCGTTGAGCGATATTTTTCAAAAGATGGTTTCGTTGTTCGTTCAGAATAAATAATTATGTTGGCATAGGCAGATGATGAAAATCAATGCCTGCGTCAATACATAAAAAGGATATGATCATGAGATTACGAACAGGCGTTGTCGGAATGGCTGTAAGCGCAATGATTTCAATGCTTCCTTTTCAAGCAATGGCAGACGGATTGGGGACGGCCGGACAGTATAACACCTTTATTTTAGGCGATTTTGTCGGCAAAAGTTCTGATACACAAGGGCGGCTGGCTGTCGGCGGTTCCGCGACGCTGCAAGGATATGATGTCGGCTTGAACATCAATTCAAAGAATGATACCGTGCTGGTCGTGGGCAAGAATTTGACCTACGTGAGCGGCGAAGTGCATGGCGGCGTGGCTGTCGGCGGCGATGCCAGCTTGACCAGCGCGACCGTGTTGGGAAGCGTGGTGAAAAATTCGCAGCCGGTTGATTTTGCGGCTGAAGGAGCGTATCTGAAAGCGTTGGCAAAATCCTTATCCGAAACCCCCGCAACCGGCACGGCGAAGAAACAGTACGGCGGCTTGTACATTGCGGGCGACGGCAAAAGCCAACTGCAAGTCTTTAACGTGCTTGGCGCGGATTTAAGTAGCGTGACATGGCTCAGCGTGTCTGGCATTCCCGGATTGAATGGGATTGCTGGCCCCTCAACTGTTGTGTTTAATGTGTCTGGAGACGTGAGCGGGTTCAATAATATCGGCATGTGGGCGTTAGATTCAATCAAATCCAGAGTGCTGTTTAATTTTTACGAAGCCACAAACGTAAATATTGGCAGCGTCGCCGTCTTAGGCGCGATGTTGGCGCCATACGCTCAAATAAATACGACTGCCGGGGCTGTTATTTGGGGAACGACAATCGCCGCGTCATGGGATGGTTCTGCGCAGCAAAATACCGTCGGCACAATTGCGCAGCAAAATTACGTTCCGTTTACTGGCATCATTACGGTTGTAACGACGACGACCGTTCCGGCGACTACGACGACAACTGTTCCGACAACCACGACGACCACGGTTCCGGCGACTACGACGACTACGATTCCGGCCACGACGACAACCACGGTTCCGGTAACCACGACGACGACACTTCCAGTCGTTGTCACGCCTGAAAATCCCGTTGTCACGCCGGTGAATGCCGTGCCAGAGCCATCAACCTTGCTGCTTTTGGGCTTAGGTTTGCTTGGCGTGTTCGGTTTGGCTCGCAAAATCAGAAAATAGTTGATGCGCGCATCTTATCGAAAAACCCGACCGGTTTCTCCGGTCGGGTTTTTTTATTTTCACCTTTTCTTCGCTATTATAAAGCTTGACAGTATTTCTGCGTTCTCAATATGTTACTTTGCAATTCTTCATTCAGCGATTCAAAACCGTTTAACACAGGACATCTCAACACTCCAAAAACCGCATGGCGAACGAAAAAGCGAAGCCTTTTGTCAAATGGGCAGGCGGCAAAGTGCAACTCCTGCCGCAATTTGCCGCGTATTATCCGCGCGAGTTGGCCGAAGGGAAAATTGACGCCTATATTGAGCCGTTTATCGGCGGTGGCGCGGTGTTTCTCGATGTCGCCCAGCGTTTTTCCATTCGCCGCGCTTATTTGTATGATATTAACGAAGAATTGGTGTTGACGTATCAGGTCGCCCAGCGCGCGCCGGAGAAGCTGATTTCAGCCCTGCGACGCCTTGCTCAGGATTACGCCGTCCGCGATGACGCGGCGCGGCACGAACTGTTTTACGAAGTCCGCACGCTGTATAACGCGCAACGGTATTATTTTGATTATCATGGCATCTGCTCAGACGAGGCCGCCCTGCGCGTCGCCCGAATGATTTTTCTCAATAAAACCTGCTACAACGGCCTGTTTCGCATGAACCGGCGCGGCGATTTCAACGTGCCGTTCGGCCGCTATAAACGCCCGGCGATTCTTGATGAGGAGAACATTCGGCGCGTGTCGGAAGTGCTGCAAATCGCCGAGATTCGTTCCGGCGATTTCACGGCCTGTCGGGAGCATCTTGACGCCCGCGCGTTCGTGTATTTCGATCCGCCCTATCGCCCGATCAGCAAAACGTCCAGTTTTACATCCTATTCCAAATATGTGTTTGATGAGCAGGAACAAGTTCGTTTAGGAAGATTTTACGCGGACATTTCGGAAAGCACGTCTGCGCGGCTGATGTTGAGCAATTCTGATCCAAAAAATTCCACGCCGAATGATCATTTTTTTGAAAATCTGTACCAACAATTTCATATTTATCGAGTTTCGGCGAAACGAATGATTAACTCAGATGCCCAAAAACGCGGGGAAATCTCTGAATTAGTCATTACGAATTACGACGCGGCATGAGTCGGCCATCCTTGCATGATGCGGCGTGGCAGAAGGTCTTCGATAATCCGTCATTAGCGCTCTTCGCGCAGATTCAAGAGCGCGGCTGCGCCTACGTGTCTGCGGACGAATTAAAGGCGATTGGCGGACGCGAGCCGCGCTTGATGGCGAAACAGGATAGCTTGAGCGCGCGCCCGGAAATTTTCGAACGCCATCATTTGACCATCTTTCCGGTCGAAAACGGGCGGTACGTTATTTTCCCCGATCAGCGTCAATGCGCCTATTTCCCCCTTGCCGCCGAGCTTGACGCCATCCCGTCCGCGCGATTCGTCTCAACTCGCGACCTGCGGCTGCTCGATACCTATCCCGACAACCAGCATTTCAGCGAAACGCAGGCGATTGATTTCGCCTATCTTTCCGGCATGCTTCAAGCGTTCGCGCAGGATGAGGCGTTGGCGTTGACGCTGCGCGGACGGCTGCGCTCCGGAAATTTTGCGTTTCTGCTGCCCGACAGTCCGGCGGCGGCGCAGGTGTCGGGCGTGCAGATCGA
>CAZCGG010000314.1:0-4558 GCA_964498135.1 uncultured Candidatus Moduliflexus sp.
GGCTGCGTCGGCGCGCCGGATTTGGTGGTGGAAATTCTCTCGCCTTCGACGGCGAAAGCCGATTGGAAGGACAAATTCGCGCTCTATGAAGAGGCGGGCGTCCGCGAATATTGGATCGTGCATCCCGAAGATCGGCTGGTGCATGTCTTCCGCCTGCGTGACGGGAAATTCCAGATGGACGGGACGTATTCGGCTGAGGATTCGGTGCGGATCGGCATTTTCGAGGGCGTGACGATTGATCTCAAAAACGTGTTTGAGGCGTGAAAAAACAGATTGGCCGAGATATTTTCAAGGAAAGCTGTCAGACACCTTTAAGGTGTCTGACAGCTAATGCGGGGCATTCAATGGCAGAAAGATTGCAATTCTGGAATTTTTACGCATGTTAGATCAATAAATCAGCACTTGCGCATCATAAGGAGCGACACGATGAATGTCATTGAAATTCAAGGCGTTACGAAAAATTACCCATTGGGCAGCACGACGGTTCACGCGCTGAAAGGCGTTGATTTTACGGTGGGAGAAGGGGATTTCCTTTCGATTGTCGGGCCATCCGGCAGCGGCAAAACCACGCTGCTCAATATTATCGGCTGCATTGATCATCCTTCCGGCGGCCGCGTCGTCGTTCATGGCAACGACATCACGAAAATGAGCGACAAACAGTTGACCGATCTGCGCTTGCACCGGATCGGCTTTATTTTCCAGACGTTCAACCTGATTCCGGTGTTGACCGTGCGGGAAAATGTGGAATTCCCATTGCTGTTGATGAAGAAGCGGGATCTCTCGAAAAAGGCCATCCGCGAACGCGCGGAGAAATTGATTCAGGAAGTCGGCTTGCAAGATCACATCGAACACCGCCCGTATGAGCTTTCCGGCGGGCAGCGGCAGCGCGTCGCCATTGCGCGGGCGTTAGTCACGAACCCCGATCTCGTGTTAGCCGACGAGCCGACCGCGAACCTCGATTCCGAAACCGGCGAGAAAATTCTGGAATTGATGGCGGAACTGAATCGCGTCGAACACACCACCTTTATTTTTTCAACGCATGACCCCGACGTGCTGAAATACGCCAAACGCACCGTGAAAATCCGCGATGGCCGCATCGTCAACTAATTTCAATGAGAGGACCTTCCTATGCTTATTTGGAAAATCGCTTGGCGCAATTTATGGCGTCATCGCGGCAAAAGCATCGTCATCGGCGTCATTTTGTTTCTCGGCGCGTTTCTGATGACCATCGGCAACGGCCTTGTGGATGGCGCGAAAGAAGGCATGAAGCAGAATTTAATCAATCGCTTCGCCGGACACGTGATTTTAGTGTCATCCAGCGAAAAAAAGAACAGCATCTTTTTTACGAACAAATCCGTGAAAATCATCCCCGATTACCCCTCCGTGAAGAAACTGCTCGAACAGCAGGAGTTCGTGCAGGATTTTTTGCCGATGGGGCGCGGCATGGCGTTATTTTTAAGCGAAGGCTCGGCAGAAGCGGCCATTGATGAAGAACATGTGGATATGGTGGTGTTCGGCGTCAATTTCGACGATTATCAGCGCATGTTTCTGAACAATATCGTCAGCGAGGAAGGACGCTTGTTCAAAAACAACGAACATGGCGTCATCATCTCGACCGGCATGCGCGAACGGATTTTTGAAAATCAGGAATACTGGATGCTGCCGGAAGGCGGCGAAGTCGTTGAAGCGAGCCTGACGGAAGACGCCCGCAAAGAGCGCGCCGCGCTGAAACTCAAGCGCGACCTCGTGCTGTTGGGCATCGGCGGCGAAAACCTCGAAACCGATATTCGCCTCCCCGTGACCAGCATTTTCAAGTTCAACGCCCTGAATAAAGCGCTCGGCGGCGGAATTATTTTCATGGACATCGAATCATTCCGGCAATGTTTCGGCTACGTGACGGCGGCGGATAAGGCGGTCACGCTGACGCAGGCGCAAACCGACGCGCTGACGGCGGAAAGCGAGGATGACCTGTTTTCGGGCGGCGACGTGGTTGTGGAAAGCGAAGCGACCGCCGCCGCGTACAATTTGGAAGCCATGCAGCAAGAAACGACGCGCCAAAAAACGACCGTGAATTTGGACGAAGGCGCGTTCAATTTGGTCTCCGTGAAATTCAAACCCGGCGTTTCCGTCGAAGACGGACAAAAACGGCTGCAAGCCGCGCTTGACGCCGCCGGAGCGAAGGTCAAAATCCTCACGTGGCAACAGTCGGCCGGAGAAATCGCGCAGTTCGCCACGATGACGCAGGGCGCGCTGCACGTGTTCGTGCTGCTGATTTTCTTCGTCGCCATTATTATCATCATGAACACCCTCAGCATGGCCGCCATCGAACGCGCCGCCGAAATCGGCATGATGCGGGCGATTGGCGCGCGCAAAGGCTTTATCAGCAAGATGTTTTTCGCCGAAACCGCGCTGCTGGCGTTTTTCTTTGGCGGCTTGGGCATGTTGGCGGGCGTTCTCGGCATTCAAATCGTGAACGCGCTGCGCATTTCGACGGCGGGCAATGAAATGCTTAATCTCCTGTTCAGCGCGGACACCGTGCAGCCGATGGCGAGCGTGTGGGGGCTGGCGTTCGGGGTGTTCGAGATCGGCGTCGTGACACTGTTAGCGATGATTTATCCGACCCGCGTTGCGACGAAAATTACGCCGTTAGAGGCCATTTCTCGGGATTAACAAAACTGACGCAACGTGATTCGACAAGCTCACCACAAACGGACGATGATATTGGCCTTTCGCCTACCGTTCGCCCTGAGCTTGTCGAAGGATGTACTTTTTTGCGTCAGTCCTGATTGATAAGGAAAACGAACCATGAATACTGTTATTGTGAAAATCGGCTTTCGAAATTTAATCCGGCAAAAACGCCGGAATATGCTGTTAGGCATCGGCATTGCCTTCGGCGCGTGCATTTTGATTATCGCGAACGCCTTTTCGCACGGTTTGTCGGACGTGCTGCTGAATAAAATTTTGACGCGCATCGCCGGGCATATCGTCGTGAATATCAGCGAAAAAGACCGCGCCGCCACTGCGCCGAAACGCCAGATCATCCGAGACCGCGCGCGAATTGAGCAGATCATCCGCGCCAATGTGGAGAACATTCAGAGCGTTGAGCAGGGCGTCGCCACGTTTGCCAGAGCTATCGGCAAAGGCGGCAGCGAATTTCTCGTCGTCATCGGCATTGACGACATCAAGACATTTCAAAAAGAAGTCGAAGTGGCTTCCGGCGCGCTGGAAGACATGACAAATCCGAACATGCAGAACCCGATTGCCATGACGGAGGACATGGCGGAATTTTTGAACGTCACGCTGCACGACGCCGTGAAAGCCCGGTTTCAAACCGTGTACGGGCAGAGCCAGTCGGCGCAGTTTACGATTGTCGCCGTGCTGAAATCGTTCGGCAACCCGTTCATGAACATGGCCTCGTTCGTGGATTTGAAGACGCTGAAGCCGTTGTTGGGGCTTCAGCAATATGAAACCGGCTCGTTCAGCATCATTCTGAAAGATTTGGACGACCCGGAAATTGCGACGATTCAGGCGGATAAACTGCATAAGGCGCTGCAAGCGGAACTTGTCGGCTACGTTGGCGCGATGCAGGCCGGAACGCGGCAGAAGACGGTTTCCGTGTTCGCGGCCGGCACGACCGCGGACGCGCTGAAAGGGCTGGCCGGACAATTCGAGCTTGCGGCGGGAACGGCGGAAACACTCATGCAAGACCGCGACGCCGTGCTGATAAGCCAACCGTTGGCGGATGAGCTTGGCGTAAGCGTCGGCGGCAAGATTGCGCTGAATTATGAAACGAAATTCGGCGAACCGGCGGCGGCGCAAACGCTGCGCGTCGGCGCGATTTTCAAGCCAACCGCCGCTCTGACGCCGGAGATGGCGTTCGCGCATCCCGAGCAGATGTTCGACACCGCGTTTCAGACGCTGCCGAAAACCGCGCCGACGCTCGCCGCCGACCATGCGCTGCGCCCGTTTTTGATGAATGAATGGACGCTGCTGGATCGCAGCCGGGATTTGGATGCGTTTCAAAAGAAATACCGCGAACTCAAGAAAACCGGCTGGTGGGGGCGCATTCTGGACGTGCAGACCATGCGCGAACTCGCCAGCGATATTTTGAAGCTCGAATGGGTGTTGGACATCGTGACGTGGGTGGCGGGGCTGATTCTGTTTTTCATCATCCTGATCGGCGTCGTGAACACGCTCCGCATGACGATCCGCGAACGGACGCGGGAAATCGGCACGGTGCGGGCGATTGGAATGCGGCAGGCCGACGTGCTGTGGAGTTTCGTCTCCGAAGTGCTGATGCTCACGGTTTTTTCGAGCCTTGCCGGAGTCGCGTTCGCGTTTATCGGCATGGAACTGCTGAAACTCATCACGTTCGATTCGAAAGAAAGTTTTTTCATGATTTTTTTGGTGAATAAACACGTGCATTTTGTGGCGACATTTCGGGATATTGCCGTCAACTTGGCGATTATTTTTTTGATTGCGCTGGGAACTTCAGTTATTCCGGCGTACCGCGCCGCAAGAATGTCTGTCGCCGGCGCGCTGCGGCATTATGAATAAT
>CAZCGG010000315.1:0-1263 GCA_964498135.1 uncultured Candidatus Moduliflexus sp.
GATGCTCGCCACCGCGCTCGCCAGTCCGCCGATGAGGTAAATCAACGAATGCTTGCCTAAATCCTTGACCGTTTTTCGCAACATGGCTCAAGCCCCCGCTTCGGTGATGATCTGTTGATACCGTTCAAAAACGCGCTCGTGCGTCAACGAGAGCGCGTGCGCCGCGCCGTTTTCCCCCATTTGCGCTGCAAGCGCGGGATTCGAGAGAATCTGGAGAATGCCCCGCGCCACGTCATGCGGATCCGTGCCATCCACGAGCAAGCCGGTTTTCCCGTCCAGCACGGCGTCCGGCACGCCGCCGGAGTTGCCGCCGATAACCGGCTTGTTAAAATATCCGGCTTCCAGATAGACAATGCCAAAGCCTTCGACATCGCCGGGCGGGCCGACGCGATTCGGCATCAGAAAGAGATCGCAGGCCGCGTAATAGACCGGCAGGGTGGTGTTGATCACGTCGTCCACCCAAAAAATATGGTCGTTGACGCCCAATTCATCCGCCATTGCCCGAAGTTGGCGCAGGCGCTCGATGGCGAGATCGTCCGTCGCGCCGATGACGACGTATTTGACGTTCGGGAAATGCGGAATCACGTCCGGCAACGCCTTGATGACATGATCATGGCCTTTGCGCACCTGCGCGATGCGCCCGACAGTCAGGAGAATCGGCGATCCGCCCACTTGCTCGCGCAGCCGCGCCACCGCTTCCGGCGCGGGTTTCCGCAAAAACGCGGGACTGAAGCCCGGCAAGACGACCTGTGTTTTCAGATCCGCCCCGGCAAGCTGCTTGACGAGCCGTTCAGTCGCATGGGAACTCGCTAAATTCAGCCGCGCCGCCCGCAGCATCTTTTTAATCAGGACGCGCTCGACTTTATAGCGCTGGAACACGCCAACTTCATCGCCATGCACGTTGTTGAGATACGGAATGCCAAACCGCTTTGACAGCACATACGCCGCGATCCCTTCGGGAAACGGTCGGGCGCATTCGATCCGTTCAATCTGATGCTGACGAATCAGTTTCCAGCCCGTTTTGATGAAATCCCACACCATGCCGGCCCATTCATAATGCGGCGGGCCGTTTCGGAGCAACGGGACGCGCACAATCGGATAACGCGCGGATTGATCAAACGCGTCCGCGCCATCAATCATTTTCGTCACGACAATCACTTTGTCCGGCGGATAGCAGCCGAACCGTCCGGCAAACATCGTGCAAGTTCCGCCGATTTGCGGCGGATAAAATTCTGACAAAAATAACGTCTTTTTCAGGCTCAC
>CAZCGG010000315.1:1363-4544 GCA_964498135.1 uncultured Candidatus Moduliflexus sp.
CGCGATGTTTCAGCACGATCCAAAAATCAACGCAGGCCAATTCTTCATCAGAAATATCTCGAAACGCTTTCGCTAAATAATTTCGGATTGCGCGAATTTTTTCAAGCCCTACGTTCTGCACAGGCTGAAATTTTACGCAAGTCAGGTGTTGCTGATTCGCCGTCTCCTTATATTTATTCACGCGCCACCGGTTCGGCGTGCCTTTATGGCTATACATTATCGCGTATAACGCATCCGGCCACGTGAGAAAATCAAGGTCAGTATAACGATCTAAGCCGTGACTTCTTAAATCCACCCGATGCACGCTCACGCCGTCTGGCTTCATGGATTGCTTGATATCCAAAAACGTGCCGTTTAAATCATTGACATGCTCCAACACCGCCCGCGAGATAATCAAATCATACGCCTGCCGCGCGCCAGACACGCCGTTCGCATTGACCGAATACAAAATTTTTTCCGGCCGAAACCCTTTGCTGAAATCGGCCGGATCATGAAAGGCGTGTTCGGCTCTTGCGCGCAACGCAGGCGGCAACGATTCAAGCAAACACTGATACACCCGCACGTTGAATTCGGTCATGTTCTGCAACGGAAAGCGATCAATGCACTGCACGAAATCCGCGCCATGCGCATACATCAAGAGCGGAATCCCAAGAATATTGCCGGGACCGTATTCAAGCACATGCTTTCCACGCAGAAAAGGCTGAATATCCGCCGAAGCGATCTCCAATTGGGCGAAATAGTCTGAAAAACACCGCAAAAAATACGTTCCAACCTCTTCAGGGCGCTCTTCTTTTTGCTTTCGGCCAGTTTCTTTGGTAAATTGAATGTATAATTTTGGCGACCAATGGGCTAATTGATTCGTCAACACCGCCTTGCAAAAGGTTTTCACATCATTCAATTTATTGGGACTATACATATTCCCCCCTTTTTAATGAATCTGTTTGAACAGGCCGGACACCGTGCCAATCGCCCGCGCCGGAAAATAGACGAGATAAAACCAGATCGCTTCCCAGAGCGGAATGCGCCCTTTTCCAGCCAGAAAGAGCCGCAGCGCATACGCCGCAACCGGCAGCAGAAATCCTAACAGCGACGTCAGCAGCATTGCGGGCGAGCGAAGCAACATGCTGATCACGAACGCCGCCGCGCACGCGGCTTCCCAGAGCGGCGCGATGACGCTCGGCCATTCGCGCAACGGAATCGGGCGGCCTTTCAGCGATTGCAAATTTGATTGCCCGCGCCAGATTTCCTTGCGGAACATCTCGCCGTAGCGTTTGTCCTCGCCGAGATGAATGTACGTCGCCTTCGAAGTGCGATACATTTCGCCGAGTTGGTGGACGCGATGCGTGAAAAAGTAGTCTTCGCAGGTGACAAGATGCTCAGGAAATCCGCCCGTTTGCTCGAAGACGGTGCGCGGCAGAAAGAGATTGCGCCCGTCGAGAAACTCCACCGGCGTGTCGGCGGATTCATTCATGATTGTCCGAATCTGCTCAAGGCGCGGCGCATCCGGCTTGCAACGCTGCGCCGCGCTCGTCAAGACGCGCCCGGCTTTCGCCTGCATTTCGGCGATCATGACAGTCAGCCAATTTTTCGAAAGCAGAATGTCGGCGTCAATAAACGCAAGAAATTCGCCGGAAGATTCTTTCACGCCGATATTGCGCGACGCGGAAATCGTCGAATTTGCCTGGCGGAAAATCACCTTGAATGCCGCGCCGGTCGCGGGCGGCTGATACGTCAGCGTCGCGTTCTGCGTCACGACGATGATTTCCACCTGCGTCACGTCGAATTCGAGCGCGAGAATCCCTTCAATCGTCTGCTGCAACATCTCTTCGCGGCCTTTGTGTGGAATGATAAACGATACGCGCATAATTTTTTAACGCAAACGCCGCAAAGGACGCAAAAGCCGCTAACGTTTGCGTCTCTTGCGCCGCTTGCGTTAATTTTTTGATATTCCCGCAAGAATCTGCTCCAAATGACGCAGGTTGGTTTCCCAATCGTAATGCTGCGCAATGACGCGCTGCCCGTTTTGCGCAAGCCGCTCGCGCAGCTGCGGCTCGTTGAGCAGGCGAATCACTTGCTGCGCGAAGCGATCCGGCTGATCTTCCACCAAGACATCTTCGTCGCGTTTGGCGTCAATGCCTTCGTAGCCGAGCGAATTCGTCACGACCGGCACGCCAGCGGCCATCGCCTCCAGAATTTTATTCTGCAAGCCCCGCGCAATCCGCATCGGCGCGACAAACGCGGCGGCTTTGTGCATGTAGGGCAGCACGCTTTCGACAAAGCCGGTCACAATCACGTTGGGGTCGTCTTTGCCCAATTGGACGACTTCTTCGGTCGGGCGGCTGCCGACGATGTAGAACGTCACGTCCGGCACGGCTTGGCGAATAAGCGGCAAAATTTCGCGCGCGAAATACGTCACCGTTTCGACATTGGCGAAATAGTCCATTGCGCCGGTGAAGATGAGCGCGTGGCCCGGCGCGGGCGCGTCCGGCGGATGAAACAGGACGCGATCCACGCCGTTCGGCAGCGCGGTGAAATTTGGGCGCGACACGACGAGCCGCTCAAAATCGCGCTTTTCCTGCGCGGAGACGAAAAACGCATGCTGGAACGTTTCCGCCAGAAACTTCTCGTATTTCCTCAAGCGGCGGCTTTCGGCGGCATAAATCTGCGCATGCGGAAATTTCGAGCGATGCGCATATTGCGCCCATTTTTCCGAATCCACGTCCACGAAATCAATGACCTTCGGAATGCCCGCCACCTTGTCCACGTATTGCGCCATTGACGAACAATACGAGAAGATCAGGTCAATCTTTTCGCTCTGAATTTTGCGCTGCACAATATTCCAGAGCGCGGACGACCAGAAATATGGCAGCGTCAGCGGCTTGGATGTAACGAGATGCAGCAGCGACCGGATGTTCGCCTGCAACGGCGGGTTGAAGACAATATCCACCGACGCGCAGAATTCACTGAGCGGAACGCGGTGCGCAAGGTCTTTTTCGTCATCCGCGAGGCAGGTCAGCAGAATCCGATGATTCCGCGACAGCAGTTTGATTTCGTTGAACGCCCGCAGTTTATCGCCGCGATTCGGCGGATACGGGACGCGCTGCGTCAAAAAGAGAATGTTCATCGTATGTTCTTAACGCAAGAGGCGCAAAGGACGCGAGGGGCGCAAACGTTTGCGTCT
>CAZCGG010000316.1:0-4520 GCA_964498135.1 uncultured Candidatus Moduliflexus sp.
CATGACGAATTTGCCTTTATTGACGCGCTTCAGCACGCCATTGCCTTGAGCGCGGATCACAGTTCCCTGTTTCTGGATGAAATCGGCGATATGCCCTTAACGATTCAGGCGAAAATTCTGCGCACCCTGCAAAACAAGGAGATCCGGCGCTTGGGCGGCAACAGCACGACGACGATTGACGTGCGCTTTATCGCCGCGACGAATAAAGACGTGCGCAAACTGATCGGCGAGGAACGCTTCAGGGAAGACCTGTATTATCGGCTGAATGCGGCGGTCATCACGCTTCCTTCGCTGCGCGAGCGCAAAGAGGACATCGCGCTGTTAGTCGAGCATTTTCTGCATGATTACGCCGTCCGCAACGCCGCGCCGTTGAAGCGCGTCAGCGAAGCCGTGCTGCGCCGCCTGCTGCGGTATGATTGGCCTGGCAACGTGCGGGAATTGAAAAATGTGATCAATTATGCGGCGGCGATTTCCGCCAGCATGTTGATTGACGACGATGATTTGCCGCCGGAATTTCCGCATGAAGACGACTTTGAGCCGCCCGCCGCGTCGGAAAATATCCGCGAGGAAATGGAGAAAAATCTGATTTTCAAGATGCTCCAAAAAACCGAATATAATAAGAAAAAGACCGCCGAATTGCTCAATATGAGCCGGAAGACGCTGTACAGCCGGTTGAAGAAATATGGAATTCCCCTCCCCAAAGAGTGACGATCTGCTGACGTTCGAGGGCGTCACGCTGGATTACGGGCAATTTCGCGCCCTGAACGACATTCATTTTGCCATCGGCGCATCCACGATTCACGCCATCGTTGGGGAGCATGGCGCGGGCAAATCCTCGTTAGCCATGATTCTCAACGGCCTCGTCAAGCCGCAATCCGGCTTCATCCGCTTTGACCGGCGCGAATATCGCGCCCTCACCGTCGAGCTTTCCTTTCAAGCGGGCATTCGCACCGTTCACCAACACGCGCTTTCGCTTCATGAACATTTCAGCGTCGCCGAAAACCTGTTTCTGACAAGCGGACGATTTTTCGAGCGTCTTTCATGGCGATACAAAATTTATCAGCGCGCGCAAGCGTTTCTGCGTGACTATGCCGTTGACATCGCCCCATCCATCCTCGTGAAAGATTTAAACTTGTCCGACCGGATTCTGGTGGATATGCTCAAGCAGATTTCCAGCCGCCCCAAGCTGCTGATTCTTGACGAGGCGCTGGAAAAATTGTCGTCCGTGTCGCTCAAAAAAGCCGTGAACATGCTCGTCAGGCTCAAAGAAGCGGGCATGGCCGTTCTGCTCATCACGCACCGGATTGACGATATTTACGAACTCGCGGACATGGTCAGCGTCATGAAAAATGGCGAGATTCTGGTCACTGATCGCGTGCGGAACATTGACAAGCTGAACCTGATTAAAATGGCGTATATTCAGTTATCCGACGAAGAACATATCGACAACTTGAACCGCGAATTTTATCAGCTATTGAAATATAACGAGGCGATTTTGCGGCATTTGCCGGTCAATCTCATTGTCATGGACGACGCGCGCCGCATTAAAATGGTGAATGATTTCTGCAAGCAGAATTTCGGCCTGAACAAAGCTTCGTATTTCAATACGCCGTTGGAGCAGATTCTCACCAGCGCGAACGCCGACGTGATGGCGCACGTTCACAGCGCGCCGCCCTTCGAAACGACGTTCTATCAAATCCCGCTCAATTTGAACAACATTCCGATGATCGGCAATTTGAAAATCTTTCCGATTTATGACGGCACGATGTTGATCGGACAGATTTTGATTATCGAAGATGTCAGCGAGTTCGACCGACTGCAAAAGCAGGTCATTTTGTCGGAAAAGTTGGCCTCCGTCGGCTTATTGGCGGCGGGCGTGGCGCATGAAATCAATAATCCGCTCGAAATTATTTACACCTATCTCAGTTTCATGAAATACAAATTTCGCTCGCCGGAATTTCACGAAGCGCTTGATACGCTGCACGAGCAGATCGCCCATATTGCGGGGATTGTCAGCAATTTGCTTTCGTTTTCCGATAAAAACGCGATTCAGAGCGAAGAGATTGAACTGAACAGCGAAATTCGCGCCATGCTCAAGCTGATTAAGCATAATGCCGGGTATCAGCATATCAAAATTCGCTTTGAGCCGCATCCGCAGGAATTATTCGTCAATGTCAACCGGCATGAAATCAAGCAGGTCATTTTGAATCTGCTGAAAAACAGTTTCGAGGCCATGCCGTCCGGCGGGCAAATTTCGATAAAAACCGACGCGCTGCCATCGGAGGGAGCGCCGTTGGCGCAGATGACGTTCCATGACACCGGCCCCGGCATTGCCGACGACAATCCGAACAACATTTTTCTGCCGTTTTATTCGACGAAAAAGGGAAAAGAGAACAATCTCGGACTCGGCTTGTCGGTCAGCTACAACATCATCAAAAAATATCACGGCACGATTTCGGTGCAAAACATCGAGCAATCGGGCTGCCAATTCGTCATCAGTCTGCCGCAGTCAACGCCATCACCGTAATTCTTACCGGACATCCCTGTCAGATACCTTCAAGGTATCTGACAGTTTTCTTTGACCTCAATGTTCTGTGTCATTAACACTGCCCGCGAAGGCGCGAAAAACCGAGTTTCTCGGCCTTTCTTGCGCGTTGGCGGCGAAAAAACAAGGAGAACGAACAATGAAAGATGTGCGTTTGACCTCAATGCTTGTCATGTTTGCCGGATTGACACTGTTTTCGACTCTTGCCGCCGCCGGAATCGGCGCGGACGGCAGCAGCGAACGACAGCGCGCAATCACCGTCAGCGGCGAGGCCGTCGTCAAAGTCGAGCCGGATACGGTCATTCTGACGTTCGGCGTGGAAACATGGGATAAAGACATCATGCGCGCCAAAGAAATTAATCAGGAGATTGTCAAAAAAGCGTTTGCGGTCTTGAAAGCGGGCGGCGTCGCGGAAAATCAAATTCAAACGGATTATCTTGCCATCGAGCCGCGTTTTAAAAATGATTATGCGCGGGAAAATTTTCTCGGCTATGCTGTCAATAATCGGGTCGCCGTGACCGTGACGGATCCGCAGACCATTGAAGAGTTGCTGACGAGAATTTTGCAGGCGGGCATCACCTCGATTCACGGCATCGAATTTCAAACCAGCGAATTCAAAGCGCATCGGGAACGCGCCCGTGAATTGGCGCTGCTTGCGGCAAAAGAGAAAGCCGAAAAGATGACGGCAGCCCTTGGACAGACGCTTGGCCGCCCGCTCACGATTCAGGAAGTGCGAAACGATTGGTGGTTTGGCTGGCGGAGTTCCAGCCGCTATTCGGGCATGAGCCAAAATGTCATGCAAAATGCCCCGTCTTCGCCGGAAAGCGAAGCAGAACTTGGCGCGATTGCGTTAGGGAAGATTTCGATTCGGGCAAACGTTAGCGTGACGTTCGAGTTCACGGATGATTCCGGCATGTAGCGAGTGCTGTCTTCTTTTGGGCTAAGAGGCAACAGGCATCAGACGTTTGACGTCTTCAAGACTTCAAACGTCTGTGAGCAATGCGCATGAATCATGCTCTCAATCCCGTAGATGAAAAATTCTCTTTTCATAAAATGATTTCTTCTTGACGAATTCTGCAAGGCGTAACAGTCGTGGCGTCTATAGAGAGACACGCCGCGATTTTTGCGCCCGTAGCTCAGCAGGATAGAGCGAAGGATTCCTAATCCTTAGGTCGGAGGTTCGAATCCTCTCGGGCGCATGTTTTTTCCTTAAAAAATGAGGAATGATTGCCCGATGCGCATCAAGCAAAGTATTGAATGTTGGCTGTTTCATCGGGAATTCGGGAAGTTTTTGCTGCTGAAATGCCCGGCCACGCCGCGCCATCCTGAATATTGGCAGCCCGTGACCGGCGGCGTCTGGCAGCGCGAGCCATTGCTGCATGCCTGCTTGCGCGAAGTGCGCGAAGAAACCGGCATCGCCCTGAATGACGCGGATGTCATCGTCATTCATGACGAGGTTCACGTCTTCGTGCCGGAATACAACCTCGAAGTCCGCAAGCCGATTTTCACCGCCGTCACCAACGTCAGCGAGATTCAGGTCTCCGACGAGCATCTTGCCTACCAATGGGTTGCGCCCGAAGCCGTCCCATCCATGCTGTTCTGGGAAAGCAACAAGCGCACGTTCGCGGACGTGCGGGCGTTCTATCAGCATGCTCCTTCCGTCTTGGAAGGGGAAAAGGGCGTGCTGCATCTTCTCAAACGTTAACCTGCCCAAATTCCGCCCCAAAGAGTCGTTAATAGACCTTTTGCAAAAGTCCCTCCCGTTCGCCCTGAGCCTGTCGAATGGTGCCGCGCAGGAAGGGTTCATCCGCCCTTCGACAGGCTCAGAGCGAACGGAATGACGGGTCAAAAACGACTTATGCTAGAGGTCTAATGAAAAAAGGGTGTTAAATCTTGATTTGACAGCGAAATGAAAATTTCGCACTCCTGATTTACATAAGGGAAAATCTCCGCCAGAATGCGCATCTTTGCTTAG
>CAZCGG010000317.1:0-4483 GCA_964498135.1 uncultured Candidatus Moduliflexus sp.
TATTTTTTCGGCAGCGCGCGCTGCTCGGAACGATTCAGCACCACGCCTAAAATCGCCGGATTCGTCACGCGCGCCAACGCCTGCCGCACGGCTTCTTTGGCCGTGCTTAATTCCCAAATCACCCACACGATGCCGTCAACTTTGGAGGCGATAATGGACGAATCGGGAATCAGCGAGACCGGCGGCACGTCAAACACGGCAAATTCGAAAAATGACGAGCCTTTGACCGATTCGACAAACTGCGTCATCGGATTGGAGGTTAACAAATCCGCCGGATGCCAGCCGCCGATGCCGGAAGTAAACACGGTGAGATTCGGGCTTTCGGGCGGATAATACAACTGCGGCGTCACCTGATGTTCCAAAAAATCCGCTAACCCCGGCGACGCTTCGATGCCAAACGCCTGATGAATCGAGGGCTTGCGGAAATTGGAATCCACGAGCAAGACGCGATGCGTTCGGGCAAGCGTCAACGCTAAATTGATGGAGGTTAATGTTTTGCCTTCATTCGGCAGCGCGCTCGTCACGAGGATCGTGCGGCACGGGCCGGAGAGCGTTTCTTTCAGCCCCCATTCCACGTTAAAACACAAGCGGCGATATTCCTCGGCGGCTTGCGATTTCGGATTTGTGAACATCGTCACGATAAGCCGCGACGACGTGTTCGAGGAAGGCGGCGTCGGGATGCGCTTCATGATGCGCCCGGCCAATTCGATTTCAAGCGATTCCGGCGCGACCTCTTCTTCCCGAAGCATCGGCGCGAGTTCCATGAAAGAATCTGTGGGGCTGATGAATGGGGCGGCGTCCGAAGTCGGCGAGCTGAGCGACGGCAAAAACCGCGAAATGGCTGGCGGCAGCGTCGGCAAAACGGGCATCATGGCGATGAGTTTTTCCCGCAATTTCCCAGCGCGTTCCAGCACGGTCTCCTGCAAGGCGAGATGCTTTTGGGACTCGCGCTTAAAATTCGTTTTCGGAATCACCGCGATGACCGGGAGATTATATTCGATCTGCACGTCTTCCGGGCTTTTCACCGAGCTATTGAGATAATAGAGCAAAAAGATGATGCCGCCGCCGATAGACGGGCCAATCATGCAGACGACAATCATAATCGCAATCGGCGGAATGCCGGTCGGCTTGTTGGGGTTGGTGCGGCTCAGAACACGGATGCGATTTTCGCCGCGCGTTTTTTCTAATTCCATCGTGGCGCGCGCCGTTTCCCGGCGTTTCGCCAAATCAATTTGCAGCGCTTCGTGCAGTTCGATTTTCCGCTCAAGCGACGCAAAGCCTTTTTCGACTTCCGGCATCTGCTTTAATTTTTCTTCATAAATGTTCACATTCGCCTGCAATTTTTGCGCCTGAATCCCCATCGAATTTTGGTCGCTTTCGATCTGTTTGATTTGCCGATAATATTCGTTATAAATCGGATCGGCCAAAAAAATCGTTTCTTCGGCTTCAGGGTCGCTTTGCACCTGAGTTTTCAAGGAATTTTCCAACTCCGCAATGCGCGTCTGCAATTTTTTGACTTCCGGCCATTCATTCGTAAAGCCGCGCTCGATCAGTTCTTTCAGGCGCTTGCGGGATTCTTCCAGCGTAATGGCGTCCTGATTGCGCGTCTGCTCGGCCAATTTTTGCAGAATGACGGGATCTTGGCGCAGCACGGTCTGGCGCTTCGCCTTCGCCATTTCCATTTCCTGCTTTTTCGAGTTCAGCGTCTCCATGTCCTGATTCAGCAGGCGGATCGTGTCCAGCGATTCTTGGCGCTGCTGCAAAAGCGCGATTTTCGCCTCCGGCCCTTTATCGAACTGCTCCACGCGCATATTCGCCAATTCGCGTTCCAAATCTTCCAACGTATTCGTGGCTTGGCTGTATTCGCCTTCAATATAGCGCAGAGCGTCTCTGGTTTCCTGATTTTTCGTGCGCAGCAATAAATCGCGGCACTGGTTCGCCACAATTTCGACAATCTTTTTACAGGCGGTTTGGTTCGGCCCGGAATACGAAATCGTCAGCAGCCGCCCTTGACTTTGGGTAATGGAAATCTGCTCCTTCAAAATGGAAGTGACTTCGAGCCGTTCAAGCAGTTGTTTTTGCTCGGAAGACAGGCTATAGACTTCAAGGCCGAAGATGGTTTTCACCACGTTTTTCAAAGAATCGGCGGCGCGCAGAAACATCGGCGTGAAGGTGAGATGCGCCGGAGGAATATAAATGTCGGACAGCCGAATATCCAATTCTTGAATGACGTTCGGCTCGATGAAATCTTCGCTGAGGATTAAATGCCGAAGCGTGTTCAATTGATCGTTCAAGTTGCTCGTCACGGCCACGCCTTTCGCAATATCGCCCAACACGTTCTCAGGGTCCACAAAGATGACGATTGACGCCGAATAGACATCAACAATTGATCTGGCAATGACTGCGGAGAGCGCGAAGGAAAAAAACGTGAGAATGACCAGCATCCATTTATGCCGGTTTGCGATCACGCCCAACACTTTCAAATCAATCGGAAGTTGTTTTGCCGCCATGCGCCGCGCCCTCTTTTCCAAGAAAACAGCAAGATTCTCTTGCTCTTATTTTGCCGTGTGAGATGATGACATTATTTAGCGAATATAACTAATATACCGAAACGGGGAAAGGTGTCAAGAGATACTTTTCCCGCAGAAGAGAAAATCAGGCGGGGTTTTCGCAAAATAATTGAACAGGTGAACACGATGAACATGCCGTTTGTTTCGGTCATCATTCCGGTGCAGAATGATCTTGAACGTTTGCAGACCTGTTTGCAGGCGTTGGAGCGGCAATCGTACCCACAAGACCACTATGAAATTCTTGTCGTGGATAATGCGTCGGACGCGCCGGTCGCGTTGAGCGGATGTCCGCATGCCCGCGTGTTTTTTGAGGGGCGGCGCGGATCGTATGCGGCGCGAAATACCGGCATCGCGCACGCGCGCGGCGAGATTTTCGCGTTCACCGATTCGGATTGCGTTCCGGCGGACGATTGGCTTGAGCAAGGCGTCGCGGCGCTGCGCGGCGTGGAGCCATGCGGATGCGTCGGAGGCAACATCGAATTTTTTTTCCGCGATCCGGCGCATCCCACCGCCGTCGAGCTTTACGACAGCGTGATGCATTTAGATCAAGAGGCGTTCATCCGGCGCAAGCAATTCAGCGTGACGGCGAACCTCTTCACGTTCCGGCAAGTCGTCGAAACAGTCGGCGCCTTCGATAGTTCGCTGGAATCCAACGGCGACAAAGATTGGGGGCAGCGCGTCGCGTCGCACGGCTATCGGCTCGCGTATGCGGAACGCGCCGTCGTGAAGCATCCGGCGCGGCAGACGTTCGCGGAACTGCGCCGCAAAGTCACGCGGGTCGTCAAAGGCGCGGCGGATTTGTCGCAGGCGCGGGCGGCCGCCGGAACGCCCGCCCTGCGCGGGCCGCGCTGGTCACTGCCGGTCTTGAAAATCTTCAAACTTCGCAAGCAATATCCGATGAGCCTGCCGGTGTATGCGGGCATTTGGGGCATTTGGCTGGCGATGAAATGGCTCAAACTTCACGAACTGTTTCGCGCTCGCTGGAGCGCGATGTTTCGGAACGCCGCGAAAGGGCGGCAGGAAAGGTGAATCTGATGGCAAAGCAAGACCCCGTGCCGTCAATGGAATGGGAAATTACGACGGCCTGCAATTATCAATGCTCGTACTGCTGCCAAAAATCCTACGTCAGCAAATATGGGCAGCATTGCTCGGACGAGACGACGCAAGCCGTCTTTGCCCTGCTCAACACGCTTCCCGGCTCTTGGCAGATTAAGCTGATTGGCGGCGAGCCGTTTCTTCATCCCCGTTTTTTCGAGATGTGCGACACCATCACGCGACTCAATCATCGCGTCTGCACGACGACCAACTTTTCCCTGCCGTTTGAGAAATATGCGGCCTTCATCGAAATCGCGGGGGAGCGGCTGGCCTATTTAACGGCCAGCCTGCATTTAGAGCAGGTGAAAAGCCTCGATGAGTTTGTCGAGAAGGCGATTCGTTTTCAACGGCTAAAGCCGGAAGCCGCCGATTTCAGCGTCACGTCGGTCTGCCGAGAAGAGCATCTCGAGACGCTTCAGAACATGGCGGCGCGCTTTGACCGGGAGGGCGTGCGCTTTTCGTTGCAGCATCTCAAAGAAGAGGGGAAATACGCGAGGTATCACAATCCACAGGCCGCCGAATTTTTGAACAGCCGCCTGCTGAAAAACGTCGAAACCTTGCGCAGCGGCCATTTCTTCGGGACGAATTGCTTGACGGGCAAGCTTTTTTTCCGCGTCACGCAGAACGGCGACGTGAAGCGGTGCTACAATATTCAGCCGATGTTTTATTTGGGGAATGTCGCGGACGGCACGTTCCGGCCATTCGAAACCGCGCTGCCCTGCATGTCGCCGCGCTGCACCTGCACGCTGCCCGCGAATAACGGCATGATTCAATATGGCGAGCGCGCCGCCCTGCCGACGCTGATTCGCGCTTACAGC
>CAZCGG010000318.1:0-4465 GCA_964498135.1 uncultured Candidatus Moduliflexus sp.
GTTATTCACTGAAGCCCAAACCACGTTTACTGAGTTAGGCTTGAAACGTTTGCAAAAGGAAGCAGAACGAGTTATCGAATTTTCCGTGCAGAGGAGTCAGTATGCTTGAATTCGAGTGGAATCCGCAAAAAGCGGTTTACAATACACGCAAACATGGGGTTTCTTTTCCTGAGGCCGCCACCGTGTTTCGTGACGATTTGAGCGTCACAACCTATGAGCCTGACCATTCCATTGATGAAGATCGGTATATTACGATTGGTTGGTCACAACAACATCGTCTCTTAATGGTGTCGCACACTGAACGTGGCGACCGGATTCGGATTATCAGCGCACGTGAACTCACGAGCGCTGAGCGCGAAACGTATGAAGAAACACAACAACACTGAGATGCAAGATGAACTTCGCCCGGAATATGACTTACACGAATTATTGAAAGATGGCGTCCGGGGAAAATATGCGGCGCGGTATCGCGCCGGCACAAACCTTGTCCGCTTAGCGCCAGATGTGGCGGAAGCGTTTCCTGATGAAGAGGCGGTCAATGCAGCGTTACGTTTAGTGTTGCAACTGACACGCATCCCCACCCCAAAACGACGGAAAGCTGCCAAAGCCATCTAAAGTACAGTTTAACGAACGCCATCTTCACGCGCCAGCAGCAGCCTCATCACGCGGCCGCAGCCAAACTCGTTGAAGGGCAACTTCTCCTCGCCGAATTGCGCGAGCAAAAGACTTCAAACGTCTCCGAAACGTTTGAAATCTCGAAACGCCTATTTGCCGAAGCGCAAGCCACCTTTGCCGAATTAGGCTTGAAACGATTGGAGAATGAGGCCGTAAAAAACTTCAAACGTCTAAAGACTTTTGAAGTCTCGCCCTCACCGTCAGACACATTCGACTTGTCTGACGGCTTTTTTCAAAACGGCTGCGCCCCCTGATTTTCCCTCTTGACAGAAACCCCCGCGCCGATAACCTGCGTTATGTAGAGCCACCCTCGTTATTCACGCGCTCGCCGCCGCCGAAAATGCCTGATTGACAGGCGCGCGCGGCGCGGCGAGCTTTTCGAAACAGTATGCGTTATATTCCAAACACACCAGAAGAATGCCAGCAGATGCTTGAGACGGTCGGCGTCAAGGCGATTGACGACTTGTTCGCCGACATTCCCGTTAGCGTTCGGCTGAAGCGGGACTTGCAGCTTCCGCCGCCGCGCTCGGAGATGGAAACGCTCCGCTATCTGACCGAATTGAGCCGCATGAACGGCTCGCCGGACGAATACGTCTCCTTTTTGGGCGCGGGCGCGTATGCCCATTTCGTCCCGTCCGTCGTCAAATATCTCGCGTCGCGCGGCGAATTTGCGACCGCCTACACGCCGTATCAGCCGGAAATCGCGCAGGGGACGCTGCAAGCGATTTTCGAATTTCAAACGCTGATCTGCCAATTGACCGGCATGGACGCGGCAAACGCCTCGATGTACGATGGCGCGTCCGCCGTCGCGGAAGCCGTGTTGATGGCGCAGCGCGTCAATGAGCGTTCCGAAGCCGTCATCGCGTCCGCGCTGCACCCGGATTATCGGCGCGTCGTGAACACGTACACGCGGCAAGTCGGCATTGCCGTGACGGAAATCGGCACGGCCGCCGATGGCGGGCTTGATCTCGCCGCGCTCCGGCAAAAAATCTCGTCGAATACATCCTGCGTCGTCGCGCAATATCCAAACTTTTTCGGCGTCATCGAAGCGTTGCAGGAAATCGCCGCAATCGCCCATGAACAGGGCGCATTGCTGATTGTCGCCGTCGCCGAGCCGGTGGCGTTGGGCTTGTTGGCCGCGCCCGGCAAATTCGGCGCGGATATTGTCGTCGGCGAGGCGCAGGCGTTCGGCAATCCGGTCAGTTTCGGCGGGCCGTACATCGGCTTTTTCGCCATCAAAAGCGACCCGAAAGGGAAAATCATCCGCAAAATGCCGGGGCGGCTTGTCGGCGAAACGACCGACGTGGACGGCAAGCGCGGCTTTGTCCTGACGCTCTCGACGCGGGAGCAGCACATCAAGCGCGAAAAGGCGACTTCGAATATTTGCAGCAACGAAGCCTTGTGCGCTCTTGCCGCGACGATTCATCTCAGTCTGCTCGGCAAAACCGGCCTGAAAGAGCTTGCCCGACGGAATTTTCAGCTTGCCGAATACGCCAAGCGTGCCATCGCGCAGATTCCGGGCTACCGCCTGCGCTTTTCGCGCCCGACGTTTAACGAATTCGCCGTCAGCGCGCCGCGCCCGGCGGATGAGATTCTGCGCCGTCTGCTGAATGAAAAAATCATCGGCGGCGTGAATCTGACGAATGCGTATCCCGAACTCGGCGACGCGCTGCTCATCTGCGTGACCGAACAACACCGCAAAGAGGACATTGACCGGCTCGTCCGGCTGTTAACAGCGTAACGCAAGAGACGCAACCGCCGCAAGAGACGCAAATTCTCACGCTTGCGTCTTTTGCGGCGGTTGCGCCGTTTGCGTTGAAATCTTTTATCATGAAACAAAAAAATATTGGCACATCGGGCTTGATCTTTAATGAGCCGTTGATTTTCGAGCGGAGCGTCGCGGGGCGGCAAGGCGCGTCGCTGCCGGAATGCGACGCGCCGGAAACGCGCCCGGAAGACGTGATTCCCGCCGCGTACCTGCGCGACGACCTCGCGGGATTCCCGGAAGTGAGCGAAGTGGATGTCGTGCGCCATTTTACGCGCCTGTCGCAGTGGAATTACAGCATTGATTCCGGCCTGTTCCCGCTCGGCTCATGCACGATGAAATATAACCCGAAAATGAACGAAGAGGCCGCCGCGCTCGATGGATTCGCCCGGCTGCATCCGCATGCGCCGCAAGCATTGGCGCAGGGCGCGATCCGGCTGATGTGGGAATTGGAGCGCGCGCTGTGCGAAATCACCGGCTTCGCCCGCGCCACGCTGCAACCCGCCGCCGGAGCGCACGGCGAATTGACCGGCATGATGATGATTCGGGCGTATTTGGAAAAACAGGGCAATCCGCGCAAAAAGGTGTTGATTCCCGACTCCGCGCACGGCACGAACCCGGCAAGCTGCACGCTTTCCGGCTACGACACCGTGCCGATTCCGTCGGGAGCGGACGGTTGCGCGGATCCGGCGACGGTGGCGGCGGCGATGACGGAGGACGTGGCCGCGATCATGATCACGAATCCGAACACGCTCGGCCTGTTTGAAACGCATCTCTGCGACATTGCCGACATCGTCCACGCCAAAGGCGGCTTGGTTTATGGCGACGGCGCGAATCTGAACGCGCTGCTCGGCAAAGTCCGCCCCGGCGACATGGGGATTGACGTGATGCACGTCAACCTGCACAAGACATTTTCCACGCCGCACGGCGGCGGCGGCCCCGGTTCCGGCCCGGTGGCGGTCACATCCGCGCTCGCCCCGTTTCTGCCGACGCCGCTGCCGGAATATGACGCGGCGAAACAGGCGTATTATCTGGACAGCGACCGCCCCGATTCCATCGGCAAAGTCCGCGCATTTTTCGGGAATTTCGGCATCATGGCGCGGGCGTATGCGTATATTCTTTCGATGGGCGCGGCGGGCTTGAAGCAGGCGGCGGAAACCGCCGTGCTGAACGCGAATTACATCCGCGCGCGGCTGCAAGACGCCTACGATGTGCCGTATCAAGGCGTCTGCAAGCATGAATGCGTCCTGTCGGACAAAAAGCAGGGCGCGTTCGGCGTGACGACGCTTGACATTGCCAAGCGGCTGATGGATTACGGCTATCACCCGCCGACGGTTTATTTCCCGCTTATCGTGCATGGCGCGTTGATGATTGAGCCGACGGAAACCGAAAGCAAGGAGACGCTCGACGAGTTTATCGCGGCGATGCTCGCCATTGCCGGTGAAGCCGAAACCAACGCGGAGACGCTGAAATCCGCGCCGCATCTCGCCAAAGTGCGCCGCTTGGATGAAGCGACTGCCGCCCGCAAGCCGAAATTGAAATATGAATGAGGCGCAGGCTTCGGAGGTCTCTAAGACCTCCGAAGCCTCGGAGAAAACCTATGAATCCATATTCCAATCGAAATGCCCAATACAAAGATTTTGCCGCGACGGAATTATTTTGCCCGAAATGCCGCCAATCCATGCCGGTGCGGGAATTTTTGCTGCTCGTGCTGCCGGATGGCGATCTGTATGATTATCGCTGCGCGCGCTGCGGCACGTCGCTCGGCGAAAAGCGCGTGAAGGAGCAGCAGCCGATTCAGATTGTGTATTGAACAAATGACATGCTTTTTTGCATCCCGAGGGGGAGGGCTGCCCTTAAAACGACAACGAATCGGAGAAAGGAACGAATTTTCGCTTCGTTCCTTTCTCCGATTCGTTGTCGTCTTGGCCGCATCCTGAAAGAGTTGGGAGAATCACGGAGGCGCGGCCTTACGTTTCCCAGCGCAAATGCTGAATCTGCGGGATGGCCGCGTCCGTCGCTTCC